>NZ_JBDZDI010000026.1:0-57472 GCF_040044975.1 Gordonia oleivorans
TCCCCGCCATGCTCGGCCAACATCCGCAACGCACGCGCCTTGACCTCCGGATCAATCTTCTTGGGCATACCGCTCATCCTTCCTGACTCAAAAGGAAGCGGCACGAAACCCGGGGGGATTCAGAGAAACAGCGCGGGTTCGCATCCGACGATGAGCAGCACACCACTGCGGCACTCGGATCCGAACCCGGCCGGCCCCGCCATGTGGTGGCGAAGTCGCTCGTCCGTCGGCACACTGGATCGCAGTAGATGCCTGTCACCGATGCCGGGCCGCGACAAGGGAGGCCCTCGATGGCTGGTCAGAACGGACCCTTCGGATTCGATCCCGAGGATTTCGACCGCTTCGCGCGGGAAGCCGGGGAAGGGCTGCGGCAGGTCTTCGGACGTGCGATGTCCGAACCCGGTGCGGCGAGTGTGTTCTCGACGTTCATGGAGGGATCGTCGGCGCGACGGTCCGCACCCCAGCCGAAGACCGCCGGCGAGGCCGGCGCCGGCGTGTGGGCCGTGTTCGTCGTCGACGAGCCGGGCGGTGCCCGAGTCGAGCAGGTGTTCTCCAGTGAGATCGACGCGCTGCGCGCCAATCAGCACAACACCGACCCCAAGCGCCGGGTCCGCTTCCTCCCGTACGGGATCGCCGTCAGTGCGCTGGAAGGATCCGCGCTGGATTCAAGCGACGGAGATGCCGACAACGGCGCCGATCGCGGCTGATATGCAGCGGCACTGGTGAACTCACTGCGCTGAGCGCAGCGCCTCGCGGCGCGCCTTCGCCTCGGCGAATCGTCGCTGGGCCACCGGTGTCTGCGGATTCAGCTGCGGTACCTCGATGGGGCGACCGTCGTCGCCCATCGCGACCATCGTGAAGTAGCAGCTGTTGGTATGACGGCGCTCCCCGGTCTGGATCGACTCGGTCTCCACCCGGATGCCGACCTCCATGGACGTGCGGCCGGTGAAATTGACCGACGCCGACAGGATCAGCAGTTCCCCGACGCGGATCGGTTCGCGGAAGATGACCCGATCCACCGACAGCGTGACGGCGTAGTGCCGCGAGTACCGACTGGCACAGGCGTAGGCGACCTGGTCGAGGAGTTTCAGCAGTGCTCCGCCGTGCACGTTCCCGGCGAAATTCGCCAGGTCCGGCGTCATCAGCAGCGACATCGACAACGTGCACCGGTCGGCTCCGGGCTGGACGGACGGGTCGACGTCAGGGCCCGCCGTCGTCGGCGTGCTGGGGGAGGACATGGGCAATCTTAGGCACAGACACCGGGGCCCTGCAGGACCATCGACTGCACCCGGACTCGCCGCCTGCGGCAGGATGATGCGGGTGCTCACACTCGCCGAGGCCGCGGTCAGTCCCGACCGCACCAGCGCCGTCACCTTGTTCTGGATCGCCCTGGCCGCGGTGATCGCTCCGCTGGTGGCACGCGCAACCCGCCGGTATGTGCCGGAGGTGGTCGTCCTTCTGGTGCTCGGCATGGTGGTGGGTCCGCACCTTCTCGATTTCGGCGACCCGGCGTCGGTCTCGGCGGTCAGTCAGTTGGGTCTGGGCATGCTGTTCCTGCTCGCCGGATTCGAGTTGGACCCGCACCTGTTGCGCGGCAAGCCGGGTGCGGTGGCGGGCGGTACCTGGCTGATCAGTCTGCTCATCGCGACCGCGGTGGTGGCCGTGCTCACCGGTATCGGCGACTTCTCCGCCCATGTCGCGATCGCCATCGCAATGACGTCGACGGCACTCGGGACTTTGCTGCCGATCATCAAGTCCGACGGTCTTCTCGATCAGCCGTTGGGGCGTGCGGTGATGTCGCACGGCGCCGTCGGCGAACTGGGCCCGATCATCGCCATGTCGTTGCTGTTGACCAGCCGTAGTGCAGGGTCGGCGGCGTTCGTGCTGGTGTTGTTCGCTGCGGCCGCGGTGGTCATCGCGGCCGTTCCGCGTCATGCGGCCCACATCCCGGCCCTGCGTGCGGCCGTCGAGGAGATGAACGGCGGCACCTTCCAGCTACCCGTGCGGGTGGTGGTGGCGCTGCTCGCGGCCCTGATGGCCGTGGCCGCGGTCTTTGATCTTGACGTGGTGCTGGGTGCCTTCGCGGCGGGAATCGTGTTGCGCCGCCTGCTGCCTCAAGGGACGACGGTCGTGGAACGGTTGGAGACCATCGGTTTCGGCATGCTGATCCCGGCCTTCTTCGTGACCTCGGGCATGAACATCGATCCCAGCGCGGTGATCTCGCAGCCGCTGGTGTGGCTTCTGCTGGTGCTGGGAATCGGGGTGGCGCGCGGGCTTCCGGTATGGATCGCCGAACGCACGATCACCCATGAGGCGAGTCTGCGGGTGGGCCGGGAACGCGTGCAGCTGGCGCTGTACGCCGCGACGGGATTGCCGATCATCGTCGCCGTCACGCAGGTGGCTGTTGCGGCGGAGCTGATGTCGTCGACACTGGCCTCCACCCTGGTGGCGGCCGGGGCCACGACCGTTCTGGTGTTTCCGCTGGTGGCGCGGCTGGTCACCCGCGCCGATGCGGTGGACCCGGCCGGACCCGGCGTCGTCGCCGATCGTTCGGGCGACGGCCGGCCCTGACGGGCTCCGATGCCCGGTGCTCGAGACCGCGCGCCGAGGCCACGACACGCGAAAAGGGGGCGACCCACCACGTGGATCGCCCCCTCGTCGTCACGCGTATGGCGCGGCGTCACTCATACAGGTCGTTGCCCTCAGAGGTACTGGCCGCAGACCGGCCAGGCGCCGGGGCCCTGGGTGGCCAGGGTGTTCTCCGCGACGCGGATCTGCTCCTCGCGCGAGGCGTTGGCCGGATTGCCGTAGCCGCCGTTGGCCTCCCACGTGGACTGCGTGAACTGCAGGCCGCCGTAGTAGCCGTTGCCCGTGCTGATGCCCCAGTCTCCGCCGCTCTCGCACTGTGCGACAGCATCCCAGTTGTGGCCGGTGTCGGCCGACGCGGTCGCGGTGGCGACTCCGAAAGGTGCCACGGCCAGGGCGCCGATGACTCCGGCGCGGACGGCGAGCTTCTTCATGGTGGTCGTCATCTTTCCTCCTCTCATCCACCCGGTATGGGGTGGGTGATTCTCGGACCGGTGGCGACCATACGGGCTCGGTAACGGCAAGGTCACGTCGGACATCGCGACCTGCGGCTTGTTGATCACGGTGAGATAACGCTGTGAACTCGCCGGGAAAGCCCTGCACATCGCGGCGTGTCGGTCGGCGGCCTCCGGGCGGGTGATCCGCCCTTAATGTGACCAAGGGCACGGCTAAAATGTGGTGCCCGTCACCGAGGCCGGTGGCGGCATATGACTCGTCGCTGCCCGCCCCGGGGCTGTCGCGACCGTGAGCGTGAACCGGGGCCCGGTGAGGCAGTCTGATTGGCGGGTACCACCGGACACCGCATCGGAATCCGGGGACCACAGCACCTCGAGGAGCATCGGCATGACGCAGACGGACACGGCATCGATCGAGACCATCGTGGACGGCCCACTGGGCATTCTCACGCTGGCCAACCCGCGTCGCCGCAACCCGCTGTCGACGGGCACGATGCGTGCGATCACCGCGGCCCTGCGAGCGTTCGCCGAGAATCCCGCGGTCCGCGTCGTCATCATCCGCGGCGACGGGCCCGCGTTCTCGGCCGGACACGACCTCGGTGAACTCGTCGAGCGCACCCTCGACGATGAGCGCGCCGTCTTCGACACCTGCGTGGAGATGATGACCGCCGTCCACGAACTCGACAAACCGGTGATCGCCGAGATCGCCGGTGCGGCCTTCGCCGCGGGATGTCAGCTGGTTGCGACGTGTGATCTCGCCATCGCCTCGTCGGCGGCGACCTTCTCGACCCCCGGCGTGCGCATCGGCCTGTTCTGCTCGACGCCGATGGTGGCGTTGACCCGCGCCGTCGGCCGGAAACGGGCGATGAAGATGCTGATGACCGGGGACCCCATCGACGCGCAGACCGCCGTCGACTGGGGTCTGGTCAACGATGTGGTCGCCCCCGAGAAGCTCGCCGAGACCGTGCGGGAACTCGCCCTGCGGATCGCCTCATCGAGTGCGTCCACCCTCGCCATCGGCAAGCGGGCGTTCTACCGGCAGATCGATGAGAGTGAGTCCCGCGCTTACGAACTCATGTCGGAGACGATGGCGACCAACGCGGTCACCTGCGACGCGCAGGAGGGGATGTCGGCGTTCCTGGGCAAGCGCACGCCGGTGTGGACCGACAGCTGAGGGCCGCCGGGGTGCGGCTCGGCCCACTGCACCGATCAGCCGTTCGGGCGGTCCGAGGCGTCATCTGCGGGCGGATCGGCCGGGGCGGCGGGCGAATCGCCGTCGCCGGGCCGGTCGGCGTCGGGTACCGACGCACCGACGGCATCGTCCGCCGGGGCGTCGGGCGTGCTCGCGTCATCATCGGCCGGCGTGGCGGGATCACCCCGCTTGGGTAGCGACGAGCTCAACAGCACGTCGGCCCAGCGGGTCGACGGGTCGATGTCGAGCAGCAGGGCCTTGCACATGATGGTCAGCGGTACCGCGAGGATCGCGCCGAGCGGCCCGAGCACCCACGCCCAGAACATCAGCGACACGAACGTCAGCGTCGTCGACAATCCGACCGCGTCGCCGACGAACTTCGGCTGGATCACCGACTGGATCACCATGTTGATCACGCTGTAGACCACGATCACCACGATCATCTGGGTCACGCCGCCATCGAGGAGCCCGAGCAGTGCCGGCGGGATCACACCGATGACGAACCCGATGTTGGGGATGTAGTTGGTGATGAACGACAGCAGACCCCACAGGATCGGCAGCGGAATGCCGATGATCGCGAGGGCGACACTGTCGAAGACCGCGACGATCAGACCGAACACCGTCGACACCCAGAGGTAGCTGCGGGTGGCCTGAGCAAAGGCGCTGAATGCGGCGGCGATATCCGGCCGTTCGGCGGTCAGGATCTCGATGCGGTCACCGAAGTTGACGGTGTCGGCAGCCATGAACAGCAGCAGGGCGAGGACCAGCACCAGCGTCGAGGCGACACCGGCTGTGGAGGACACGATGTCGCCGACCGCGCTGATGATCTTGCTGGAGTCCACGTTGTGGACCATGTCGTGCACTTTTTGCTGACTGACCCCGTGGGAGATGAGGAAGTTCTGAAACTGCTTGACGAGATCGTTGAACTTGTCGCTGTAGCTGGGGAGGATCGTCGCAAACCGGGCGATGGAGAAGGCCAGTGACGCGAAGAGCCCGATGATGATCGCGTAGACCGACAGCAGGGTGACGAGGAATGCCACCCACGCGGGTGCGCCCTTCCGACGGATCCAACTCGCGACCGGGGATACCGCGACCGTGAGCATCATCGCCAGGAAGATCGGCGCGACGAGACCCGAGATCGACCGGATGCCCGACACTGCCACCACCAGACCGGCCAGGGTGATCAGGATGATCGTCCCGCGCGGCATCGACCATGACGGGGCGTCCATCCGGACGGCCATCTCCGTGGGCTTCGACTTGTGGCCTCTGGCCATCGTTGGTGCCTCTCGTCCGGACCGGCGCGCCGCACACGGGAATCCGCGGCCGCACACAAGTGGTGTCGCAAACGGTGATGTTAGGCCAGTGATGCCGGATCCGGGAGGGTCGCCGCGGCGTGGCAGCCGACAATCATCCGGGAGGGATGAGTTCCGAATCGTGCTTACGCCCGCGGTGATCGCAAGGGTGGGCGCGCGAGTGCCGCGGGGGCAGACTGTCGTGGCTCGTGTCGCGGCGGCAGCGCCGGTTCTCGCGACACCGAATCTTCAGATGAAAGGAAGCACGTGAGCACCACTACCACTCGCGAGTACACCGACACCGACCTCGACGAGATTTTCGCCCCGGTGTTTGCCCGGATCGCGCGGGGGGCGGTGAGCCGCGAAGAGGACCGGCGACTGGCCCACGACGAGATCGGTTGGCTCAAGGAGGTCAAGTTCGGTGCACTGCGCGTGCCCGTCGAGTTCGGTGGGTACGGGGCGTCGGTGCGCTCGTTGTTCCGCCTCCTGATCGACCTGGCGACCGCGGAATCCAATCTGCCACAGGCCTTGCGGGTGCATTGGTCCTTCGTCGAGGATCAACTCCTCGCCACCGACGCGGCCGAGCGCGAGCAGTGGCTGCGGGCCGTCGCCGACGGCACACTGGTCGGCAACGCGATCACCGAACCCGGAGTCGGCGCGGTGGATCGCTACCGCACCACCGTCACCGACGTCGACGGCGGATACCGGCTCGACGGCACCAAGTACTACAGCACCGGCAGCCTCTACTCCGATCACATCCTGGTCGCCGCCGACCACAATGGCGAGCGTGTCTCGGTGCTGGTCGACGCCGACGCCGAGGGCGTCACCCAGCACGACGACTGGGATGGCTTCGGTCAGCGTCTGACCGCAAGCGGCACAACGGAATTCACGGATGTGCAGGTCCGTCCGGAACGGCTTCTCGGTGCCGGATACGGCGCACCCGGCCGCACCTACGCCACCTCGTACCTGCAGTTGGTGCAGTTGTCCGTGCTCGCCGGAATCGCCGCCCGCGCACTGGATGACACCGTCGAATGGGTACGTGCGCGCACCCGCACCTTCACCCACGGCTCGGCGGACCTGCCCCGTGAGGATCCGCTGGTCCAGCAGGTCATCGGCCGGCTGACCTCGGCCGCTTACACCTCCCGGACCCTCGTCCTCGACATCGCCGAGAAGCTCGATCTGCTCCTCGACGGCGGGGCAACCGACGAGGCGCTGCTCGACGAGCTCGAATTCGACGTGGCACGAGCGCAATACGCGGTCATCACCACCGTGCTCGACGCCACCACCCAGCTCTTCGAGGTCGGCGGCGCCTCCATCACCTCCGAACGGCTTCGCCTCGACCGGCACTGGCGCAACGCGCGGGTGATCTCGGCGCACAACCCGCTGATCTTCAAGCTGCGTGCCCTCGGCGATCACGAACTCAACGGCGCCGCACTGCCCTACGCGTGGAGCGCGGGAAGTCGGACGACCTCGTAGCCAACCGAAAGTGTCTGTTCAGCAGGAACATTGACTCAGCAGGGACACTGACTCATCCGGCCCGGGGCCGCCGACACACCGTCGGTGTCCCCGGGCCGGTCGTCATGCACCGGTGTCGAGATCGCCCCAGCGCACGTCGATGGCGCCGGCGGCCGCGCGTGCATGATCAGGTCCCAGCAGTGACGTCAGCACCTCGGTGACGACGTCGCGGATCAGATCCGATTCCTCGGGCAGGATGTCGTGGTAGCGGGCGACGAGTCCCAGCCGAATCCGCTCGACCCGGCCGTCGCTGCCCTCGGCGGTGATGCCGACCACCAGCCGACCCACGGTTCGCCGCACTCGCACGGCCATC
The DNA here is from genome assembly GCF_040044975.1 of Gordonia oleivorans. Classification (NCBI taxonomy): domain Bacteria; kingdom Bacillati; phylum Actinomycetota; class Actinomycetes; order Mycobacteriales; family Gordoniaceae; genus Gordonia; species Gordonia oleivorans. Next base: position 7,354 of record NZ_JBDZDI010000026.1, read on the forward strand.
ACCTGGGTGAGCACACGGTCGGAGATCCACACGCCGGGGGAGTCGGTGAGCAGCGGACGCCCGGGGCGCCGAGCGCGGGGCAGGTGCGCGGTGATCGAGGCCACCAGGCGCGACGCATCGAAGTTCTGCCCGTCGGCGGGGTCGAGTTGTCGACCGGCATCGCGCAGCCAGACGTCTGTGTGGTCGTCGTCCATCCGAGAGGTCATGTCTACGCTCCTTCCGGTGCGCCGGTGTGGGTGCGATCGGGCCGCCACGGTTCCAGCCGGGTCGCCAGATACTTACGACTGCGTTGCAGGTGTCCCCGGACCGAGCCGGTCGAGATGTTCAGTACCCGCGCGATCTCGGAGAGGGACATGCCCTCGACCTCACGCAGCCACCACACCGCGCGGGAGGTCTGTGGCATCGACCGCAATTCGACACCGAGGGCGTCGACCAAGGTGTGCCGCAGTGCCTCATCCGACGGTAACGGTTCCGCCGCGGCGAGGTCGACGAAACGGGTGTCATCGGTCGGGATGTCGCGCTTCTTGCGGCGGTGATCGACGGTCTTGCGATGCGCGATGGAAAACATCCAGGTCTTGAACGTGGAACGAAATGCGAAGTCCGGCAGCCCTCGCCACGCATCGAGCAGGGTGTCCTGGGCGAGATCCTCGGCGACCTGAGGATCATTGACCATCCGGCGGAGGTAGCGCAGCAGTACCGGCAGCAGCCGGGTCACCAACTCGGTGAAGGCCTCGGTGTCACCGACTCCGGCGGCCGCCGCCAGCTCCTCGTCGGACAGGTCGGCCACGGCCAGCGGCGATCGCGGCGACTCATCGGTGGCAGGCACCCCCGGTGCGGCCGAGAGTGCCCTGTGATCAGGGTCACCCGAACTCACGCGTGCAGATTTCGGTTCCACTACGACTGACTCTATACCGGCACGCCGATACCGGGATCTCGCCGAGGATGGGACCCGCACACGGTCTTTCATCACGTGGAGTGCACCGATCGGCGTACCGGACGACCGCAGTGTCCACTGCGGGCCGGCCCATGGGGCAGCGGCCCGCGCCCGAGTACAGAGGAGTTCTCATGAGCGACGCAGCCCAGACCGACACCCGGACCACCACCGCAACGGGTCCCGACACCGACGCCGCCGGCAAGGGCCTCGCCTTGGCCCGCACCGACACGCCGGCAGGTGATCGAGGTAAGACGATGATCGCCGACGCCGTGGTCGCCAAGATCGCCGGCATCGCCACCCGCGAGATCGACGGTGTGCACGACGTCGGCGGCGCCGCCGAGCGTGTGGTCGGCAAGGTTCGCGGGGTGATCCCGGGTACCTCGGTCAGCACCACCCAGGGCATCGGCGTCGAGGTCGGCGAGCGGCAGGCCGCCGTGGACGTCTCCATCGTCGCCGAGTTCGGGGTCGCCATCCACGAACTCGCCGCCGCGATCCGACGCAACGTCATCAACGCCATCGAGTCGATGACCGGACTCGAGGTCACCGAGGTCAACGTCACCGTGCACGACATCCACTTCGGTGACGACGATGACGATCAGGCGTCGGACACCCCGCGGGTGCAGTGATGTCCGAGGGCGCCGACGCCGGGAACGGCACCGCCGAGGCGATCGAACGCGCCGTGTCGGTGATCGACGGGGTCAGCGGACTCCACGGCGGGGTGTTCGGTGAGATCGCGACCTACCTTCCCGGTGGCCGGGTGAACGGAGTGCGTCTGACAGATTCCGGTGGCGAAGTCCACGTGATCCTCGACATCGGCCACGACCTTCGTGCCGTCGCCGAACACGTCTCACAGGTGGCGAGCGAGATCGCCGGAAAGCCCATTGACGTCACCGTCGAGGATGTGAACTTCGCCCCGGGCGGCGAACCCGATTCCGCCGGGCGCCAACAACTCTCAGCACAGGATTGCACGACAGAGGTGAAAGACGATGGGTAACAACGCAACGACCGGACTGTTCGCGGGTCTGCTGCTCGCGCTGGCGGTGACCACCGGCGGATTCGGCGGGTTCGTTCTCGCGCTGGTCCTCGGGGCGATCGGGTTGGCGCTGGGTCTGCAACGCGACGGCACCATCGACCTCGGCGCACTGCTGCGCAGCCGGAACCGAGGCTGAGCATGGCCGCAACCGCAGCCGCACACGACACCGTCACCCGCGGCAGTGCCGGCAAAGACCCGCGCCGGGTGGGTACCGCCGCACCCGCCACCGCGGACGCCCGGGGTTCCTTGGTGATCGCCGACCGGGTCGGCACCAAGATCGCCGGCCGCGCCGCGCTCGAAGTGGACGGGGTGATCGCCTACAGCGGTGGGCTGGCATCACTTCTCGGGCCCGGCGGGATCGGAACCTCGTATCCATCTGCGCGCGTGGACATGTCGGAGACCGCACCCGTCGTGTCGGTGGCCGTCGCGCTGTCGTGGCCGTGCGCGGTCGCCGAGGTGTGCCGACACGTCCGTGCCCACGTGGCCGACGAACTGGCCCGGCTGACCGGGCTTCGACCCGGCCAAGTGAATGTGGCCGTCGCGGCACTGGTTCCGCCCACCACGGTCGATGAGCGCAAAGACGGCTATGTGGCCCTGCCGTCGGTCGTGCCGTCCGTCGGCGGCGACGGCGATACGGGCGACGGCGATACGGGCGACGGTGATACGGGCGGCGGCGATACGCACGAGACGCAGACGCGGGAGAGGACGGTCACGACATGAGCGCATCTGTCGATTCGACTTCACGAGCGCAGACCGACACCACCATGCGGGTCGCGGTGGACTCCGCGCCCGCGACGGAGACCGCCGACATCTCCGACATCGGCGAAGGCAAGGTGTTCGCGCCCGCGGCCTACCCCGGGGCGGCGATCGTCGGCTCGATCATCGGTCTGCTGCTGGTGGGTTTGGCTGCCGTCGGAATCCGCGATCACATCGTCAGATTCGGCTGGATCACCGGAAACCCCTGGTTGGGGGACGCCGCCACCTGGATCGCACACAGCACCTGGCAGGGCTGGATGTGGCCGGCCGCGATCGGCCTGGTGGTCGTCGGACTGGCGATGCTCTGGCTGGCCATCAAGCCGCGACGGAAATCCCATGTGTCACTGGGTGATCACCGGGTGATGTGGACCCGGCGTGGTGACGTTGCCCGGCGCGTCAGTGCATCGTTGCTCGCCGTCGCCGGGGTTGAACACGCGACCACCGTCGTGGGTCGACGTACCGCCAGGGTCACCGTGACCACCACCGGTGACGTCGACACCGCCGCGCTCATCGCACAGGGGCGCAGCGCGGTGGCCTCGTTGAAGCGTCCGCCGCGCATCAAGATCCGCAAGGTCGTTCGCACGACGGTCCCGCAGGAGACGGTCGCACAAGAGACGGTCCCGCAGGAAACGGTCGCACAGGAAACGGTCGCACAGGAGCAGGAGAAGACGCCATGAACAGAGGTCCGGTGATCGTGCACCGGCTGACGGTCGGGTTGTTCGGGCTGCTCTTCCTGGTCGCCGGCGGCGCAGCGCTGATCTGGCACACCGGGTGGGAACCCATCACAGGGTGGGTGGACCGGCTCAACCCGGCCTGGGCAACCAACCTGACGGCCGCATCGTGGTGGTGGGCAGTACTTCTCGGCATCGTCGTCGTGAGCCTGGGCTGGGGGTTGTGGTTGCTCGCGGTGGCGTCGCGGCCCGGCAAGGTCGACGACCTCGTCCTGGCCGGCAGTGGCGCCGACGGGATCATGACGGTGCCACCCAAGCTCATCGCCTCCGCCGTCGCGGACGAGTTGTCGGCGCACACCATGTTCGACGCCGCGTCGGTGAAGGCCGTGGATGACCGGGGTCGCAGCCTCATCCGGATCGAGGTCACCGCACCGTCGCGCTACTCCTACGAGGAGGTCGCCGCCGCCCTCGATCCAGCCGTCGAGCAGATCCGCCGGGCAGTCGACGGCGCCGACATCCACGTGCAGGCGCTGGTGCATCTGCAGAATCCGTCGTGATGGCACGCCTCACGACCACATGACGTCGCGACGGCATTCCCGCGGTCAGTCGTCCCGAGCACGCAGGGGACAGATCCGCCCGCCGTCGCGCAACGAATGACTCGTGCCGGGAATGGCCCGGTGCGTTCACGCGCCCCACTCCACATGGGGCCTCAACAAGGAGGGATACGCAATGGCCATCGAAGACAAGGTCTCCAACAAGGTCGAGGACGCCAAGGGCAAGGCCAAGGAGGTCGGCGGCGACGTCACCGGCGACGAGGACCTGAAGAACGAGGGCAAGGCCGATCAGGTCTCGGCCGCCGTCAAGGACGGCATCGAGGACGTCAAGGACGCCGTCGGAAACATCAAGGACAAGCTGACCGGCAACTGACACATCCGCGGGGCGAAGGTTCACGGCGCCCCGGTTGCCTGTCACGGGCGACGCGATGGATACACGGTGTTCATGGCGTCGCCCGTTCGCGCATCCGGCGGCGCACCTTCGTCTACGGTGATGCGGTGCAGCGGATGCAACCTTCCGACGCGCTGTGGTACTGGATGGCGACCCGGGTGCGCAGCGACCAGTTCCTGGTGTACGCCTTCACCTCACCGGCGGTGCAGAACGCGGACCTGGCCGGTGCGCTGCTGCGTCGCGCGCGGCTGATCGGCGATCTGAACATCCACGTCGTCGACGTCCCGGCGAATCTGGACCGGCCCTACTGGGCCACCAGATATGCCGTGGCCGAACAGATCCGACGACATCCGGGACCGATGCGATGGCAGGACTGCCTCGATCGGATCGCCGCGGAGATGGCCTCACCACTCGACGCGCGGGAGCATCCGTGGCTGCTGCACCTGTTCGAGGGCGTCGCACCACCTTCTGATCCGCCTCCGATCGGCCGCGACATCGACTCCGGCGGTGCGGATCTCGTGGTCGTGGTACTCCAGATCGTCCACGCGCTGGGCGATGGATCGCGCACGAGTGGCATTGCACGACAACTGTTTTCCGATGATCCGATACCGTCCGGCGGTGGGCCGGGGCGGGTGGGGCCGCGGTCGGCACTTGCGGCAGTGTCGGCCGGTGCCCGCGCCCTGGTACGACTTCCCGTCCAGACGATCCTCATGTTCGGTTGGGGCGCAGTGGCATTCGATCGTCACCGGCGCCTGGCCGCGACAAGATCGGCCGGTACCGGCCGCGGGGGTGTGGCGCCGTCGCGTATCAATGCCGTGCCGGGTGACGACAGGGTGTTGCGCACGATCACCGTCGACACCGGGCGACTGCGGTGCGGCGGCGCGCTCACCGTGACCATCGGTGCACTCCTGGTGATCTCGATGGCACTGCCCCGCTACCTCGGCGACGATCTCGAACGTTGCGTGGTGACCTTGCCGGTCGGACGCACCGGAGCCGAACGGTGCTCGCGCAACACCTTTCGCAACGCGAGCATCGATCTGCGCATCGACATCGCCGACCTCGGCGAGCGGTCGGAGGCCATCGCGGCCGCGATCGCCGCCGCCCGTCAACCCGAGTCCGGCGCCGCGCGCGCCTCGCGTCGGGCCGAACACCTCACCCCCGCGCCGCTGCGCATCCTCGGCGTGCGCAGCGCCCACCTGGGCTCCGTCCCGGCATGGATCGACGGACTCACCGTCGTCTCGTCGGTCGATCGCGGAGACGCCGACCTGACGATCGGCGCCACCGATCCCGGCGGTGCGGGGGGAGGACGTGGCGGTCGGTCGGTGTTCACCGCGGGATTCCCGGCCCTGTCATCGGTCCACGGCCTCAACCACGGAGTGCACGGACTCGGTGACACGGTGACGATCTCGGTGATCGCCGACCCGCGGATCTGTCCCGACGTCGATCGATACGTGGACCTGCTCCGCGCCGCCGTCGACGAGATGGACGCGGCGGTGCATCCGGCGGGATGACCGCCGGATGCACCGTCGAGGCGGGACCGGCTACGGCGAGATCTGTGGTTGGCCCGGGGTGTCGCGGCCGCCCCGCTGCGGCCCGGTGACGTCGCCGGTGCCCTTTGCCCCGCGGGTCAGGCGCTTGGGCAGCCGATCGGCGAGCCCACCGAGCGGCGCCACCGACTGATTCAGCAGGTCGACGGTCTCGGCGAGCTCGTGCACGGTGTCCTGCATCGCCAGCAGATTCGGTGCGAGTTCGCTGATGACCTCGGTCAGTTGGGTGATGAGGTCGAGGGGGCCGCCGGGTGCGATGGCGCGTTCGACGGCACCGTCCTCGCCGACGAGCTGATCGAGGAGGCCGCCGTCCTCGGCCATCCGATCGAGGATGCCGCCGGCGGCGGTGACCTTCTCCAGAACGCCGTCGGGTGCGGTCAGTTTGTCGACGATGCCGCCCTCGGAGGTGAGACGTTCGAGGATTCCCTCGTTCTCGGTGAACTGATCGACCACACCGCCGGTGCGGGTCAGACGGTCCAGCGGCCCGTCCTTGGCCGTCAGTCGGGTGAGGATGCCGCCGTCCTCGGTCATCTGATCGAGGATGCCGCCGGGTGCGGTGAGCTTGTCCAGCAGGCCGTGTTCGGCGGTGAGGCGGTCGACGACGCCGCCGGGCACCAGGAGACGTTCCAGCGGCCCACCCGGGGCGACGATCCGCCCGAACGGCCGGTCCGGACCCAGCAGGTCGGCGAGCTGTCCGAGCAGGGCCAGCGGCGCCCGGGTGCTGCCGAGTTCGTCACCGGAGATGCCGAGGGCGTGGTTGACCTCGCTCTGCACGCTCGAGGCGGTGATACGGGCGATGGTGATCGCGGATTCCGCGGCGGTCAATGTGACGCCGGTGACGGCGAAACCGATCTGGAAGGGGAACTCGACCAGCGCGCGCACATCGATCTGACCGCTACCCGTGTCGCGTCGGCCCGCATCCTTGCCCGTGGGTGAACCCATGAGCGCACTGTAGGCCATCGGAGGTGGCGATCGTCGTCGGCGTCACTCCATCGGTGGCGTCACTCCATCGGCGGCGTCGTTACGCGGTGGCGCCTACTTCTTGGCGGCTGCCTTCGCGGCCTTCTTGAACTCGCGCACCTTCAGCAGGGATTCCGGGTCGGTCACGTCGGCGACCGACCGAAAGCCCTTCTTGCCGTAGTCGCCGACGACCTTCGTCCACCCGGTGGGCGTGACCCCCAACTGCTTTGCCACCAGCGCGGTGAAGATCTTGGCCTTCTGCTCACCGAAGCCGGGCAGGGCACGCACCCGCGCCAGCAGATCGGCGCCGGTGGACGCCTCGGTCCAGATCCGTTCGGCGTCGCCGTCGTACTCCTCGACCACGACACGCGCCAGTTCCTGCACACGCCCGGCCATCGATCTGCCGTACCGGTGGATCGCCGGTGGGGTGGCGCACAGGTCGGCGAAGGCCTCGGGATCGGCGTCGGCGATCGCGGCGGGATCGAGGCTGCCGAAGCGGTCCCGGATCTTCGCCGGGCCGGCGAATGCGCGTTCCATCGGAAACTGTTGATCCAGAAGCATCCCGGTGAGCAGTGCGAACGGGTCGGTGGACAGCAACTCGTCGGCGGCCGGGTCCTGGGCAATCTGCAGTTTCGCCATGCCCCGAGGGTAGTGCCCCTACACTGAGCGCCATGCTGCGTGGGTCCGGACGTAGGCGCTCGGCGGGGAGCGGGTCGAGGTTGTCGATACGACGAGGTGGGGTCGTCATGCGTCGCGTCGGTTCGATCGCGGTGGCGATGACGATGGCGACCGCGGCGCTCATCGGTACGTCCGCGACGGCCGGTGCGGCCCCGAGTTCGCCGTCCAACTACGTCACCACCATTCGCTGCGACAGTGCCAATCCGTGGCCGGCGCCGCGGATTCCGGTGTGGGTGGATGTCTACAACCAGATCGCCTTCCCGTCCGACGGGCTGCCGGGACCGGCCATCGCCCTGGTCGGTTCGTCGCGGAGCAAACCCGGCGTACTCGAGTTCACCGTCGAGGTGACGGTCAACTGGCGCAACAACGCGACCGGTCGCACCGGGACGGTGCGCGTGCCGAGCCGCGCGCAGACGGTGAGCTGGGAGGTGGTGCTGCACCCCGGTCGTGGTCCGGTCTCGTTCACCATCCATCAGAAGATCGGTGCCCTGGCGTTCGTACCGATGGTCAACGCGCAATCCTCGACCTGTGGTGGCCGGGCCTCGGCCTGAGTGCCGGCACCCGTCTCGGGGGCTGTTTCCCCGGGTAACCATCGGACATCGAATGGCGGGTCTCCGGGTGAAATCCCGCGGAATGCACCACTTGGCCGAGTAGCGTAAGCCGCAGTCGTCCGATCGATTCCAACCGACGGACCCGGACAGATGGGTTCTCCATGTCTGAAGCGCATCATGCGGAGATCGCAGAACAACACACGGCCAAGGTGATCGGGGTGTCCATCGCCGCGGCGGTCGGTGGATTCCTCTTCGGTTTCGACAGTTCGGTCATCAACGGCGCGGTCAGCTCCATCCAGGACACCTTCGAATTGAGCTTCCTCGTCAACGGATTCGCCGTCGCGATCGCTCTGCTCGGATGTGCGGTGGGCGCGTGGTTCGCCGGCCGGCTCGCCGACGTTTGGGGTCGCAAACGGGTGATGCTGCTCGGGTCCATCCTGTTCGTCATCTCGGCGATCGGAACCGCCTACACCCAGACCCTGTGGGATCTGCTGCTCTGGCGCGTCCTCGGCGGTCTCGGTATCGGTATCGCGTCGGTCATCGCGCCCGCTTACATCGCCGAGATCGCACCCGCCCGTTACCGCGGTGCACTCGCGTCGATGCAGCAGCTGGCGATCACCCTCGGAATCTTCGCGGCGTTGCTCTCGGACACGTTGCTGCAGAACACTGCCGGTGGTCCCGAGCAGGAATTGTGGTGGGGCCTGGAGGCCTGGAGGTGGATGTTCCTCGTCGGCGTCGTCCCGGCGGTGATCTACGGTCTGCTCGCCCTGTCGATCCCGGAGTCGCCGCGATATCTGGTGGGCCGCAACCGAGATGAGGAGGCCGCCCGCATCCTGCAGGAGGTGACCGGTGAGCCGAATCCGCTCGATCGGGTCAAGGAGATCCGGCTGACGGTCAAACGGGAGAAGGCCAGTTCGCTCTCGGATATCCGCGGACCGTCCTTCGGACTGCATCCGCTGGTGTGGGTGGGTATCTGGCTGGCGATCTTCCAGCAATTCGTCGGCATCAACGCGATCTTCTACTACTCCACGACGCTGTGGGAGTCGGTCGGATTCTCCACCGATGACGCGTTCACGACGTCGGTGATCACCTCGGCGATCAACGTCGGTATGACATTCGTGGCGATCCTGTTCGTCGACCGGATCGGGCGCCGGGTGCTGCTGCTGTGGGGCTCGGTCGGCATGTTCATCGGTCTGGTCATGGCGTGTGTGGCGTTCACCCAGGCCACCACCATGGTGGTCGACGGTGAACCGAAGACCTCGCTCGCCGACCCCTGGGGCACCATCGCCCTCATCGGTGCAAACCTGTTCGTCATCGCCTTCGCCGCCACCTGGGGGCCGGTCATGTGGGTGATGCTCGGCGAGATGTTCCCCAACCGCATTCGCGGTGTCGCACTGGGTGTCTGCACCGCGTTCAACTGGATCGCCAACTTCATCATCTCGATGCTGTTCCCGCAGATGAGCAAGGTGGTCGGACTCGGCTGGATCTACGGATTCTTCGCGTTCTGTGCGGCGGCGTCGTACTTCTTCGTCAAGTTCAAGGTGAGTGAGACCAAGGGGATGGAACTCGAGGACATGGATGCGGTCGCCGAGTCCCAACTGTCGGCCCGCGCGAGCAAGGCCGCGTCGAAGGCCAAGTGATCACCTCGGTGATCGTCAGTCCGCAAGGCCGTCGATGAGCAGGGCCTGCGCCGCGAAGTAGCTTGCCAGCACCCAGATCTCGGACAGTCGGCGCAGGCCCGGGTCGCCGATCAGGTGGCGCCGGTTGAGGATCGTCAGATCTGATGCGAGGAACAGCAACCCGCCCACCCGTAGCGCGGGCTGATTCGTCGGTGCGTCGGCGGCCAGAGCCGACATAGTGGCGAGGGTGTTGCCGTAGGGGAGGAGCACCGCGAGCAGTCGAGGCCGATGCGCGGCGATCACGGCGGCGGACTCACCGAGGACCGCCACCCGTGGGAGCAGGGTGTGTGCACGGGGTCGAACGCCCCGCCGCCAGAGCAGCGCACAGTAGGACAATTGCGCACCCGCGAACAGGGTGGCGCCGCATGCGAGCCGAGAGTCCTTGACTGTCAACGGATGCCCCACTGTGAGCCGACGCTCACCGTCGGCCGGCGACGGTGGGGTGAACTCCTCGAGGAGCATCGCCCGATCGCCGGCCGCAGAGAACGCCACCGCCGCGGTGAGCAGGACGTTGTCGATCCCCGGCCGGTTCCGCCACCCGCGGATGACCTCACCGGCCAACAGCGCCAACGGAATCGGCTTGGTGACGGCGGCGGTGCGTCGCGGGCCGACGGCGCCGACGACGGAGGCGAGCGCGGCGGCGGCGACGTAGGTCCGCGAGATCACCGGGTCACACGTGCGACAAAGGCGCGGACGTCGTTGTCCGACATGGTCTCCGCCTGTGACCCGATGGGCGTGAGATAGGTCCGGCCGTCGACGAGGCGGTCGGCGCGGGCGTCGGTGATGTACTTCAGCGTCAACGGCACGATCACCGCGGAGTCCTGCAGGGTCTGCGACATCAGCACCGGGCGGGTGAATCCGCGGGTCGGCAGGGTGGATGCGCTCGTCAGCAGCGTGGTGAGGTCGGTGTTGCCGGCGAGTGGTTTGCTGAACAACGAGCCGAGGTCGAGTCCGGTGGCCGCGCGGGTGAGGTCTCCGACGCAGAGGTCTTTGGCCTTGGCGACCCACGTCCGTCCGGTGTCGGTGAGATAGGCGCTCAGGCCGACCTCGGGGTGGGCCTCACCGATCGCGGCCAGGGTGTACAGCGCGTCGGCCACCCACACCGGGGGTGCGGTGACCGTGGTGGTGGGCCCGAGTTTGCCGATCACGGAGGCGAATTCGGCCGGGATGGAGGTGGCCGCGGAGCCACGGTAGTCCAGACCCGCACTGCGGGCACCGGATACACCGCGCGCCAACACGACCGCCGCGGACGCGCCCTGACCCTCGCCGACCACCGCCCACTTCTTGGACAGTTGGTCGGAGATGTCGTGGCCGGCCGCCACCGCGTCGACGATGTTGCGTGCGGTGGCCTGGAGATCGAAATACTGTGGGGTGCCACTGGTTCCGAGCCCCGCGTAGTCGGTGCCGACCACCGCGTAGCCGCGGCCGAGCCAGGTGCGCAGTTGGTCGAGATCGGCGTCGGTCGGGTGCACCGACGGTGCACAGTCGTCGGCGATGCCGCGGGAGCCGTGTGCCAACGCCACGACCGGATAGCCGCCGCGCGGTGCCGGCCGGGTGGGGAGGTAGAGCGACCCGGTCGACAGATGTGGCTGATCGTCGGCGCCCACGCTCCAGTAGGTGAACTGATGGCCGCTGCCGGCGCCCGCGTACAGGCGTGAGCCCGGGATCTGTCGGTTGGCGTAGACGGTCCCGGGTGCACCGCCGCCGGCACTTGCCGCCGCCGCCGTTCCCGTTCCCGTTGACGTCGTCGGCGCGGAGGTCGTGGTGTCGACCGGCGACGCCGAATCGACGGTGGCCTCGGGATCGGCCTGGGCCAGCCCGATGACCGATCCGGTGACTGCGGTCGCCACGGCGATCGCGGTGGCGACGGCCGCGGTGGCGGTCCGGGTTCTGCGTGCGACCCAGCGGGGTCTGCGTCGGATGGTGATCATGCGGTCACGACGCCGACGGCGGGCAGGAAGTAGCAGGTGGTGGTGCCGTTCTGGGCGGTTCCGTAGACCGCCGAGAGGATGGTGCCGTTGCCGGTGGTCACCGGTGCCAGACGCACGGCGCCGAGTTGGCCGAAGATCTTCGACAGCATGGCGTTGTTCTCGCCGCCGAGGGGTTCGAGGTCGGCGAACCCGCCCTGCAGGGTGCTGGTGTTGAACCACGCCACCTGGATCTTGCCGCCGGTGGTCGCGGTGGCCGGCACGAACGCATAGGCGGTCTGACCGTCCTGGACGAGGTTGAACGGTTTCAGGGCGGGAAGGTTCGGGAAGAACTGCTGGAGCAGTGTGTTGAGGGCGGTGGTCGGTTCGGTTTTCATCGGCCACGGCCCGGCCACCGCACCGGCGCCCGCGGTGACGAGGCCGAGCGGATTGTCGGCGGTGGGGGCAGCGCAGAACGGTGCCACCGATGGCGTGAAGGATTGAATTCCCAAGGTGCGCAGCACCGACAGCGGATCGGTGGAGGCCGCGACGTCGGTGCTCGCCGCAACGGCGGTTCCGCCGCCGCTCAGGCCATCGAGCGGCAACTGTCCGAGCAATGCGGTGATCTGATCCGGGGAGATCTGGCCCACGCTGTTCTTGATGGTCTCGGCGGCCTTGAGGGCGATCTGATCGGCGCCGGCATCCTTCAGTGTGCGCACGGCCTGGGCCAGTGCGCTGTCGAGGGGCACGGCGCCGAGTTCCATCTCGTCGGGCAGCAGACCGTTCGGAGTCGAGGGTGTCGCCGTCGAGGGGGCGGCCGGGGACGCCGGTGCTGTCGGCGTGGTGGCCGGGGCGGCATGCGCGAGCCCTGCGCCGCCGGTTGCGACGGTGACCGCGACGGCGAGGCCGGTGACGGTGGTCATCAGGCGGCGGGGTCGGGTACGGATGACGCTGCTCATGGTTCTCCTCAACGGCAAAACGCCCCACCGCGTAGATGGGACGGATGTGACAGATGATGCTCAAGTTAAAAGAGAACACGAATGATGCGATATGAACAAGCTGAGAAGCCGAGTTGTGACGTGGCCGCGATCAGTGGGAGATGGTCACCGGGAGATGTGTCGCAGGGAGATGCTGCGGAACGCAGCAGCGCCCCGGCCGGTCGGCCGGGGCGCTGGCGTCGGGGGTGTGCTCAGATGATCGCGAGGCCGATGGTCGGCGCGATCGTGCAGGAGATGACGCGTCCCTTGGTCCTGGTGGTCACGTCGCCGTAGATCGTCGAGATGATGCGGCCCTTGCCGGTGCTCGCGATGCCGGTGAACGTTCCGGGTCCGCTGGTCGCGTTGATCTTGTCGTTGCGCTTGAGCTGCGTCTGCCCGGTACGACCGTTGTCGATGTTGATCCAGCTGGCCCACAGCTTCCGGGACGGGCTGTTGATCGCCGGACCCGTTCCGAGGCTGGTGTAGACGTATCCGGCCTGACCGCGCTTCGGGCCGGGTGCCGGTGCGGCCTGCGGGCCGGCGGTCACCAGGGCGCGGCCCAGGGAGTTGCCCCCGAGGGAGTTACCACTGCCGGGCATGCAGCCGAAGCCCAATGTCGGGTAGAGGAACTGCTGGATCTTCGGTGCGCCCGGGCCCTGCGGGATCTCCGGCTCGCCCGGCTTGGCCACCCGGCGCTCGGCGACCTGTGCGGCGGCGAGTTGACGTTCACCCGGCTCGCCGAGGAAATCGACGATCTGCTGCCAGATCTCGCGGACCTGGGCGGGCAGCTGCCGATTGTCGGCCATGGCCTGCGCCTGGCGGATCAGATCGGGATTGATCTGCCCGTCGGGACCCGGCGTGGTCACCGAGCCGATGATCGCGGGTGCGAACGCGCCGAGCGAGTCGAGGGTTCGCTGATCCGGCTGGGGGGTCGGGGTCGTCGGCGCCGCCGATGTGGACGGGGCGGCGGGTGTCGTCGGTGCTGCGGAGACGACGGCAGGGATGGCCAACGACATCGCGAGGGCGGCGGTGGTGGCCGCGATCAGGCGATGGGGTCGTCGCATCGATGCAGGGTGTCGCACGAGACTGGTGTCCTCACAGGAGTCGGTGTGGGCCGACATCGGAGCGGGCCCACGAGGTCGCGGATCAGTCTAAGCCCCGTGGGAGGGGCGGTGTCCAGGCAGCCTATCGCGCCCGTCCTGTTGCTGATGTGACTATTGATGCAATTGTTACTGATGGTGTGTCGTTGGTGGTGTCGTGTCACGGTCGACGACCTGGTTAGATCGAGCGGGTGTGCTCCCGTGGGCGCGCCGTCTTCACCGCTCCATCGTTCACCGCATCACCGTCCAGCATCACCCGTACAGGGAGTCCCGTGAGCAACCCATATCGCCGTGTCCGACAGGCCGGATCGCCGGCGCCCGCACGACTCGTGCGTGTCGGTGTCGCACTGATCTCGATGATCGTCGGGGCGGCCACGATCACCGCCTGTGGTGACGACGCACAGTCCGGCGCCGAGGTCACGATGCTCACCCACGACTCGTTCAGCCTGCCCCAGGAGGTCCTCGACACCTTCCGCAACGAGACCGGACTGACGCTCAAGGTGATCAAGAGCGGCGATGCGGGCCAACTCGCCTCGACGGTGTCGCTGACCCCCGGATCGCCCAAGGCCGACGTCGTCTACGGCATCGACAACACCTTCGCCTCCCGCCCCATCGACGCCGGGGCGCTGGAGGCCTACGCCCCACCCGCGGCCGCCAACGGTGCCTCGGAGTTCGCGGTCGCCGGTGCCGAGGATCAGTTGACGGCGGTCGACCGCGGCGACGTGTGCCTCAACATCGACGACACCTGGTACTCCAGCCGCGGTCAGCAACCGCCGAAGAGCATCCGTGACCTGACCCAGCCGACGTTCGCCGCGCAGGCCGCGCTGCTCGACCCGGGGACGTCGTCGCCGGGAATGGCGTTCCTGCTCACCACGGTCGGAATGTTCGGGAGCAACTGGCAGTCCTTCTGGAAGGACGTCAGCGGCGGCGGTGCGGCCATCGTCTCCGGGTGGGAGATCGCCTACAACCAACTGTTCAGTGCGGGTGAGGGTCACGGGGACAAGCCGATCGTGCTGTCCTACGCCTCGTCGCCGGCCGCCACACCCGGCACGAGCGCTCTGCTCGACGGGTGCTTCCGTCAGGTCGAATACGTCGGCATCCTCAAGGGCACCCGCAACGCCACCGGGGCACGCAAGGTCGTCGACTTCATGCTCAGTCCGACGGTGCAGCGCGCACTGCCGTCGTCGATGTATGTCTATCCCGTGCAGAAGAACACGCCGCTGCCCGACGGCTGGGCGCAACGTGCCCCGCTACCCCAGTGGACGGTGACCCTGCCGCCGGAGTACGTCACCGCGAACCGGGACTCGTGGCTCGAGCAGTGGCGGGCCGCGGTCGGTCGCTGATGGTCGCAACTCCCGGCCGGGCGGCTACCGCCAGTGGGGCAGTCGCGCTCCGGGTGATCCCGGTGGCGTTTCTGGCGATCTTCTTCCTGTGGCCGGTGGCGGCACTGGTCCGGCGCGCGATCACCGTGCGCAACCCCGATGATTCGATCGGCGCACTCATCGATCGGACCCACGCCTGGCACCTCTTGGGAGTCACGCTCGCCCAGGCGGGCGCGTCGACGCTGCTCGCGCTCGTCGTCGCGTTCCCGATCGTCTGGCTCTACGCCCGGATGCCCGGCGCGGGGTCGGTGGTACTCACGGTGATCGTCACGGTGCCATTCGTGTTGCCGACCGTGGTTGTGGGCGTGGCGTTTCGGGCGCTGCTCAGTGGTCCGCTCGGTGGGTTGGGCGTGGGTGACGGGTGGAACGCCGTCCTCGCCGCACACGCCTTCCTGAATGTGGCGGTGGTGGTGCGGGTCGTCGGGGCGGCGTGGCGATCGCTGGACACCCGCGCCGAGGAGGCCGCGCGCACCCTGGGGGCCTCACGTTCGCGCGCCTGGTGGACGGTGGTGGCGCCGAGGCTGCTGCCGGCGCTGGGCGGGGCGGCCACCCTGGTGTTCCTGTTCTGCTCCACCAGTTTCGGGGTGATCATCATCCTCGGCGGTGGGGCGCTGCGCACCCTGGAGACCGAGATCTACACCCAGGCGGTCGGCTACTTCCGCATCCCCGAGGCGGTCCTGTTGTCGATGCTGCAGATCGTGGTCGTGGTCGCGGTCCTGGTGTGTAGCAGGGTGTTCAGCGACACCGGCTCGTCGTCGGGTTCGGCCCGGGCCGGCCGTCGCCCGCCGCCGATCGGCGGCCTCACCTGGCTCGCGGTCATCGGCGCATGGGCATGGACCCTGGTGCTGCTGGTCGGGCCGATCCTGGTGCTCGCCATCCGTTCGGTGCGTCCGAGCGTCGGTGGGCAGTGGACACTCGACGGGTACCGGGCCATGTCGGTGCCCGTCAACGGTGTGACGCCCCTTGCCACACTGCGGTATTCGTTGACGACCGCACTGCTGGCGATGGTCATCGCGGTGGTGGTGGGTCTGCTCGCCGGTCTCGCGTTGCATCGCTCGCGGGGGGTGGCCGGGGTGATCGGCAACGGACTCGCGATGATCCCGCTCGGAATCAGTGCGGTGACACTGGGTTTCGGCTACCTCATCGTGCTCGCCGCGCTCCCGCCGGAGGTCGCGGCCTCGCCGCTGGTCATCCCATGCGTGCAGGCACTGATCGCCATACCCGTCGTCGTCCGCATCGTCATCCCGGCACTGGAGGCGGTGCCGCAGCGGTTGCGTGAGGCGGCCGCGGTACTCGGTGCCTCGCCGCTGCGGGTGTTCGCCACCGTGGATCTGCCTCTCATCGGCCGATCTGTCGGTGCGGCAGGCGGATTCGCCTTCGTGATGGCGCTCGGCGAGTTCGGCGCAACCAGCTTCCTCGCACGCGCCGACACCACGACGCTGCCGGTGATGATCGGGTCGGCACTCAATCGACCGGGAGCGACCGAACTGGCCACCGCGATGGCGGCCTCGATGGTGCTGGTGCTCGTCACCACCGGTGCGGTGCTCCTCGTGGAGTTCCTCCGGCCGCGAACGGGGACACTGATCTGATGTTGGAGCTGAGCGGTCTGCGCGTCTCCTACGGTTCGGAGACCATCATCGACGATCTCAATTGGATTGTGGGCGGCCCTGATTCGCTGGTGACCGCCTTGCTCGGGCCGTCCGGTTGCGGCAAATCCACCGTGATCCGGGCGGTCGCCGGACTGCAGCGACCCGATGCCGGGACGATCCGCTTCGACGGCGTGGATCTCGCCGGGATCCCCGCGCATCGACGCGATTTCGGCGTGGTCTTCCAGGACGGTCAACTCTTCACCGGACGCAGCGTCGCCGCCAACGTCGCCTACGGTCTGCGGATGCGCAGGTGGTCACGGGCCGCCATCGCCGAGCGGGTGGCGCAGATGCTCGACCTCGTCCGGTTGCCCGGTACCGGGAATCGCCGGGTGGAGGCGCTGTCCGGCGGGCAGGCGCAGCGCGTGGCGCTCGCGCGGGCGCTGGCCCCGCGGCCGCGTCTGTTGTTGCTCGACGAACCCCTCGCCGCACTCGATCGGCGCTTGCGGGACAGCCTCGCGACCGAGATCGCCGAGATCGTGCGGGAGGCCGGAACCCCGACGATCGTGGTGACCCACGACCATGCCGAGGCGGCCCTGATGGGTGACTCGATCGCGGTCATGCGCGACGGTGCGATCGTCCAGTCGGCCACCCCGGCGCAACTATGGAGCACGCCCGTCGATGCCTGGGCCGCACGGTTTCTGGGATGCACCTCGGTGATCCCGGCGACGGCGACCGCCGACGCCCGCCCCGGCTCTGACGCCGGTCCGCGCCGGTTCGACACCGGCCTCGGGCACATCGACCTCGATGTCGCCGCGGACTCCGTGGAACTCGGCCTGCGGGCCGAGTCGGTCCGGGCGACGCCGGTCGGTGCGACCGCAAAGGGATCGTCGGCAGAAGGATCGGCGATCCGGGGCTCGGTCCTCGTCGTCGCCGACCTGCCGTCCGGACCGCGACTACGGGTGCGCACCGAGTCCGGCGAGTACGACGCGGTCGGGCCGGCGTCGGTCGGCGTGGGCGACGTCGTCACCTTGCGCCTGGTGCCCGAACGGGTGGCGGTGATCGGGTCATGACGCCCCGACATGTCCTGGCCGGGGCGATCATCGATCCCTCGGGCCGCAAACTTCTTCTCGCGCAACGTGACCGACCGCCCGAGGTTGCCGGGCTCTGGGAGCTGCCCGGCGGCAAGGCGGAGCCGGGGGAGTCCGACGCGGCGGCACTGCGCCGGGAACTGGCCGAAGAGCTCGGCGTCGACGTCAGCGTGGGTGAGGCTCTGCGCGAACATGTTTCGCTGAGCGGCGACCTCGTCCTGGTGGCGATGTGGGCGCGGGTCGTCGACGGCGAGCCGGTGGCGCTCGAGCATCGCGCCGTACGGTGGGTCGATGCCGAGGAGTTGACGGCACTGGCCGCCGCGGCACAGATGGTGCCCGCGGACACGGCGTGGCTGCCACAACTGGTGGCGACGCTGGGGGAGCGCTCGCGATGAGTCGTCGGCTCGCACAGACGCTGACGGCGCCGGGATTGATGCTCGTCGGCGGTACGTCGATGTACCTCGGGGCCGCGATCGCGGTGGGCCTGTTCGATCGTCTCGAGCCCGCCGCGGTGGCGTGGTTGCGGATCGCCGGTGCCGCCGTCGCCCTGGTGGTGTGGGTGCGTCCGCCGGTGGCGGCCTGGCGTCGGGACCGACTCGTGCTTGCCGGGGTGTTCGGCCTGATCACCGCCGCGATGAACATCGCCTTCTACGAGGCGCTCGACCGACTACCACTGGGAACCACGGTGGCACTGGAGTTCCTGGGTCCGGTGGCCGTGGCCGCGTTCGGCTCCCGGACGCGGCGCGACATCGCCGCCCTGCTGCTGGCCGTCGTGGGTGTCGCGTTGATCGTCGACGTGCAGTGGTCGGCGACGCCGGCCGGGCTGGCGTTCGCGCTCATCGCCGCCGCGTGCTGGGCCGGATACATCGTGTTGGGCAAACGGGTGGCGCTGCGCGGTTCGGGGATCGAGGATCTCGCAACGGGTTTCGTCGTCGCCGCGGTCCTGACCTCGCCGCTGGCCTGGGGCCTGACCGACGCGTTCGATCCCGACGCCCCGACCCTTCGGCTGCTGGGTCTCGGTGTGCTGCTGGGCATCCTGTCCACGGCACTGCCGTATGCACTGGACCAGGTGATCCTGCGCAGCGTCGGGCGCGCGCAGTTCGCCATCCTGCTCGCCCTGCTGCCGGTGACCGCCGCGGTCGTGGGAGTGATCGTGCTGCGGCAGATCCCGCCCGCCGTCGAGATCGTGGGTATCGCGGCGGTGGCCGCGGCGATCGTCGTCCAGGCGGTCCGGCCGTCCGGCGCCGTGAACGACGCCGACGGTGCCGAGACCGATGGTGCCGTCACCGGAGACGGCCGGGCGACGCCACCCCCGAGCTGATTGCCGGCCGGCGAACTCCGCTGCCCACCGTCGTTGACAGCGCCCTCCTCGACGCTGACAGCGCTCGGTTTTTCGATGACAGCGCTCTCAATCCCGTTGACAGCGCTCAGTTCTCCGTTGACAGCGCTCAGTTCTCCGTTGACAGCGCTCTTGATTCGTTGACGGCGTCCGGCTTTTCACTGACGGCGCCTCCGCTGAATGTCGCGGCGATGAGGCTCATGGTCGCGAGGCATACGTATCGACGTAGGGTTGCCCGGCCAGGACGGCCACCTCGCGCATGATCCTGTCGGTGGCGGCCCGGGGGTCGGAGTTCGCGATGTCTTCGCATTCGACGGGGCGTCCGATGACGACGGCGACGCGGTGCGGACGCCAGATCCGGGTGTGTGGTGGGTTCACCCGTGCGCTGCCCCGCAGGCCGATCGGGATGATCGGCGCACCGGTGGCCTGGGCCACCCGGACGACACCGGTGTGGCCCTGATAGACCGCGTCACCCGGCGTGCGCGTGCCCTCGGGGTGGATCGCCCAGACCTCACCGCGGGTCAACGTGTCGATGGCCGCACCGAGCGCGGAATCCGAGTGTGCGCCGCCGCGCCGATCGATCGGGATCTGGCCCATGGCCGAGAAGAACCATCGGGTGGCGGCGCCGATCGCACCCGGACGTTCGAAGTACTCGCTCTTGGCGACGAAGGTGACCCGTCGTCGGGAGATCAGGCAGAGCAGCAGGGAGTCGATGAACGCGTGATGGTTCGCGGCCAGGATGACCGGACCGTTACGCGGCAGGTGTTCGCGTCCGACGACCTGCGGGCGGGTCACGATGCGCAGGATCGGTCCGATCGCCGCGTACTTGGCGAGCGCGTACCACATGGTTCCCCCTCATCGGTCACCGTAGACAATGTCTACGCCGCAACTGGTAGACAATGTCTACATGACGAGTTCGACGAGTGCAACGCCGGCGGATTCCACGTCCGGCCGGATCGTCGCCGCCGGGATCGAGCTGCTGGAGTCCGAGGGCATCGACGGCGTGGGCCTGCGGGCGATCGCACGACGGGCAGGGGTGTCGCACGGGGCGCCGCGCCGATATTTCCCGACGCACCGATCCCTGCTGGCGTCGATGGCCCGGTCGGGTCTCGAGGACCTGGCGGGTGAGCTGGGGCCGATCCTCGGCAGCGATTGCGACCCGCGGACACGGCTCTTCGATGCCGCTTCCGCGTATGTCGATTTCGCGGTCCGGCGACGCGCCATGTTCGCGTTGATGTTTCGGCACGACATCCTCGACGGTGCCGGAGGTGACCTGCGCAGCCTGTCGGTGCCCTTGCTGACCGAACTCCGTCGGGTGCTCGACGCGGCGATCGACACCGCACCGTCGGGAAAGCGAGAGGCCCCCATGTCGGAGGGGCGTCGGTGGCGTCGCGCCGTGACGTTGTGGACGTCGATCCACGGCATCGCGGTGCTGGCCTCCACCCGCGCACTCGACCCGGTCGCCGACATCATCGACCTCGATGTGCGCGAACTCCTCGTCGGCGTCGTCGAGGCTGCGATCGGCTGATCGCTGCGGGTGAGGGCGCTGTCAACGTCAGGCCGGGCGCTGTCAACGACATCGAGAGCGCTGTCAGTGAAGTACGAAGCGCTGTCAACGGTGCGGGGAGCGCTGTCAGTGAGGAGGTGAGCGCTGTCAACGCAGGAGAGGGCGCTGTCAGTGCGGAGCTGAGCGCTGTCCGTGGGTAGGTGAGTGCCGCCGGCGCCTCAGGCCGCGCGAGCCTTCTTGAGCGCCTTGTTCAGGTCCTTCTTGCTCATGCCCGCGATGTCGAGTTTCGCCATCCGGTGGATGACGACGGGGCAGCGGACGCAGCGGGTCTTCGACCTGCAGCACTTCTTCTTGGGCGTCAGATCGCGTACCTTCGCCGGGTTGGGCTTGCCCATGCCCATGACCGTAGCATCGGCCCTGCCGGTGCCGGTCGACCTGCTGTGATCGCGGTCTCCCGGATGGACCCGATACCCTGTCAGCTGTCGTCAGTCCCATGGCCTGATCGTCGGCCCACCCCAAGCACACGAAAGAGATCTCAGTGAGCGCTGCTCCCAACTTCCGCAACGTCGCGATCGTCGCGCACGTCGATCACGGCAAGACCACGCTGGTCGATGCGATGCTCCGGCAGTCCGGGGTGTTCGGTGAGCGCGCCGAGCTCGTCGACCGCGTCATGGACTCCGGCGACCTCGAACGCGAGAAGGGCATCACCATTCTCGCCAAGAACACCGCGGTGCACCGTCGTCAGCCCGACGGCACCGAGGTCGTCATCAACGTCATCGACACCCCGGGTCACGCCGACTTCGGCGGCGAGGTCGAGCGTGGTCTGTCGATGGTCGACGGTGTGGTGCTGCTCGTCGACGCCTCCGAGGGGCCGCTGCCGCAGACCCGCTTCGTGCTGCGCAAGGCACTCTCGGCGTCGTTGCCGGTGATCCTGGTGGTCAACAAGACCGATCGCCCCGACGCCCGCATCTCCGAGGTCGTCGAGGAAACCCACGACCTCCTGCTCGATCTCGCCTCCGATCTCGACGAGGAGGCCGCCGCGGCCGCCGAGCTGGTGCTCGATCTGCCCGTGCTGTACGCCTCGGGCCGGGCCGGCATCGCGAGCACCGTCGAACCGGAGAACGGTCAGGTGCCCGAGGGAGAGAACCTCGACCCGTTCTTCGACGTTCTGCTCGAGCACGTCCCGGCGCCCAAGGGGGATCCGGACGCCCCGCTGCAGGCCCACGTGACCAACCTCGACGCGTCGCCCTTCCTCGGGCGTCTCGGGCTCGTCCGCATCCACAACGGCACCCTGAAGAAGGGCCAGACCATCGGATGGTGCCGCGAAGTCGACGGCGAGCCCGTCGTGGAGAGGGCCAAGATCACCGAACTGCTGGCCACGATCGGCGTCGACCGGGCACCCGCCGAGTCCGCGGTCGCCGGCGACATCGTCGCCGTCGCGGGCATGTCCGAGATCATGATCGGCGACACCCTCGCCGACGCCGAGAACCCGGTTCCGTTGCCGCGCATCACCGTCGACGAGCCGGCCATCTCGGTGTTCATCGGGACCAACACCTCCCCGCTCGCCGGCCGCGTCAAGGGCCACAAGCTGACCGCCCGCATGGTCAAGGACCGGCTGGATTCGGAGTTGATCGGCAACGTGTCGCTGCGCGTGCTCGACATCGGCCGCCCCGACGCGTGGGAGGTGCAGGGCCGTGGCGAGCTCGCCCTGGCGATCCTCGTCGAGCAGATGCGCCGGGAGGGTTTCGAGCTCACCGTCGGCAAGCCGCAGGTGGTCACCCGCAAGGTCGACGGCAAGGTGCACGAACCCTTCGAGCACCTGACCATCGATGTCCCCGAGGAGTATCTCGGTGCGGTGACCCAGCTCCTGGCGGCACGCAAGGGCCGGATGGACCAGATGAACAATCACGGCACCGGATGGGTCCGGATGGAGTTCACCGTGCCCTCGCGCGGCCTGATCGGTTTCCGGACCGACTTCCTCACCGAGACGCGCGGCACCGGCATCGCCAACGCCGTCTTCGACAGCTACGGCCCGTGGGCCGGCGAGATCCGGGCGCGGCACACCGGCTCGCTGGTCAGTGACCGGGCGGGCACCGTCACCCCGTTCGCGATGATCCAGCTCGCCGACCGCGGAACCTTCTTCGTCGATCCCGGCGACGACACCTACGAGGGTCATGTCGTCGGCATCAACCCACGTGCGGAGGATCTCGACATCAACGTGACCCGCGAGAAGAAGCTGACCAACATGCGTCAGTCGTCGGCGGACGTGATGGAAACCCTGGCCAAGCCGATGCAGCTGGATCTGGAGGGGGCGATGGAGTTCTGCGCCGGCGACGAGTGCGTCGAGGCGACCCCCGAGGTGGTGCGGGTGCGTAAGGTGCACCTGGATGCCACGACCCGCGCCCGGGAACGGTCGCGCGCCAAGACGCGCGACGCCGCCGCGGGCTGATCCGTACGAGGCGTTGAAGTCGGGGGTCATGCAGGTGTGGGGGTGAACGGTTGGTGGAGGAGCAGGCACGGGTGCACCGACGGGTGAGTTCGAGGTGGCGTCGGTGGTCGCTGATGATGGCGGCCGTCGTCTCGGTCCTCGCGATGGCCGGGTGTACCGCCGACCCGCCACCGCCCGTGCGCGACACCGCCACCCCGCAGACCCCGGCCGAGTACCCGAACGAGAAGACCATCTACGTCGCCACCGAATCGATCGGTGCGGGATTCAACCCGCATCTCGGTGCCGATCAGAGCCCGGTGACCACGGCCATCGCCGCGATGACCCTGCCGAGCGCCTTCCTGCCCATCCAGACGCCCGATGGGGTGGTGTGGCAGCGCAACGACGCGGTGGTCACCTCGGCGGAGGTGACCTCGACGAGCCCGTTCACCGTGACCTACCGGATCCAGACGAACGCGCAGTGGTCCGACGGGCTCCCCGTCACCGGGGACGACTTCAACTACCTGTGGCAGCAGATGTCGCGGCAACCCAATGTGGTGGCCCCCGCCGGGTACCGGCTGATCGATTCGGTGACGTCGAGTTCTGGCAGCAAGGTCGTCGAGGTCCGGTTCGCCCAGCCCTATCCGCGGTGGCGTGAGTTGTTCACCGATCTGCTGCCCAGCCACGTCCTGCGCGGCGCACCGGCCGGTTTCCAGACGGGCATGGACTCCGGGAAACCGGTGTCGGCCGGTCCTTTTCAGGTGTTCTCCATCGACACCACCCGCGACGAGGTGCGGTTGATCCGCAACGACCGCTACTGGATGACGCCGTCGACGCTGGATCAGATCGTGTTGCGGCGCGCGGGTACCGACTCGCAGATGATCGATTCGATCCGCTCCGGCGGTTCGGCGATGGCCACGGTCGGTGCCGGTCCGGCCACCTCCGCCGAACTGGCGGCGGTACCCGGCGTGACCGACCAGCGCAGCCCGACGTCGCGGGCCCTGACGATCAGCGTCAACGCCCGGACCCCGGTGATGAGCCGGGTGGAGGTCCGCCGCGCGATCCTCGGCATGATCGACACCAACCTCGCGACCCTGGCCGGCGCCGGCGACCGGGTGGTGGCGCAGTACGCGAACACCGTGTACGCGCCGACCGATCCGGGATATTTCCCGGTCACCCGGACCCGTCCGGGCCCCGAGGCCATCGACGGTCTGCTCGCGGCGGCCGGATACCGGCGGGGAGCGGCAGCGGCGTCGGGCACTCAGCCGAGCACTGCATCGAGCACACCGGCGAGCGGCACGGCCACCTCGGCCCCCACCTCCGGGTCGGCGAGTACCACCGCCCCGTCGTCCCCGGCCGGCGAGTCCGCCCCGGAGTCGTCGGAGCCGTCGTCGACCACCACGATCCCGGCGGTTCCCGAAGGAATTGCTCCGTATCAGCGCGACGGCCAGGACCTGGTGGTGCGGGTGGGCTCGATCAGCGGTGATCCGCGCTCGACGTCGGCGGCGTCCAACATCGTCGATCAACTCCGCACCGACGGGGTCCGCGCGGTGGTGGTACCGCTGCCCAACAGCGACCTCTACGGTGTCGCGCTCACCGAGTCCCGGGTCGATCTCGTCGTCGGCTGGACCGGACTGGGGGTGCCGCCGGCCGCGGCCCTCGCCTCCCAGGTCGATTGCGATCAGCCGAAGCCGGGAACCGAACCCTCCCTGTCGACGCCGCCGACCCCGACGAGTGTCGCGCCGAGTCAGGATGCCTCCGGTGCCGACAGCGTCTACGCCAGCAACATCTCGGGCGTGTGCGATCCGGCGCTGATCGACCTTGCGCGAGCGGCACTCTCGGCCGAGGACCCCACCGACCTGCTCAATGACGCGGAGCCACTGCTGGCGGACGCGGCGATCTATCTGCCGCTCTACCAGGACAGCATGGTGGTCGCGTTGACACCCGCGGTCACCGGCGTGCCGCTGTCCGGACCCATCCAGGTCTCCGTCTACGGGACCGCGGCCACCTGGGATGTGCGATGACCCCGTCACGACGCCTGTTGCTCCTGCACGCTCATCCCGACGACGAGTCGATCATGACCGGCGGCACCATCGCCCGCCATCTGGCGCAGGGCGTCGACGTGCGGGTACTCACCTTCACCCTCGGTGAGGAGGGTGAGGTGATCGGTGACGAGTGGGCCCGGCTCGTCGCCGACGGCGGTGCCGATCAGCTCGGCGGTTACCGCATCCACGAACTCACCCGCGCCCTGGCCGAACTGACCCCCGAGGGTCGGGAGCCGCTGCGCCCGCGGTTTCTCGGCGGCGCCGGACGCTGGCGCGATTCCGGAATGGCGGGCACCCCGTCGGCCGAGCATCCCCGCGCCCTGGCCCAGGCACCCTTCGAGGAGGTGGTGGCGGCGCTGGTCGACGAGATCGTGGAATTCGACCCGCAGGTCGTGGTCACCTATGACGCCGCGGGCACCTACGGACATCCGGACCACAAGACCGTGCACGAGGCCTCGGTGGCGGCCCTGCCGATCGCCGCGGAGCGCACCGGACGACAACCCGCGGTGTATGAGTCGGTGACCGAACGAACGGCCCTGGCGGTGGGTCTGGCCGTCGCCGCCGACCGGGTCCCGCACGGCTGGCGGATGCCTGCCGACGGCGAGTTGCCCGATTACCCCGATGATCAGATCACCACCGAGATCGACGTCACCTCCGTGCTCGACCGCAAGGCGGCAGCGCTCGCGGCGCACGCCACCCAGGTGACGGTGGCGGCCTCGGGTACCGAATACGCCCTGTCCAACAACATCCTGCAGCCCGTCTTCACCCACGAACACTTCATCCGGCGCGACGCGGCGCAGCCCACCGGGACACGCGGCGCCGACCTGTTCGGCGGGGTGGCGCGCTGATGCGTCCGGCCGACCGGATCCTGCTGGGGCTGCTGATCCTCGACGGTCTGGTCGTCGGTCTCCTCTCGGTCGGATTCTGTTACCTGCGGTTCTGGGGTCAGCCGATTCCCGTGGTCGCCGTCGCGGCCGGGATACTCAACGTCATCCTGCTCTGGCTGGCCGCTCGTCACACCGACGGGCCGCTACGGTTCGGGCCGCTGGTGGCGTGGCTGATCGTGGTGCTCGTCGCCGCGTTCGGCGGACCCGGCGGCGACGCCGCGCTCTACCTCGGCGGGACCACCGTGGCCGCCACACTCATTCTGATGGTGTTCGGCCTGGGACTGCCGATGGCGCTCGTCTGGTCGGGCCGCCTGCCGGAACCGGACATCGAGTAGCACGGGCGCCGGGCGACGCCGCCGGATGGGACCGGCGAGAACAGTGGGTGGGTTCACGACGGTTACAGTGTGGACATGGTTTTGCGCGCGTGGGCGACCGATCGTCTCGCCCCCGTCGAGCAGGTGACGGCGGCGTTGGCCGCGGTGACCGCCGACCCGGCCGACGTATCGGACGAACAGTGGGTCGCGCTGCTCGGTGCCGACGGCACGGCGCTGGAGCACCTGTGTGCACTCGCCGATACCGCCCGCCGCCGGGTCACCGATCCCGACACGCTGACCTTCGTCGTCAACCGGAATCTCGACACCGCGGTGGCCGCGACCCTTCCGACGCGGGGGCCGTCGCTGGAGGACCTCGTGCTCGAGGCGGTCGACGGCGGCGCAACCGAGATCTGCATGCAGGGCCCCTTGCCGGAAGATGCCCCGGCCGACGGATATCTCCGTCTGATCGAGCGGATCACCGCGGCGGCGCCGGTGCATCTGCACGCGTTGCGGCCGCCGGAGATCCGCGACGGTGCACGCCGGATGGGTATCGGCATCGACGACTTCCTGCACAGTGCTCGCGATGCCGGGCTCGGTTCGGTACCGGGTACCGCCGCGCAGATCCTCGACGACGAGGTGCGAGCCGCGCTGGCCCCGCCCGGCGTCCCCAGCGCGGTCATCGAGTGGACCGAGGTCATCGAAGCGGCGCACCAGGTGGGGCTGTTCTCCACCGCGACACTGCTCTACGGGCATCTCGAGACGCCCGCCCACCAGGTGGACCACCTTCGACTGCTCTGCGACATCGCCACGCGGACAAAGGGATTCAGCGAGTTGATCCTGATGCCGATGGTGGCGCAGAACACCCCGGCGCATCTGCGTGCCGAGGCGGTGGCGACGGCGTCGACACGGGAGACCCGTGCGCTGCACGCCGTCGCCAGGTTGATGACCCTCGGGTGTTTCGATCACCTGCAGGTCGCCTGGACCAAACTCGACGCCGACACCGTCGATGCGGTGCTCGCCGGCGGCGTCGACGACATCGGGGGAGTGCTGCTCGACGGCGTCCTCTTGCCGCAGGCCGGTGCCGAGGCAGGCCGCGTCCTCGACGTCGAGGCCCTCACCGGGTTCGCGGACCGCGGCGGGCGGATTCTGCGGCAGCGGACCACCGCCTACACCGACCCCGCGCCCGAGCGCCTGCTGCGACTCGACGGGGCCGTTCGGTGACCGACACCGCCGTCGACGTCACCACCGTCGACGTCGCCATCGTCGGAGCCGGCTTCGCCGGGATCGGGCTGGCGACCCACCTGGCCCGGCGCGGCACCGAATCCTTCGTCGTCCTCGAACGCGCCGACGCAGTCGGCGGAACGTGGCGCGACAACGTCTACCCGGGAATCGCCTGCGACATCCCGGCGCATCTGTACTCCTTCTCGTTTCTCCCGCCCGTCGACTGGACGTCGGTCTATCCCAGCGGCGCCGAGGTCCGCGCGTATCTCGAACGGACCGTCGGCGACGAGGGGCTCTCGGCGAGTATTCGTCTGAACACCGAATTGACCTCGGCGCGTTGGGATTCCGTAGAACGTCTGTGGCGGTTGACGACGGCGGGTCCCAGCGGTGCGGGCCGGTTGCACGCCCGTGTGCTGACGTTGGCGGTCGGTAGATTGTCCGAGCCCGTCATCCCTGACATCGACGGGTTGGCCACCTTCGACGGACCGGTGATGCACACCGCCGCATGGGATCACGCCCTCGACCTGTCCGGCATGCGGATCGGCGTCGTGGGGACCGGGGCGTCGGCGGTGCAGGTCATTCCGCACCTGGCCGACGTCGCCGACGAGCTGGTGGTCTTCAGCCGGACGCCACCCTATGTGGTGCCCCGTGACGACCGGGAACTCGACGCCGACGAGCGTGCCCGGCTGCGGGATCCGCGGGCCGCCGCACAGTATCGCGACGAATTGTTGGCCACCGCCGACGCGGCGTTCGCCCAACGCCTGCGACTGCATCCGGACATCGACGAGATCCGCTCCCGCGCACTGGATCACCTGGCATCGCAGATCACCGATCCGGTGCTGCAGGCCGATCTCACCCCCGACTACGAGATCGGCTGCAAGCGCATCCTGTTGAGCGACGACTTCTATCCGACACTGTTGCGCGAGCACGTCGTCTTCGAGGCCAGCGCCCTCGAATCGGTGTCGGAATCGAAGGCGAGGGCCGCCAGCGGACGCAGTCACGACCTCGACATCCTGGTCATGGCAACGGGTTTCGAGGCGGCCCGACCGCCGGTCGCCACCCGGATCACCGGCCGCGGCGGGCATCTGCTCGCCGACCACTGGGCCCACGGGATGGTGTCCTACGCGTCGACGGTCGTCAGTGGGTTCCCCAACATGTTCGTCCTCGACGGCCCGAACGCCGCACTCGGCCACAACTCGGCGATCTACATGATCGAAACGCAACTCGATTACCTCCTCGGGGCGCTCGATCACCTGGCCGCCGACCCCACGCCGCTGGAGGTGACCGCCGCCGCCGAGCGGTCCTACACCCGCGAGATCGACGCGCGCGCCGCCGACACCGTCTGGCTGACCGGTTGTGACAGTTGGTATGTCGACCCCGACAGTGGTCGCCTGACGCTGCTGTGGCCGGGAACCGCGGCGTCCTTCCGGGAACGCAACGGCACTTTCGACCCGGCGCCCTTCCGCCACCCCGGCCACCCGGAATCGTCGCCCACCGACGCAGAGGAGTGACACCTGAGCATGCCCGCACCCGACATCGCCGCCGCACTCGAGCAGGCGCGCACCCGGACCGACCTCGACGTCGACGCCGTCGCCGCGCTCTTGTCCTGTGCCGGTGACGATCTGCAGTCCCTGCAGCGGATCGCCGGCCGGCTCCGCGACGAGGGTCTGGCCGCCGACGGCCGCGGCGCCCAGGTCACCTACTCACGCAAGGTGTTCATCCCGCTGACCCGACTGTGCCGGGACCGCTGCCATTACTGCACCTTCGTGACGATCCCCGGCAAGCTCACCCGCGCCGGTCAGGGCATGTACCTCGACCTCGACGAGGTCGTCGACATCGCCCGCAAGGGTGCCGAACTCGGTTGCAAGGAAGCATTGTTCACCCTCGGTGACCGTCCCGAGGACCGGTGGCCGCAGGCCGCGGAATGGCTTGCCGAGCGGGGGTATGCCTCCACGCTGGACTATGTCGCCGCCGCCGCGGTCGCGGTGCTGACCGAGACCGGCCTGCTGCCGCACCTGAATCCCGGCGTGATGAGTGCCGAGGAAATGCAGGCGCTGCGTCCGGTGGCCCCGTCGATGGGGATGATGCTCGAGACCACCGATCGCCGACTGTTCACCGAGAAGGGGCAACCGCATCACGGCAGTCCGGACAAGGACCCGCTGGTCCGCCTGCAGGTGTTGCGCGACGCCGGTGCGGTGCGGATTCCGTTCACCACCGGCATCCTGGTGGGCATCGGCGAAAGCCTCATCGAGCGTGCGCGATCCCTCCTGGAGATGGCCGACATCCACCGGGCGGGCGGCCACATCCAGGAGGTCATCGTGCAGAACTTCCGGGCGAAACCCGATACCGCCATGCGCGGCACACCGGACGCCGAGATGACCGAATTCCTCGCCGCGGTCGCCACCGCGCGAGTGGTCCTCGGACCGCACATGCGCATCCAGGCACCACCGAATCTGGTGTCGGCCGCCGAATGCGAGGCGCTGATCGCCTCCGGCGTCGACGACTGGGGCGGGGTGTCACCGCTGACCCCCGATCACGTGAATCCCGAACGGCCGTGGCCGAATCTGGACGCTCTCGCCGAGATCACCGCGGCATGCGGGTTCCGGCTCACCGAACGACTCACCGCACAACCGCGCTATATCCGTGACGGCGCCACCTGGATCGATGCCTCACTGGCCGAACACGTTGCGGCACTGAGTGATCCGAACAGTGGTCTGGCGGCGGACGTGTGCCCGGTGCCGCTTCCGTGGCCGGCGGTCGCCTGAGCGGGCCAGGAGCGTCGAGGTCGAGGCGTCAGTCCGCGATCTGCGCGAGTGCCTGGAATCCGCCGATCACGTCGGTGGCCCGATGAAGTCCGAGTTGCTGCAGCGACGCGGCCGCCAGGCTCGAGGTGTAACCCGCCGAGCACAGGATGATCCAGCGCACGTCATGGTCGACCGCCTGTGGGATGCGGGCGTCGCTGGCCGGATCGCATCGCCATTCCAGGACATTGCGTTCGATGACGAGCGCTGCGGGTACCTCGCCCTCGGCGGCACGTTGGGCCGCCGGACGGATGTCGACGAGGACGGCGCCCGCCTCGAGTTCGGCGGCGAGGTCCTCGGCGGGCAGCCGGACCAGACCGTCACGGGCCCGCAGCAGCATGTCATCGATCGTCATCGCCATGCCCGCCGACGCTACTCCGGTTCATTGGTCAGTTCGGTCCTGGTGCGGCGCAGCGAGCCGCTCTCGGTGACCTCGTAGAACGACATCGCCGTCAACGGCGGCGCATATGCGTGCACGCTCAGGGTGGGACCGGGATGCACGTCGATCGCGGTGTCGTCGCCGCGGCTGTCGGCGTCGAGCAGGTCCCGACGTGGTGGTGTGCTGTCGTGATGCTGCACGTCGTGCACCCAGCCCAGCGGGAAGGCCGCCTGGTCACCGGCGGTCAGGATGCGCAGGGCCAGGTCGTGTCCGGTCCAGCGGTACTCCCGCAGGTCGCCGGACAGAACCGTCAACGCACCCAGGGAACCGGCGTGGTCGTGCAGATCGGTGGAGCGGTCCGGGGTCCAGCTGATCAGCCACAGGTCCAGGTCGTCGTCGGACTCCAGGCGCGTCGACCAGCGTTCCACCGGGTCCCAGGACTCGGGGAGCAGGTGGTCGTATCGGCCGTCGATGACGTCGGCGACGCCCTGATCGGTGATGCGGAGCAGGTCGGCGGGGCGCAGGCGTGTCGGGAGGTTCGCCGTCGGGCGGGAGCGTCCGGCGCCGGCATGGGTGCCGGTGCCGGTGCTGGTGCCGTGGTCTCGGCTGGCGATGGCTCGGCGGGAGGGCAGGGTTGCGGTCATGAGGTCTCCTGGGTTCTACGGGTTGGTGGTCGCAGGGCGGGACATTCGACAGCGCCGGCGACACCAAAGCGATGGAGTGCTCACGTCGACCAGGGTGAATGCACGCAGATGTTTGCGCGAGGGTTGTCGTCATGGTGAGCGCAACGGGCAGGTGGTGTGATTTACACCTCAGGTGCGGGCGGTGACCAGGGGCGGGTGTCGAAAGCGACGGTGCCGGGGGCGATACTGTAGGACGACACGTGTGCGTGGCGTGAGCTGCCGTGCCACCACCCGCGTCGGGTGCGACCAGCCCTCGCACCGTCGATCGGCCGTTGACGAGGTGACGTGCCGACCCGAGAGCGTTTGCAGCGAAGGAGTGTCTGGTGACCTACATCATCGCGGAGCCCTGCGTGGACGTGATGGACAAGGCATGTGTGGAGGAATGCCCGGTCGATTGCATCTACGAAGGTGGTCGCAGTCTCTACATCCAGCCGGATGAGTGTGTGGACTGTGGTGCCTGCGAGCCGGTGTGTCCGGTGGAGGCGATCTTCTACGAGGACGACATCCCGGATGAGTGGGAGCCGTATCTGAGCGCCAATGCCGACTTCTTCGACGACCTGGGATCGCCCGGCGGTGCCAGCAAGGTCGGCAAGACCGATTACGATCCGCCGTTCATCAAGGAACTGCCCCCGATGAACACCGACGAGGACTGAGTTCGCACAGTGAGCCGTCGCCGCGTCAGCGCCGCGCTGCCCGACTTCCCGTGGGACACCCTCGCCGACGCGAAGGCGTTGGCGAACTCGCATCCCGACGGGATCGTCGATCTGTCCGTGGGTACCCCGGTGGATCCGGTCGATCCGCTGATCCGGGAGGCGCTGTCCGGTGCCTCGGAGTTTCCCGGGTATCCGACGACCGTCGGGACGCCCGCCCTGCGGGAGGCCGCCGCCGCGGCCCTGACCCGCCGTTACGGCGCCACCGGGCTCGACGAGTCGTCGATCCTGCCGGTCATCGGTACCAAGGAGGCCATCGCCGGGGTCGTCTCGCTGCTCGGGGTCACCGCCGGTGACACCGTGGTGATCCCCGAGGTGGCCTATCCCACCTACGAGGTGGGTGCGCTGCTGGCCGGCGCCACGCCGGTGCGCGCCGATTCGACCGTGGCGCTCGGCCCGATTCGTCCGGCCGTGCTGTTCCTCAACTCGCCGTCGAACCCGACCGGCAAGGTGCTCGGCGTCGATCACCTGCGCAAGGTGGTCGAGTGGGCGCGCGAACGTGACACCGTCGTCATCTCCGACGAGTGCTACCTCGGGCTGTCGTGGGATGCCGAGGCGGTCTCCATCCTCGATCCGCGGGTCAGTGACGGTGATCACCGCGGATTGCTCGCGGTGCACTCCCTGTCGAAGATCTCCAACCTCGCGTCCTACCGCGCGGGCTTTTTCGCGGGTGACCGCGACCTCGTCGCCGAGTTGCTGGCGGTGCGCAAACACGCCGGACTGATGGTGCCCTATCCGATCCAGGTTGCGATGACCGCGGCGCTGACCGACGACGGGCACGTCGACGCACAGCGCAAGCGGTACGAGACGCGACGTGCGGAACTCGCGGCGGCAGTGCGTGCCGCGGGCTTCACCATCGATCACTCCGAGGCCGGGCTGTATCTCTGGGCAACGCGTGGTCGCAACGGTCGTGACACCGTGCGGTGGCTGGCAGAACGCGGGATTCTCGCGGCGCCCGGCGACTTCTACGGGCCCGCCGGTGTCGACCATGTGCGGATCGCGCTCACCGCGACCGACGAACGGATCGCGGCCGCGGTGGCGCGGCTGGCGGAGTGACCCGCCACCGGTAGTTCTGTCAGTTCTTGTGCAGTGCCGCGTTGAGGGCGATGCCGTCGCCCTTCCACGCCACCACCTCGACCGCACCGGTGAGGCTGTTGCGACGGAACAGCAGGTTCGACTGGCCGGCGAGGTCACGTGCCTTCACGGTGGTGCCGTCCGGGCCGGTGACCTTGGTGCCGGCGGTGACGTACAGGCCGGCCTCGATGACGCAGTCGTCGCCGAGCGGGATGCCGCAGCCGGAGTTCGCGCCGAGCAGGCAGCGCTTGCCCAGGACGATGCGTTCCTTGCCGCCGCCGGACAGGGTGCCCATCGTCGACGCGCCGCCGCCGATGTCGGAGCCGTCGCCGACCACCACGCCCGCCGAGATGCGGCCCTCGACCATCGATTCGCCGAGGGTGCCGGCGTTGAAGTTGACGAAGCCCTCGTGCATGACCGTGGTACCGGGTGCCAGGTGGGCGCCGAGACGGACCCGGTCGGCGTCGCCGATCCGCACGCCGCCGGGTGCGACGTAGTCGACCATGCGGGGGAACTTGTCGATGCTGTACACGGTGACCGCGCCGCGTGCCTTCAGGCCGGCACGCACGGTTTCGAAACCGTCGACCGCGCACGGACCGTGATTGGTCCAGACGACGTTGGCGAGTTTGCCGAAGATCCCGTCGAGGTTCGCGCCGTGTGGTGCGACGAGCCGATGCGACAGCAGATGCAGGCGCAGGTAGACGTCGGAGGTGTCGATCGGTTCGGCGTCGAGATCGGCGATGACGGTCGAGACGGCAACGGTCTTCACGCGGCGGACGGCGTCCTCGCCGACGAGCGGGGCGAGGGTGGCCGGGATCGCGGACTCGGAGAGGATCTCGGTACCGCTCTGACCCTCGGCTCCCAGTGCCGGCTCGGGGAACCAGACGTCGAGAACGACGCCGGGATCACCGGAGCCCCCGTTGGTCACGGTGGCGATTCCTACTGCGTGTGCACCATTGTTCGTCACGGGGATTGAGCTTACCGGTCAGCCGCGCCCGGGCTTGACGGTGCCGGGCGCGGTCGCGATCCTCCGGTCGGCTCTAGCTGCGGTAGTCCCGCTGATAGTGCCGCTTCTCGGTGTCGGTGTAATCCGGGACCAGCGCGCTGTGATGGAGCTTGCGTCCCATCGTCGTCATCATCACGGCGGTGACGCCGAAGCCCACCACCGTCACCACGGCGGCAATGATTCCGAGCACGGTGTGCCCACCGGCGAACGCCACCAGCGTGATCGCCAGTGCCGCGAACGCGACGAGCATCAGGACGAAGGCACCGACTCCGGCCGGATGTTGGCCATGGGTGTCATGATGAGCGGACATGATGATCATCTCCTTGTAGTGGATCACCCGCTTCACTTCCAGTCTACGACTTCGGCGCCGACCCGTGGCCGATTGGTCCGGATTGATCAGATCATCCGAACGGTGGAAGTTCCTGGTCGGCGGCGGACCGCGGCCGTAGGGTCGACGGGCATGAGGCCCCCCGAATCGCGTGTGACACAGGCCGGTACCGCACCGGCCCGACGGCGTCGTCGATGGCCGTGGATCCTCGGGGGAGTGGGGATCGTCGTCATCGTCGGAATGGTCATCGGCGCGGTGATCTTCAAACCCTGGCTGATCTTCGTCAACACCGAGGTCGCCGACGAGATCCCGGTTGCGGTCAGCGCCGCGCCGGGCGGGGACGCGCCGACCGGTTCGCCGGTTGTTCTCTCCGGGGGAGAGTTCATCAGCCACGAACACGATACCACCGGATCGGTGTCGGTCATCGAGAAGCCGGATGGCTCAAGGGTTCTCGCGATCGAGAACCTGAACACCACCACCGGTCCGGATGTGCATGTGTGGTTGTCGGCCGGCGAGGTGATCCCCGGGTTCTCCGGATGGCGCACCGCGGGCGACGCGGCGTACGTCGATCTGGGGCCGATCAAGGGCAATCGCGGCGATCAGGTGTACGAGATCCCGGCGGGGACCGATCTGGCCACCTATCCGGCGGTGGTGTTGTGGTGTGTGCAGTTCAGCGTGTCCTTCGGTGCCGCGGAGTTGCACACGGTCTGAACCGGTCGTCGCCGACGGCCGATCCGGCCAGGCTACCGTGGACCGGTGACCGACATCCCCGCGCTGGACCTGCATGCCGATCCCGTCGAACTGACCGCCGCCCTCGTCGACATCCCGAGCGAATCGCGCGACGAGTCACTCATCGCCGACGCCGTGGAAGCCGCCCTGCGCACCCAGACAACGGGATTCGAGATCGTCCGGCAGGGTAACCGGGTGCTCGCGCGGACCGACCGTGGCCTGGGCAGTCGGGTGATCCTCGCGGGACACCTCGACACCGTCCCGGTCGCCGGGAACCTGCCGCACCGGCGCACCGTCGACGACGCCGAGGGCGATGTGCTGCACGGCTGCGGCACCGTCGACATGAAATCCGGTGACGCGGTCTTCCTGCATCTGGCCGCGACGCTGGAGAACCCGGCCCACGATCTGACGCTGATCTTCTACGACTGCGAGGAGATCGCGGCGGAGTTCAACGGTCTCGGGACCATCGAGCGCGAGTTGCCGCAGTGGCTCGCCGGTGACGTCGCGATCCTCGGCGAACCCACCGCCGGTCAGATCGAGGCGGGCTGTCAGGGCACCCTGCGGGTCCGGTTGAGCGCCACCGGCACCCGTGCGCACTCGGCGCGAGCATGGATGGGCGACAACGCGATTCACAAACTCGGCGATGTGTTGACGACGCTCGCCGACTACCGGCCCCGGTGGGTGGACATCGACGGCTGCGAGTATCGGGAGGGGCTCTCGGCGGTCGGGATCGGCGGTGGGGTGGCCGGCAACGTGGTCCCCGATGCGGCCTTCGTCGACGTCAACTTCCGCTTCGCCCCCGATCGCAGCATCGAGACCGCGCTGGAACATGTGCGTGCGGTGTTCGCCGGTCCGCTCTCGACCGGTGCGGTCACCATGGAACTGACCGACTCCGCCTCCGGGGCCCTTCCGGGGCTGTCCCATCCGGCCGCCGCGGCACTGGTCGCGGCGGCGTCGGGCCGCTTCCGCGCGAAGTACGGCTGGACCGACGTGTCACGGTTCTCTGCCCTCGGCATCCCGGCGGTCAACCTCGGCCCGGGGGACCCGAGCCTCGCGCACCGCGTCGACGAACGGGTGCCGGTGGCCCAGATCCGGGAGGTCACCGATCTGTTGCGGGCCTATCTGTCCTGATCGGGCGGATACCGTTGCGGTCATGACGAACCCAGGTGACGACGAGACCACACGAGAACTCCGCGTCGACGACGACCAGGAGGGCACCCGCTACGTGGGTCCGATGCGGATCCGTCAGGGCGAGGCCCCGGAGAAGACCACCGACCGCCGGTTCCTCGAGTGGGTCGATCCGCGCGATGCCGCCCTGCGCGCGGATCGCACGATGCGCGACTC
Organism: Gordonia oleivorans; assembly: GCF_040044975.1. NCBI lineage: Bacteria > Bacillati > Actinomycetota > Actinomycetes > Mycobacteriales > Gordoniaceae > Gordonia > Gordonia oleivorans. Next base: position 43,943 of record NZ_JBDZDI010000026.1, read on the forward strand.
CTGGCGGGTGCTGCGCATCCAATCGGAATTCGTGGCCGGTTTCGACGCGCTCAGTGAGGTGGCCGAGGCGGTCACCGTATTCGGTTCGGCCCGCTCGGCGCCCGACTCCGCGGAATACGCGCTCGCGGTTGAGGTCGGCCGGGCGCTCGGCGAGGCCGGGTATGCCGTCATCACCGGCGGCGGTCCGGGCGCGATGGAGGCCGCCAACCGGGGTGCGTGTGAGGCGTCGGCGAAGTCCATCGGGCTCAACATCGAACTGCCCTTCGAGCAGCACCTCAATCCCTGGGTCGACGTGGGCATGAACTTCCGTTACTTTTTCGTCCGCAAGACGATGTTCGTGAAGTACGCGCAGGCATTCGTGTGTCTGCCCGGCGGATTCGGCACGCTCGATGAACTCTTCGAGGCGCTGACCCTCGTGCAGACCAAGAAGGTCGTCCGGTTTCCGATCGTGCTCGTCGGCCGCGAGCACTGGTCCGGACTGCTGCAGTGGATGCGTGAGGTGCTGGTGGCCAAGAAGATGGTCTCCGCCGACGACCTCGACCTGCTGCATGTGGTCGACGAGCCGGCGGAGGTGGTCGCGATCATCGCCGCGGCGGCCGCGCAGCGCGATGCCGCACGTGAGACAGGGGGTGGGCAATGAGTGTGATCTGTGTGTATTGCGCGTCGGGCCGGCATGTGGCGCAACCGTTTCTGGACCTCGCCGCCGATCTGGGAACCGCGATCGGCGCGGCCGGACACACCCTGGTGTCCGGCGGTGGCAACGTGTCGATGATGGGTGCGGTGGCCACCGCGACCCGCGCCGCGGGCGGTCACACCGTCGGCATCATCCCGCGGGCGCTGATGGCACGAGAGGTCGCCGATCTCGACGCCGACGAGTTGGTCATCACCGAGACCATGCGCGAGCGCAAGAAGATGATGGACGACCGCGCCGACGGATTCATCACCCTGCCCGGCGGCGTCGGCACCCTCGAGGAACTGTTCGAGACATGGACCGCGGGATTCCTCGGGATGCACGACAAACCCGTCGTGATGCTCGATCCGGTCGACTTCTACGCGCCCCTGCTGTCGTGGCTCGGTGATCTGGTGGGTCAGGGGTTCGTCGCACAGAGTTCGCTGGATCGCCTGCGGGTGACCGATTCGGTGGACGACGCCCTGGCACTTGCTACTGCCCGGTAAGATAGCCGCACGCACCCGCGAAACACCGTCGTCGTCCACGGAGAGCGAGAACCTCGAATGTCGTCCCACGACACCCCATCGGTCGTCGGAATCTCAGATCTGGTCAAAGGCGTCCTCAAGATGGCGCCGCAGGCCCATCAGATGATCAAGCACGCGCCCGGACTGATCCGGCGGCCCCCGGATGCCAAACGCACGATCGGGTCGATCTTCCAGAATCATGCGAGCAGCCACCCCGACCGGCCGTTCGTCCGCTTCGGCGGCAAGACCACCACCTACGGTGAGGCCAACCGCACGGTCAACCGCTACGCCGCGGTGCTCACCGACAAGGGTGTGCAGACCGGTGACGTGGTCGCCATCCTGGCCAAGAACTCGGCCACCGACCTGCTGATCATGCTCGCCACCGTCAAACTCGGCGCCATCGCCGGGATGCTGAACTACAACCAGCGTGGCTCGGTCCTCGAACACAGCATGAACCTGCTCGGGGCGCGGGTGCTCATCCACGATCCCGACTGCGCCGAGGCCTTCGAGTCGATCCCGGACTCGGCGCTGCCCGACCATGTCCTGACCTTCGCCGACCTCGACGAGGAGGCGACGGGCAAGCCGGAGACCGACCCCGAGGTCACCGCCACGCTGCCCGCCTCCACCGAGGCGTTCTACATCTTCACCTCCGGCACCACCGGGATGCCCAAGGCCAGCGTGATGAGCCACAATCGCTGGTTGGCGAGCCTGTCGGGGATCGGTGGACTCGCGGTACGACTGCGCGCCAGCGACACGATGTACGTGCCGCTGCCGCTGTACCACAACAACGCCCTGTCGGTGTCGCTGTCCTCGGTGCTCGCGGCGGGGGCCTGCATCGCGATCGGCAAGCAGTTCTCGGCGTCGAAGTTCTGGGACGACGTCATCCTCAACCGTGCCACCGCGTTCTGCTACATCGGCGAACTGTGCCGCTATCTGCTGGCACAACCGGAGAAGCCCACCGACCGTACCCACAGTGTGCGTCTGGTCGTCGGCAACGGCATGCGACCGGACATCTGGGACGAGTTCCGGGACCGTTTCGGCATCGACCGGATCGTCGAGTTCTACGGCGCCAGCGAACTCAACCTGGTCTTCGTCAACGCCTTCAGCGCGAGCCGCACGGCCGGTTTCTGCCCGCTGCCCTACGCGATCGTCGACTACGACGAGGACGGCAAGCCCAAACGCAACGACAAGGGACGGCTGACCAAGGTCGGGCGCGGCGGCACCGGCCTGCTGCTGTCCGGCATCAACGACCGGGTCCCGATCGACGGCTACACCGATCCGGCCGAGACCGAGAAGAAGATCGTCCGCGATGCCTTCAAGGAAGGCGATGCGTGGTTCAACTCCGGCGATCTCGTCCGCGATCAGGGCTTCAGTCACATCGCCTTCGTCGATCGCCTCGGCGACACCTTCCGCTGGAAGGGCGAGAACGTCGCCACCACCGAGGTCGAGGCCGGCCTCGACGGAAGCCCGATGGTGGCACAGTCGGTGGTCTTCGGGGTCGAGGTCCCGGGTACCGACGGCAAGGCGGGGATGGCGGCGATCACGATCCGCGAGGGCGAGAGCTTCGACGGCGCCCAGCTGGCCAAACACCTCTACGACGCCCTGCCGAGCTACGCGATGCCGCTGTTCGTCCGGATCGTCGGCGCGCTGGAGGCGACCTCCACCTTCAAGAACCGCAAGGTGGAGCTGCGTGAGGAGGGGTACTCCAAGCCGGGTGACGACCCGCTCTACGTACTCGCCGGCCGGGACAAGGGCTATGTCGAGTTCTACGAGTCCTACCCGGACGATGTCGCCGCGGCCAAGGCACCCAAGGGCTGACGCGACGCGCGAGGGGCGCTGAGGCGAACGCGACGCGGCGACCGCGCGCAACTGCGCTCTCCGTAGGCTGTCGGCATGTATGGACAGACCTTGTGCGGGCGCCCGGTCGCCGTTGACCGTGCGCTGGTGATGGCCATCGTCAACCGCACACCGGACTCCTTCTACGACCGCGGCGCGAGCTTCTCCGACGCGGCGGCGCAGGCGCGGATCGACCAGGTGGTCGCCGAGGGTGCCGACATCGTCGACATCGGTGGGGTGAAGGCCGGACCGGGCGAGGAGGTCGATGCCGTCACCGAGGCGGCTCGCGTGGTGCCGATGATCGACTGGATCCGCGGCCGGTATCCGGATCTGCTGATCAGCGTCGACACCTGGCGTTCGGAGGTCGCCGACGCCGCATGCGCGGTGGGAGCCGACCTCATCAACGACACGTGGGCCGGAGCCGATCCCGATCTGGTGTCGGTCGCCGCGGCCCGCGGCGCGGGCATCGTCTGCTCGCACACCGGTGGCGCGGTGGTCCGTACCCGCCCGCACCGGGTCGGATACGGCGATTCGGTGGACGCGGTGGTGGCCGACGTGCTCGACGCGGTGACCTCCGCGGCACGCCGCGCCGAGGCCGCCGGGGTGGCCCGAGACTCGATCGTGATCGACCCGACACACGATTTTGGCAAAAACACTCACCACGGTCTGGCCTTGTTACGCCACGTAAAAGATCTTGTTAAGAGCGGCTGGCCAGTGCTGATGGCACTGAGCAACAAGGATTTCGTGGGGGAGACTCTGGGTGTGGATCTCGCACATCGGGTGGAGGGCACACTCGCGGCCACGGCTCTGAGCGCCGAACACGGCGCACGGATCTTCCGCGTCCACGAGGTCGCCGCCACCCGACGTGTGGTCGACATGGTCGCCGCGATAGCGGGCACACGGCCTCCAGCCAGAGCAGTCAGGGGACTCGCATGACCAAGAAGGTACGTCGAACCCAGAATCGTCGAACGATCGCCGGACGCACCACGTCCGGTTCCACCGGCCGCGACAAGGCGGCGATGTGGCCCGCGTCCGCCGACACCTCCGACGCCCGGAGCGGGTGGTCGACCACGCACACGTGGGAGAAACCGGACTGGACCGTCGAGGAACTCGTCGAGGCCAAGGACGGTCGCACCGTGTCGGTGGTGCTGCCCGCACTGAACGAGGAGGAGACGGTCGCCGACGTCATCGCGACCATCCGCCCGCTGGTGGGCACGCTGGTCGACGAACTGATCGTGCTGGACTCCGGGTCCACCGATGCCACCGCCGAACGCGCCACGATGGCCGGCGCGCAGGTGATCAGCCGCGAGGAGGCGGTGCCCGAACTCGAACCCGTCCGGGGCAAGGGTGAGGTGCTGTGGCGCTCGATCGCCGTGGCCACCGGCGACATCATCGCCTTCGTCGATTCCGACCTCATCGACCCGGACCCGATGTTCGTGCCGAAGATGCTCGGACCGCTGCTGGTCAACCCCGACATCCAGCTGGTCAAGGGGTACTACCGGCGCCCGCTGCGAACCGGTGGAACCCAAGACGCCAACGGTGGCGGCCGCGTCACCGAACTCGTCGCCCGTCCGCTGCTGGCCTCGCAGAAGCCCGAGCTGACCGCCGTCCTGCAGCCGCTGGGCGGCGAGTACGCCGGCACCCGCGAAATGCTGTCGTCGGTACCGTTCGCACCGGGCTACGGCGTGGAGATCGGCCTGCTGATCGACACCTACGATCGATACGGACTCAACGGGATCGGTCAGGTCAATCTCGGGGTCCGCACACACCGGAATCGTCCGCTCATCGAACTCGGCGTGATGAGCCGGCAGATCGTCGGCACGCTGATGCGACGATGCGGCATCGAGGACTCCGGGGTCGGACTCACACAGTTCACCGCCGAACCCGACGGCACCTTCACCCCGCACACCACCGAGGTGTACCTCGAGGACCGTCCGCCGATGAAGACGCTGCGCGCGGTCGACATCGACTCCGACGGCGAGGAGATCGCCTCCTGATCCGCCGGTCGCGGGGCGGCTCCCACCCGCCGGTCTGACACGATGGTCTGATGCAGACCCTCTTGCTGTACCTGCTGATCATGGCTGTCGTGGTGGCCGTCATCTTCGCCGTGGTCTGGTTCGTCTTCGGCCGCGGCGAAGATCTGCCGCCGATCGACGACTCGGCCACGCTGACGCGTCTGCCACGCAACGGGATCCACGGATACGACGTTCGTGCGCTCACCTTCGCGCTCACCGTGCGTGGCTACAAGCAGAGTGAGGTCGACTGGGCGCTGGCGCGGCTGGCCGACGAGATCGACGATCTGCGTGCGTTGGTTCAACAGCTGCAGGATGCGCGTGACACGGTCTCGGTCGGGTACCCCTCGGCGGGGATTCTCGGGCGGCACGAGGCCGATGACGCCGCACCTGCCGCCACCGACAGCGCTCCGGTGCAGCCGGTCACCGGCCCCGCCGCGGCGCCGACCGACGCCGACACGATCACCCCCGACGCCGATGACGTGCCCGAACCCTGACACACGGGCCGCCTCCGCGCGGTCCGGCCCACGCGGCCACGTATCATGACTGTGGCGGCAGCCACCATGACCGGCCGAGAGTCGATCGTCGTGGTTGCCGGATGCACTCGGCGACACAGAACTCTGAAGGGAGTTTGAGAATGGCGGCGATGAAGCCACGGACTGGGGATGGGCCCCTCGAGGCGGCCAAGGAAGGACGTGGGATCGTCGTTCGCATTCCGATCGAGGGTGGTGGACGTCTGGTGGTCGAACTGACCGCCGACGAGGCCGCCGCACTCGGTGAGGAGTTGCGCGGGGTCACCGGCTGACCGGGCCCGACCGCATCTCGGCCCTGGCCGAGATGGTTGCGTCCTTCCGATGCCCGGTGTGTACCGGGCCGCTGGAACTGATGGCCGATCGCAGCGCACTGCGCTGCGATCGGCGTCATTCTTTCGACATCGCCCGTCAGGGTTACGTCTCTCTGCTGGATGGGAAATCCGGCGCTCTCCGTGCCGACACCGCCGACATGGTCGCCGCACGACTGCGCGTGCATGAGGCCGGTGTCCTCGACGCCGTCGTCGCGGCCACCGCCGACGTGGTCGCTGACCTCGTCGGGCCGGAACCCTCGCCGGTCCTCGTCGATCTCGGAGGCGGGCCGGGGGTGTATCTGCGGGCGTGTCTGCGCAGGCTCCCGGACGCGCGCGGAGTGGTGTTCGATCTGTCGAAATACTGTGCCCGCGCGGTCATGCGGGAGCGCCCCGCCGCAGTCGCCGTCGTCGCCGACGTGTGGCGGTCGATCCCGATGGGCGATGCCACCGCGACACTGGCCCTGTCGGTGTTCGCGCCCCGCAATGCGACGGCGACCGCACGGGTGCTCACACCCGACGGTCACCTGGTGATCGTCTCCCCGCAGGCCGACCACCTGCACGAACTCATCGCGCCGATGGGCATGCTGAATGTCGCGCCGGACAAGGACACCCGGATCGAGGCGGCGATGGAACCGGATTTCGAGATCCTCGGGCGTCGGTCGGTGCGATCGGCCGTCGTCGTCGACGCACCCGTCATCGCCGATCTGGTGGCGATGGGGCCGTCGGCGTTTCATCACCCACGCGCGCACATCGACGAACTCGCGGCACAGTGGGTGGCGCAGGCCGGTGGGCCGATCGAGGTGACGTGCGCGGTCACGATCACCGTGTGCCGGCCGCGGACCGCCGGCCGGTGATGACGGCGATGGTGGTCCGGAGAATTCGACGGCTACCGCGCGGCGGCCCGATAGACCCCCAGCGTCTGCTCGGCGATCGTCGCCCAGGAGAATTCGGTGGCCGCACGTTCCCGCCCGGCACGGCCCATGGCAGCCGCCGACGCCGGATCTGCGCTCACGGTGTTGACGCCGTCGGCCAGTCCGCGCTCGAAGGCGACCGGGTCCGCCGGGTCATAGGGGACCAGCACCCCGGTCACGGCGTCGACGACCACCTCGGGGATGCCGCCGACCGCCGACGCCACCACCGCCGTCGAGCACGCCATTGCCTCGAGATTGACGATTCCCAGTGGCTCGTACACCGATGGGCATACGAAAACCGTTGCTGCGGTCAGTATTTCGCGGATACGCGGATGGGGCAGCATCTCCCGGATCCAGTACACGCCGTCGCGTGACCCCGACAACGCCGACACCGCGGCCTCGACCTCGGCACCGATCTCCGGGGTGTCCGGCGCGCCGGCACACAGGATCAACTGGATCTCGGGATCGAAATGATGGGCGGCGGCGACGAGGTGGGCGACACCCTTTTGCCGGGTGATGCGCCCGACGAAGGCCACGATCGGACGGTTCGGGTCGACACCGAGTGCGGTCAAGGTGGACTCGGGACCGAAGGGGTCATCCACCGGATACCACTGCGTCGTGTCGATTCCGTTGCGCACCACGTGAACTCGTTCCGGATCGAGGCGCGGATAGGTGGCGCAGACATCGCCCGCCATGCCGGTGCTGACGGCGATCACCGCATCGGCGTATTCGACGGCGTTGCGTTCGACCCAACTCGACACCCGGTATCCGCCGCCGAGTTGTTCGGCCTTCCACGGCCGCATCGGCTCCAGTGAGTGTGCGGTCAACACATGTGGCACGTCGTAGAGCGCACCGGCCAGGTGCCCGGCGAGCCCGGTGTACCAGGTGTGGGAGTGCACCAGGTCGGCTCCGGCGGCCCCGACGGTCATCCGCAGATCCGCCGACAACGTGGTGATCGCGGCGTTCGCGCCGGCCAGTCCGGGGTCGGGGGAGTAGACCTCGGCGGTATCGCGGGGGGCGCCCATGCAGTGCACGTCCACGTCGACGAGATCGCGTAGATGCCTGACCAACTCGGTTACATGGACACCGGCCCCACCGTAGACCTCGGGCGGATATTCCCGTGTCATCATCGCCACCCGCATGGCTAGAGACGCTAGTGCCCGCGACGGCTCTTCGCCATCGAAGTGCGTCAAGTCGTCGGCGCGCCTGCAAGCTCACACCGACGAGGTGGTGTGTTCACCTGGCCGGGGCGGGTGTTGACGGTTAAGTTTGTGAGTGTGAGATCACAGCCGCATGTGCTCGGAATCGTCCTCGCTGGCGGTGAGGGAAAACGCCTGTACCCCCTGACGATGGACCGCGCGAAACCGGCGGTTCCGTTCGGCGGCGCGTACCGGTTGATCGACTTCGTCCTGTCCAATCTGGTCAACGCCGGATACGAACGCATTTGCGTTCTGACGCAATACAAGTCGCATTCACTCGACCGTCACATCAGTCAGACCTGGTGGTCATCGGGATTTCACGGGGAGTACATCACGCCGGTCCCCGCCCAGCAGCGGCTCGGCCCGCGCTGGTACACCGGCAGCGCCGATGCGATCTTCCAGTCGATGAACCTCATCCACGACGAGCAGCCCGAGTACATCGTGGTCTTCGGCGCCGACCACGTGTACCGGATGGATCCGTCGCAGATGGTCGAGGCCCACATCGATTCCGGTGCCGACGTGACCGTCGCCGGCATCCGCGTTCCGCGTGCGGAGGCCACCGCCTTCGGCTGCATCGATTCCGACGATTCGGGGTTGATCACCCGATTCCTCGAGAAGCCCTCGGATCCTCCCGGAACGCCCGACGATCCGGAGGTCACCTTCGCGTCGATGGGCAACTACGTGTTCACCACCGAAGCGCTCGTCGAGGCCATCCGTGCCGATGCCGCAGACTCCGACTCCGATCACGACATGGGCGGCGACATCATCCCCGCCTTCGTCTCGCAGGGCAGCGCCTACGTGTACGACTTCGCCGACAACGAGGTCCCCGGCGCCACCGAACGTGACAAGGGCTACTGGCGTGACGTCGGTACCCTCGATGCCTTCTACGACGCCCACATGGATCTGGTGTCGGTCCACCCCGTGTTCAACCTCTACAACCGGCGCTGGCCGATCCGCGGTGAGACCCTGCACCTACCGCCCGCCAAGTTCGTTCAGGGCGGCCACGCCCAGGACTCGGTGGTCGGGGCCGGATGCATCGTCTCGGCGGCGTCGGTGTCCACGTCGGTGCTCTCGGCCAACGTCATGATCGAGGACGGCGCGGTCGTGGAGGGCAGCGTGTTGATGCCGGGCGTGCGGATCGGCAAGGGGGCGGTCGTGCGTCACGCGATCCTCGACAAGAACGTCGTCGTGGGTGAGGGTGAACAACTCGGCGTCGACCTCGAGGCCGATCGCGCGAAGTATGCGGTCAGCGCCGGGGGAGTCGTCACCGTCGGCAAGAACATCCGCGTCTAGGCGCGTCCGGGCGCAGCGGTTCAGTGCCTCAGCGCAGCGCCGATCAGTGCCGGCACGGTTACGTGGTCGACGGCGTCGGGCAGCGCGTCGACCGGCCACCAGCGCAGGTCGACCGACTCGGAACTGCACTCGATCGGCGGCGGGGCGCCCGTCGCGGTCGGCGCGGTGACGACCGCGAACTGCATGTCGAGGTGGCGGGTCGGCACGCCGAGCGAGCAGGTGATCGGGTGAGTGTGCAGCGCGACGAGCCCACCGGTGATCTCCAGGTCGCCGATCCCGGACTCCTCGCGCGCCTCGCGCCGGGCCGCCGCGGTGATGGACTCGTCGTCGGGTTCGCAATGACCGCCGAGCTGAACCCATTTCCCCACGCGCGGATGCAGTGTCAGCAGCACGTGCTCACGCGCGGCGTCGAAGACGATCGCCGACGCCGTCAGATGACCGGCCGCGCAGGCCCGCAGACAGGCGTCGTCGGTGGCGGCCAGGAAAGCCAGATAGGTGTGCCGCAGGGCATCCTGCGCGGCGTCGGGGGCCGACCATCCGCTCAGCAATTCCACCGCCGACGCATGCAACGACGCGGCACTCACAGTTCCACCAGCCACTCGTCGACCGGCGCGGGTGAGCGCACCGACAGTTCCTCGGTGGGATGGCCGATCGCGATGGCGCCCAACGGTTCCCACGACGACCCGAGATCGAGGGCATCGCGCACGACGTCGGCGGCGAAGATGGTCGAACCGACCCAGCAACTGCCGAGGCCGCGCACCGACAACGCCACCAGCAAGGCGTTGACCGCACCTCCGGCGGCGACGGTGAACATGGTGTGCTCGCACTCGTTGCGACGCGGGTCGGGATACTCGTGCGCGCCGTCGGCGACGAGGAACGGGATCACCAGTTCTGGCGCGTCGTAGAGGATCCGGCCGCGCCGGAGTCGGGCCTCGATGGAATCGGGGGTCTTGTCATCGGCGGTCAGATCCGACCGCCACCGCCGCGTCATCGCCTCCAACAGGGCGGTGCGCCGTGCCGGATCGCGCAACCACACGAACCGCACCGGATGGGTGTGGTGCGGCGCCGGCGCGGTCAGCGCGTCGGCACAGGCGGCACGGATGTCCTCGGGTGACACCGCGCGCGTGTCGAACGACCGCACCGACCGCCGGGTCAGCAGTGCCTCACGACGTCCCCGCTCGATGGCCTCGGCGGTGCCGAGGTGGAAGAGATCCTCGGCGATCGGCCGGATCAGGTCGGTGGCCCGTGACCCGTCGTCGGTGACGCTCAGGCCGCGCACCACCGCCACCGGAACACCCGCGAGTTTGCCCTTGACCAGATCGGCGGCCGCGGCGATCTCGTCGGCAACCGCGATGTCGGTCACCAGGAGAGGGTTGCCGTAGGCGTCGACGCCGCCCTCGTACGGATGGCTGACCGCGATACCCGACGACCCGATCGCGACGTCGGTCTGCCCGGTACGCCACGCCCGCCCCATGGTGTCGGTGACGATCACCGCGACGTCGAACCCGCGGGCGCCCAACGCCTCCCGCAATCGCCGGGCACTGGCATCGGGGTCCTCCGGCAGCAGTGCCAGGGAATCGGTCGGCACGTTCGATCCGTCGATGCCCGAGGCCGCCTGAATCAGGCCGAGTCGGTTCTCGGTGATCAGGGTGCGGTTCTTGCGCGCGATCACCCGGACCGATTCCTGTTCGACGAGACGGCGGCGCAACGCATCCCGCTCCTCGGGGTCGGTGGGTGCCACCACCATCCGTCCCTCGATCTTGGAGAACACCTTGCTCGTCACCACGACGACATCACCGCCCGCCAACCATGGTGCGGCAGCCAGGATTTCGGCGGCGAGGTCGGAGTGCGGGCCGAACTCGGGCAGACCGGTGACCGGCCGGATCGAGATGGCCCCGCCCGCCCGGTGGTCGCGTGGCGTCATCCGCGCACCGCCGGGGTGTCGACGCCGACCAGCGCGCACGCCGCCCGCACCATGTGTGCGGTCGTGATCGGATCGCTCATCAGCAGCGGCGCCGACCCGATCGAGATCCCCTCGACCGCCGCGTCGTCGCCGTCGGCGATCAACCAGCCGTCGAGAAGCCCGTTGCCGCTGCGCGGTCCGTAGTGCGCGGCGATGGCCTCCGCCGAGGTCTCGACCCCGATCACCGAGAGGCACTCATCGGCCATGCCCCGCAGGGGCCGGTTGTCGATCACCGGAGACACCCCGACCACCGGGGCCGAGGTGGTGCGCAGGGCGCTGCGCACCCCCGGGACGGTCAGGATCATCCCGATGCTGACGACGGGGTTGCTCGGCGCCAGGATCACGACGTCGGCATCGGTGATCGCATCCAGCACACCCGGCGCCGCCCGGGTGTCGTCGTGCCCGAGGGTCGCGAACCCGAAGGTCGGGATCTTCGCCCGATAGCGAACCCACCACTCCTCGAAATGGATGGCGATCTGATCGTCGGGTCCGGTGCCACCCGGTGCGGCCACCCGGACGTGGGTCTCGTGCCGGTCATCGGTCGCCGGCAACAGACGCACCCCGGGTTGCCACCGTTTGCACAGGGCCGCAGTGACATCGGAGAGCGGGTAACCGGCCGCCAGCATCTGCGTCCGGATCAGATGCGTTGCCAGGTCACGGTCGCCGAGACCGAACCAATCCGGGTCCGCACCATAGGCCGCGAGCTCGTCCTTGGCATTCCAGGTCTCGTCGCGGCGCCCCCATCCGCGCTCGGTGTCGATACCGCCGCCCAGGGTGTACATGCACGTGTCCAGATCGGGACAGATGCGCACCCCGTGCATCCATGCGTCATCGCCGACGTTGACGATCGCGGTGATCTCATGGGCGGAGGCCTCCGGAGCGGCCTCGCCCGGGTCGGCCGCCGGGGGAAACGGCGTCGGCCCGAGGAGCTCGCGGACGCCGAGCAGGAAACGTGCGCCACCGACGCCACCGACGAGAACGGTCACCTTCACAGCGATCCACTGTAGTGATCGCGTCGGCGACCCGTACCCCGCCACCGGGTGGGCGCGTGCGTTCGGGTAGACCTATACGGCCCGTGGTGATTCACGGCCGCGGGCTCACGACCTCCGTAGGATCGAGTGGTGGGGTCGGCGCCGACGTGTGAGATTGGTGACGAAACCCATGCCGAACGTGTCGTAACTCGCGTTTCGGAGAACCGGTGGTATGAAGAAGATTTTCCACTCGGCTTGACCGGAGTGGTCGCCAGCGTGTGTAATCACATCAGTGTCATTTTCGGTTCGAGATCGAGAATTGCTGAACGAGAGGCAGTTTCGATCGGGTGTTCGATCCGATGATCGCTCTGGCGGCACTCGCGAAATCGGGGTCCCAGGCCGAACGCCTGGCACGTGGTGGAACGACAGATGATGAATTCGGTGGATGGGGTGACGCGGCAGTGACGCCGTGGCGCGAACAAGCAGAAGAAGAACAACTTCCCAGGCAGGAGGCGCCGGCGATGGTATTCGACAACCCGATCGGCAATCCCCTTGAACCACAAGACCTTTCGCGACCCTCCAGTGAGATCGATGACGGGTTGTATCACTCGCTCGGTCCGGTGGAAGAGTCGTATCTGAGCCCCGCGCGTGACGTCGCCCCGACCGACGACTCCGGGCCGCGCCGTCATCTCTCGTTGGTACCCAACGACTTTGACGATCTCTTCGACAACGTCGAGGAACAGTGGCAGGAACGCGCGCTCTGCGCCCAGACCGACCCCGAAGCCTTCTTCCCCGAGAAGGGCGGCTCCACCCGCGAGGCCAAACGCATCTGCTCCGGATGCGAAGTCAAAGCAGAATGCCTCGAATACGCCCTCGGCAACGACGAACGCTTCGGCATCTGGGGCGGCCTCTCCGAACGCGAACGACGACGCCTCAAGCGCGGCATTGTTTGATTGTGCCGGCGCTGTGTTTGTTGGCGACGGCTCCGCCGTCGCGTGCTCACCGGGCTGACAGCACCACGTCTTCCTCCTCATCGCATCGTCGCTTCGCTCCTCGTTCTTCGTCGTGCAGGAGCGGCGCGCCCGGTGAGCTGTGTTGGTTGGCGCGGACTCCGTCCGCGCGTGCTCACCGGGCTGACAGCACCACGTCTTCCTCCTCATCGCATCGCTCGCAAGCTCGCTCGCTCTTCGTCGTGCAGGAGCGGCGCGCCCGGTGAGCTGTGTTGGTTGGCGCGGACTCCGTCCGCGCGTGCTCACCGGGCTGACAGCACCACGTCTTCCTCCTCATCGCATCGCTCGCAAGCTCGC
>NZ_JBDZDI010000026.1:57572-66227 GCF_040044975.1 Gordonia oleivorans
TCGTCGTGCAGGAGCGGCGCGCCCGGTGAGCTGTGTTGGTTGGCGCGGACTCCGTCCGCGCGTGCTCACCGGGCTGACAGCACCACGTCTTCCTCCTCATCGCATCGCTCGCAAGCTCGCTCGTTCTTCGTCGTGCAGACGTGGCGCGCCCGGTGAGCTGTGTTGGTTGGCGCGGACTCCGTCCGCGCGTGCTCACCGGGCTGACAGCACCACGTCTTCCTCCTCATCGCATCGCTCGCAAGCTCGCTCGCTCTTCGTCGTGCAGACGTGGCGCGCCCGACGCGGTGGTGGTGAAGTATGCAACCCACTCCGGTGAGTACGCGCGCACGGAGTCGGCGCTCAGCGTGGTGGCGCTGTCTAATCCAGCCCCCGGTCGATGGTGTCCTCGTCGACGCCGAGGTGGGTGGCCACCTGCTGGACGAGCACCTCGTGAACCAGATCGATCAACTCCGTGTCCCGGCGGGCGCGACTCTCCAGTGGTCGACGGAACAGGATGATCTGTGCGCGAGTCGGTTGACCGTGGACATCCACCCCCGCCGGGATGAGTCGTGCGAGTGGGACCGCGCCGTCGGCGGTGACCTCATCGGGCCACGCCACCGTCTCGGGATCGCGCGGCAACATGCGCGGAATGTCGTCGACCGAAATGTCGAGACCGATCAACTCGTCATGCCAGCGTCGGTCGATCTCGGCGAAGGCCTCGAGTGCGACGGCGTCGAATTCGTCGGACTTGCTGCGCCACGCGGGGACCGTGGTCGGCAACAACGGGGTGCGCAGACCCCGCCCACGCCGCTCCCGCCGCCGCGGCGGTCGGCGGCCACCGCCGCTCGCCGGGCCGCCCCGTTCGGCCCGATCCGGACGGAATCCATCGATACGCATGGCGTGAGTGTAGGAGGGTCCGTGCCCGATGTCTCGTGGCGGTCTGACCCTCTGCGCGCGTGTCGGGGTCGGCGTTCGATCCGCGCAGGGCTAACCTCATGGACGTGAAGCTTCCCCGACAGTGCTGCAGGCCCGGCTGCACCCGCTCCGCGGTGGCTACGCTGACGTTCGTCTACGCGGAGTCGACCGCGGTGATCGGCCCCTTGGCCGGCTCGGCCGAACCGCACTCCTGGGACCTCTGCGACGAGCACGCCCGACGGATCACCGTGCCCCGAGGCTGGGAGATGCTGCGCAGTGAACGGGGATTCTCCACACCGCTCGCCGAGGACTACGAACTGACCGCCCTGGCCGAGGCCGTCCGTGAGGCCAGCACCGGCGGACGGGCCGGCCGGATCGCCGCCGATGTGGCCCATCCCGATGCGCTCGACGGATTCGACGATCCCCGGCACGGACGCCACCGGGCCACCGGCCGCCCCGACGTCCCCACCGACACCGAGCGTCGTCGCGCCCCGACCACGCCGCGGCCCGGTCGACGCGGACACCTCCGGGTGCTGCCCGACCCCGTCGACTGACCATTGGTGGTCGAAGGCGTGACCGGCTGACTACTGTGGTGATCATGCGAACCGGTGCCACCGATCTCGACGACGTCGAGGAACTGATCGCGGCGGATTCCGAAGGCCTGCTGCATGCGGCCGCCCTTGCCGGTGCCCAGGTGCGGTCGGTGGCCGAGGCGATCCGCGAAGGCGTCACCGAGTCACTCGCCGAACTCCGCCCGCGCAGTGTCGTGGTTGTCTGTCCCGGAGGTGGCGCCGCGGCCGCGGCCACCGCGATGATCACCGCGGTGATGGCCACCCGCATCGACGTACCGATCGTGTCCGCGCCCGGACTCCCCGGATGGATCGGACCGCTCGACGTGGTCGTGCTGGCCGGCGACGACGGCGGCGACATGATCCTCGCCGACGCCGCCGCGCGCGCCCTGCGGCGACGTGCCGAAGTCGTGATCGCGGCACCGGTGGAGGGGCCCCTGCGGGATGCTCTGGGCGGCAACGGAATCAACCTCTCACCGCGGATCGATGTCGACCCGCGGTTTCGATTCGCCGGATTCGTCGCGATCCTGCTCGCCGTCCTGACCTCCATGGGTCAGGTGCGGTTCACCGGGACGGCACCGGAGGTTGCCGACATCGCCGACGCGCTCGACGACGAGGCGGCCGCCGACCATCCGGGCCGGGAAACATTCCACAATCATGCGAAAATGCTGGCAGCGCGGCTCGGTGACGGGCCGATGGTGTGGTCGGGGGATTCCCCGGCGACGACGGCGCTGGCCGGGCGAGCTTCGGGGGTGATGTTTGCGGTGACGGGAATCGCCGGTGCGGCACTCGATCTGACCGACATCGGACGGGTGGCCCGCGATCAGTGGGCCGACGCCGGCTCGTCGTCACCGGCCGACGACATCTTCTACGATCCGCAAATCGACGGACCGCGGCCGGATGCACCGCCGCGGGTGCTGGTGACCACATCCGCCTCCCGCGAATGGCACACCCGTCGCCGCATCGAAGGCATCCCCACCGCAGAGGTGGTGGTCGGTGATGGTGACGACATCGACTCCCGCACAACGGCATCCGCTGCACCATCGTGGCCGGGTACCCCTGCCGACCGCGCCGACGTGCCGGCAGATCTCACGTCGTTGCTGGTGCTCATGCTGCGTATCGAGATGGCCGCGGTGTATCTGCGTCTGACCGAGGCCGGGCGCCGATGAGGGTCCTCGAGGGCAATCTCAGGACATACGCGTGGGGTTCGCGGACCGCCATCGCATCGCTCCGGGGCCGGCCGGTACCGTCCCCTCACCCGGAGGCCGAACTGTGGTTCGGCGCCCACAACGCCGGACCCGCATCGGTACTGACCGCCGACGGCACCGCCGAGACCGACCTGCTGACCGCCATCGACACCAACCGCACCGCGGCGCTCGGTACCCCCACCGCCGCCGCCTTCGGAGGCCGGCTGCCGTTCCTGCTGAAGGTTCTCGCCGCCGAGGAACCGCTGTCGCTGCAAGCACATCCGTCCTCCGAGCAGGCCCGCGAGGGATTCGACCGCGAGAACGCGATCGGGTTGCCGATCGACGCCCGCGACCGCAACTACCGCGATCCGTGGCACAAACCCGAACTCGTCGTCGCCTTGAGTGACTTCGATGCGCTGGCCGGTTTCCGCGCACCCGCCACCACCATCGCACTACTGCGCGAACTCCAGGTGAGCGAGCTGGACCCCTATCTGGGAATGCTTGCCGGCCAACCCGATTCGAGCGGGCTGCGGGCGCTGTTCACCACCTGGCTGACGTTGCCGGAACAGACCATCGGCGCGTTGATGCCGCCGGTGCTCTCGGCGGCGGTCACCCTGCTGGAATCGGGACGCAGCGCATTCGGCGCCGAACTGCGCACCGCCCTGCAACTGGGCGAGATGTACCCGAACGACCCCGGGGTACTGGCGTCGCTGCTGCTCAACCGGGTCCACCTGACACCGGGGCAGGGGATCTACCTACCCGCCGGGAACCTGCACGCCTACCTCGAGGGCACCGGGGTGGAGATCATGGCCAACTCCGACAACGTGCTGCGCGGCGGATTGACGCCCAAACACATCGACGTGCCGGAATTGCTCCGGGTCCTCGACTTCACCCCGGTCGACGTCGACGACTTGATCCCGGCGATCCGCACGGTCGGTGCCGAACGCATCTATCTGACACCCGCACCCGAATTCCGGCTCTCCCGAATCGAACTCGACGGGACCGGCATGACCCAGCCGGCCTCGATCAGCTTCGACATGCCCGGGCCGCAGATCCTCGCGGTGCTCTCCGGGCAGATCGAGGTCCGGCCGCAGGGCGGGGCGCCGATCACCGTGCCCGCGGGCCGGGCGGCATGGCTGGCCGACTCCGACCCGGATGTGGTGGTACGCGCCGATTCCGCGCGCGCGGTGTTCTTCCGGGCGCTGGTGCCGATCCGCGCTCAGTGACCTCCGGCGTACAACGCCTGTTCCGCGGCGGTGGCGACCATCGTCACCTCGGTGCGATGGCGGCCGGTGAGTACTGAGACCCGCTGCGGCGCAGTGGGATTCTGAATCAGCGCGACGTCCGCCCGGGCTGCGGCGGCCACGTCGGCGTCGGCCATCACGACGAAGCGGGTGCACCCCGGGTCGGGTGCGCAAGCGGGGGTGTTCACGCCGTCGAAGACCTCGACCCGCAGTCCCGACCCCGCCGATACCCGGTGATCGGCGAACGTCAGGAGATGCGGTGCGGCAACAGCCTCGACGAGTCCGCGCCATCGCAGCGGGTCGGCCGCACGGACGATCACCGGGATGCCGGTGGCGACGGTCCGAAGGACCGTCTGCGCCAACAACGTCCGGTCACCGGACACCGCGACGGTGCCGATTCCCGGTCCGGCGAGCGGCACCGCGACCGCGCGGCCGGAACGGTCCGCGCCGACGAGTTGCCCGCAACCCGCTGCCGGGATCTGCATCCGGGAAAGGGCGGCCTGCGCGTCGGCACCCTCGAGTGCGGGCAGCAACCGGTGCAACCGCGACGACGAGGCCATCGGCACACCCGCGGTGAAGGCGTCGAACTGGTTGCCGGGCAACGGACGAAGGCCCCGATGCCGGTGCGCACGCGGCAGATCGGGGCCGCCGCGATGGTCATCGAGGCGCACCAGCCCGGCGACCCGGAGTCCGCCGGCGGCGTTTCGGGACAGGCGGATGGTCAGGGTGGTGGCCGCGGCCGGCATCGCCCACACACGCGTGGCGACCTCGACCAGAGTCGTGGGCTCGACCGCGGCCACACACATGTGCAGGCGCATCGAGCTCACCCCGTTCCAGGCCTCGGTCACCTCGTCGGGGGAACAGCCGCCGGTGAGTTGATCGGTGACCGAGGAGATCTCGGCGGCCGACAACGCCGAGACGGCCAGTCCCTGCTCGGCGAGGCGAGCGATGACCCGACGGGTGGTGATCGTCGCCGCACGCAACGCACCCACCGCACCGCCGCCGCGCCGGGCGATGGCGTCCGGACAGTCCCGGGGATCCAGTCGCAAGATCACCAGGGTGGTACGCAGGGCGGTGGCCGGCAGCGGACCCAGCGTGGCGCGATACGCCGCCGCGGCGCGGTCGGCGCCCCAGGCGCGGCCACCGTGCCCGACGATGTCGATCGATGCCAGCGGAATGTCGTAGGGGTCGATGCACTCGGCCAGTACCTCGAGGGGGATCTGTTGTCCCCATGGGTCGCGCGGCGTCGCAGAGTCCGGGGTGAGGAACGTCGTATCGGGCCCGCACGGATGAACGCGGATCGCGGTGATCAGGGTGTGACCGACCCAGCGTGCGCCGATGGGGGTCTCGGCGTCGGGTGCGCATCCCGCGCCGGCGGCCGTCTGCCGGGCCGGTGGGATGTCGAACGGTGCCGGGATCAGATCGGTCGAGCGTCGTCGGGCCCGCGTCCAGGTGAACGAGATCCGGCGTCCCAGCCGGGACATCGGGGAGATCCCATCACGCCACGGCACGACGGTAAGGCACACCACCGCGACGATCGCCAGGGCGACCCAACCCCACCGTGAGCCCGACGCCGCCCAGACCGCCAGCCCGACGAACAGCAGGACCTCGACGACGACCACGGTGGTCGGTATCGGTGTGCGGCGAACGCGGTCACGACGATGCGCGACGGCCGGATCGGCATCGGGCTCGGTGTGTGGATCGGACGGCGCGTCAACGAGTGTCATCATGGTCCCCCTGCTCCCCGCCTCGCGGCGCTGATGTATCGGCTAGGCTACTACCTCACCGACCGGGTGAACCGGTGTTGGCGCAGTTCGACATTCGAGCCCGTCGACGGGAACCGATCGGGCTCGGGATGCGTCTGATCAGGTATCGGCGTGGTGTGTGGATCGGGGGGTGGGGGTCGATGGCGCGGCAATTGACGACCAAGGCGCAGGTCAACGGTTATCGTTTCCTGCTCAGTCGGCTGGAGCACGCCCTGGTCCGGCGCGACGCCCGGATGCTGCACGATCCCATGCGCTCCTCCGTGCGGGCACTTGCGCTCGGCACCGTGCTGACGGTGTTGGCGCTGGCCGGATTCGGCATCTGGGGCCTGATCCGTCCACAGGGGACGGTGGGACAGGCATCGATCCTGGTCGGCAAACAGAGCGGTGGGATGTACGTCGTCGTCGACGAGAAGGTGCATCCGGTCCTGAATCTGGCCTCGGCCCGACTGATCACCGGCAGTGACAGCGCACCGAAGTCGGTTGCCGACTCGGCGTTGTCGGCGTATCCGCGGGGTCCGCTGCTCGGGATCCCGGGGGCGCCGGTCGCCCTGCCCGCCAGCGCGCACCGCGACACGTCGGTGTGGAGTGTGTGTGACCACCCCGGAACCGGTGAGGACACCACCCGTCGGCTGGCGGTCATCGCCGAACGGCCGGCCACCGGAGCACAGATCGCACCGGCCGGACCGCAGGACGCGGTGTTGGTGACCGATGGTCGGGCAACGTTTCTGGTCTACCAGGTCGTCCGCGGCGAGCATTCGGTCCCGGTACGCGCCGAGGTCGACATGCACGACGCCGCCGTGACGCGGGCGTTCGGTCTCGCCGATGTGACGCCCCGCCTGGTCGGCGTCGGTGTCCTCAACACCCTGCCCGAGGTGGCCCCGTTGGCCGTGCCGCGGATCGGTGGCGCCGGAATGCCCTCGGACCTGCCGATTCCCGACGTGTCGGTGGGTTCGGTGATCCGCACCGTCGGGGTGAACGGTCATCTCGACTACTACGTCGTGCTCACCGACTCCGTCCAGCCGATCGGCGAGGCCACCGCGGAGATGCTGCGGCTGGCCGATCCCGGTAGCCCGGCCGAGGTGCCGACCCGGTCGCCGGCCCCGGTCAATGCCGCACCCCGCAGCGATTCGCTGCCGGTCACCGAATTCCCCTCGCACGCACCGCATCTGGTGTCATCGGCGACGGCTCCGACGATCTGTTCGGTATGGTCACGCGGCTCCGCGGACCCGACGGCGCGGACCTCCCTGCTCCTCGGACGTGGACTGCCGCTGCCCGCGGGGGTCGACGTGGTGACACCGGCCGGCGCCGACGGTGCCGGGCCGCTGATCGACGAGGTGTACCTGCCCGCGGGCTCGGGTGAGTTCATCCAGACGACCGGCAACGAAGACGACAGCACCCGCACGGAATCGTTGTTCTACCTGAATGATTCGGGTGTCCGGTTCGGCGTCGCGGACATGGCCACCGCGCAGGTGCTCGGACTCGGTACCACCCCGGCGCCGGTACCCTGGGCCGTCGCGTCGCTGCTCGTCGCGGGCCCGACACTGTCGCGGCACGATGCGTTGGTGGCCCATGACGGTATCGCGGCGGATCCGTCGGGTCGGGCCGTGCCGGAACCGGAGAACTGAGCCGGCGGAGGTCGGGCGGGTCAGAGCACCGACCGGCCCGGCCGGCACGTCACACCGGCGTGACCGGACCACCCATGATGTTGCCGACGATACCGCGAATGATGTTGGTACCGTCCTCGTCTCGCAGTTCGGCGTACCACTGCGAGGTCTTATCCGGATCCTTGCCGTGGGTGACGTCGCATCGTTTCCGTGCGCGCAGGACGAGATCTCCCGCCCGCTCGGCGCGGGTCTTCTCGTACTCGGCGAGCGCGGCATGAACGTCGTCGGGATGTTCGGCGAAGGCGAATTGCAGTGCCACGGCATCCTCCATCGCCGAGCAACCGCCCTGACCGATGTCGGGAGTCGTGTTGTGCGCGGCATCGCCGAGCACGGCGACACGTCCCTTGACCCACGTGTGGAACGGGTCGAGGTCGAGGATCTCGACCCGATTGGTCGTCGCCGGATCGAGTGTCTCGATCAGTTTCTGGACCCCGGGGGCCCAGTCGGCGAACTCCTCGGCGAGGACCTCCCGCGCCGTTCCCCGTTCGAAGGGAACACCTTCGGGCATCGGGACGTCGAAGAAGAAGTAGAAGCGGTCACCGGCGATGGGCATCACCGAAACGCGCCGACTGTCACCCACGTAGGTGGTCCACTCCGTCGCCGGGCCGATCTCGTCGTCGACGGCGACGAGACCGTTGAAGTTGACGTAGCCGGCGTAGCGGCGGGTGACCGGGCCGCCGAGCACGTACTCGCGTGTCAGTGATTTCGCACCATCGGCCCCGATGACCAGGTCGGCCGAATCGGTGCTGCCGTCGGCGAATTCGACGGTGGCGGCCTCGGGTCCGTCGCTGACCGACACCATCTTCTTGCCGAAGTGGATGTCGTCGATGCCGTAGGCCTTCATCAGCATCAGCTGCAGTTCGGCCCGCGCCACCGGATACGGGCGCTGGCCGACCTCGTCGATGAGAGGCTGCATCGAGAAACGGCACATGGTCTCACCGGTGTGGGCGTCGACGTAGCTCATCGTCTCGACGATGCCGCCGAGTTCGGCGACCTCGTTCTCGAGGCCGAGGTGATTGAGGCACAGGACACCGTTGGACCACACCGAGATCGCGGCACCGACCGGCTTGTTCTCCGTGACCTGTTCGTAGACCTCGACATCCACGCCGAGCTTCTTCAGGGCGATGGCCGCACTGAGCCCACCCATACCGGCACCGATGATGATCGCCTTCACGCTGACTTCCTTTCGCCTGACCCTCCCAGGCTAATACTACAGCCGTAGATCGCGGGTTGTGAGGTTGCGCGGCGTGTTTGCGCTGGTGGGAGCGGCTGCCGGGGCATGATTTGTGGTTTGTGAAGACAACAAAAACACCCGCGGCAGCCGCGGGTTT
>NZ_JBDZDI010000027.1:0-65381 GCF_040044975.1 Gordonia oleivorans
TGCAGTAGCTCTTGAAGTTTGCGGCCTTCCTTCTCTGCGACCTTGAGGTGATCGCAGAGTCCGACAAGCACACTGGCGTGGTGATCGACCAGGTTGCGGATCAGCAGGATGGCGTGCAGTGCGCGCTTTGCGTCCTCGCGGGTGAGGCTGCTGTTGGTGTAGTCGAGTTCGGATAAGAAGTCGATGGTGGTGTCAAGTTCCCCCGATGTCATGTTCACCACAGTACGCCTCGTTGGCGGTCGACGCAAGGGTCAATTTCGTGAATCCTGTTGCTGTGCATAACTTTTGATCTATGGATAACTTGTTCGTGGCGGGATCTTCTTGTCGGTGGGGTGTGGTATGGCGCGGCGCGTTTCGTGGGAGATGTTGTGGTGGTGGGGGTTCCAGCATCATGTTGCGAGGTCTCGACTCGGACTTCGCTAGCGCTCCGTCCGGCTCGACCGGCGGGATGGGGTCGGCTCGACCGGCGGGATGGGTCGGCTCGACCGGCGGGATGGGGTCGGCTCGACCGGCGGGGCGGGGTCGCATCACCGTAAACAGAGCGCTGTCAACGAGGTTCAGGGCGCTGTCAACGTAGCCAAGAGCGCTGTCAACGGAATAGAGAGCGCTGTCAGTGAAGAACCGGGCGCTGTCGGTTCGGCAGGACTGTCACCGTCGGATCCACGACCCAGCAACCCGAAGGCGAGTCGCAACCTCGGTCAGTCGTCGCCCTCGGCGAGATCCTTGATGCGCGAGAGCCGTCGCTCCCACCCACCGGCGATCTTCTCCAGCTGGCGCGCGACATCGGACAACCGCGCTCCGACTGCCTCGTAACGGATTTCGCGCCCCACCTTCATCGGCTCGACGAGTCCGACGTCGGCAAGTATCCGCAGGTGTTTCGCGATGGCCTGGCGTGTGATGGGCAGTCGGTCTGCCAGCGCCGACGCCGATGCTGGCCGGCGGCCGAGTTCTGCGAGGACCTGCCAACGGCTGTCGTCGGCCAAAGCCGCGAAGACGTCGACCGGCGACGAGACCTCAGGCATGCGAAGTCGATTCGGTGAGAGCTTCTTTGGCGAGATTCAGTTCGAGTCGCCAGCCCTCGCTGTGATCGTCGAAACGTGAACGACGATCCATCTCGGGTTCGTCCAGCGAGGCGAATCCGCTCTCGGCGACCTTGAGCTCGACACCGCCGTCGGTCTGGGTCAGCCAGAACTCGACGAGAGTCGCTGCGCTGTCCAGATTCTCGGCATCGGTCAGCCATCGGAAGGCGGCGTACCGAGGTTCGTCGAGTTCGATGATCCGCATGGCGAAGGAGCCGTGAGTCGGGTCGTGGACGATGGTGACGTCGCCGCGGGTCTCGATGCGATGTTCGGTGAGTGCGCGATCGTTGATGTACCAGCCCGGTTCACTGACCAGCGCCCACACGCGGTCGATGGGGGCGCTGATGGTGACCTGGTGCTCAATGCGGTCGAAATCGGTGGTGGACATGGCGACTCCTGGATTGATCGGTTATATGCAACTCTATGGTTGCACTCAATCCACCTCAATGCAACCCCCCGGTTGCAGTTAGTCAGTGCCCCGGCGGCTTGAGGAGCCCCATGCAGAACAGATCACCGCTGCGGATCGCGCACATACCTCGGAATGGCACCACCACTTTCGAGGCACCGTCGAGCCCGTCGATTTTCACCGGTGTCGGGACGTTGTCCCCCAGAGTGCCGTTGGGGTTGGGAATGTAGTCGTAGTTGCTGCCCCAGCAATAGACCTCGTGAGCAGACGAGATTCCACAGATGAGCGGTCCCGAACCGACAGCGATGTCCAGGTACCCATGGACACCGGGCACCGGGGTGGGCTTCGGCACGTCGGCGTACTGACCGTCATCGCCGAGAAGGTGGCCCCAACATTCCGGGGTGCCATTCTGCAGGACGCAGAATGCTCCGCCGCCACCGCTGATCTTGGTGATGCCGGCAATCCCGGTCATATCGACGACCGGTCGTGGAGTCGACTCCACTGCGTTCTCGTCGACGCGGCCGTTGCCGAGGAGCCCGTACGCATTGTTTCCCCAGCAGTAGGGCGTGCCGTCGCTCAACGCGCAATACGCAGAACCCGAGATCGCGACGTCCGTGACATGACCGAGTCCGGGCACCTTGGTCGGTACGGCAACGTAGTCCGTGTCGTCGGGGTACTCCAGCGAGTCGGCCACCCGGTAGCCCTTGTTGTGGCCCCAGCAGTAGACGTCACCTTCGCTCAGTGCACACCCCGTCGACGCGCCGACGATCTTTGTCACCTTGTCGATGCCGGCCAGTCGGGTGGGCGTGGTCACCGGCGGCGAGTAGTCGGCAGACCCGTAGCTGCCCCAGCAGTACACCTCCCCACCCGCGACCGCACAGCCCGCCTTGCCATCAAAGCTGACGTCGGTGACATCCTGTAGCGAGCCGAATGGCGCAGGGTTCGCATCGGGGAAGAAGTCGATGTACGTGTGCGACCACTCCTCGTCGGCCCAGCAGTACAACTCGCCGCCGTCGACGCCGCAAGCGGTTCCCATGAATCCGTCCACAGCCGTCCAATTCGATCCCGCGGCCGGATTGGCGATCTGACGAGGATCGGGGTCGCCACCACCACCCCGCACGACCACCACCGCGACGATCGCGATCACCGCAAGCAGCGCCACCACACCAACAGGAATGGCCCACAACCACTTCCGCCGCGACGAGGGTCGGGCAGGCGGAACCACCGGCCCACCCGGCGCAACGGGAGCAGCCGGCGCACCCGCCTCCTTGGTCAACGACACACTGCGCTGCCCAACCGAACCCGCAACCCCCACAGCAGCTTTCAACGCACCCGCGAACTCACCACACGACACGAACCGCGCCCGCGGATCCTTCGCCAACGCACGCGCCAGCACCGCATCGACCGCCGGATCACCCACCGACGGCACCGGCGCCGACAACTGCGCCATCATCAGTCCCGCCGGGGTCGGCGCCTCGAACGGGAGTCGTCCTGTGAGGCAGGCGAATACCAGCACCGCCAACGCATACTGATCCGACGCCGGCGACGGCATCCCACCCTGCAACAACTCCGGCGCCGCGAACGACAACGACTCCGGACCCGAATCAGCGCCGGCAACACCGAAGTCGGTCACCACCACCCGAGCGATGGCACCGTCGTCGCCGCGTGTCACGATCACGTTCGCCGGCGTCACCGCCCGATGGAGAACACCTTGGGCGTGCGCCGCATCCAACGCCGCGGCCACATCGCCGACGACCCGCGACAGGTCGGTCGGCGACAGTCCGCCGGCGTGGGCCAGGTCCGGCCCGTCGACGAACTCCGTCGCGCACCACGGCACCCACCGGACGCGAGGTCACCCTCCACCCCGAACCGGGTGATCGTCGCAATGCTCGGATGCGACAGCCCCGACACCGCTCGCATCGAAGCGATGAACTGCTCGGGCACAGGCCCACCACGATCGGGCTCGATCACATGCAGCGCGACCCGAGACCCGTCCTCCAGATACTCGGCCTCATACATCGTCCCGGTGCGGCTCGACCCCAGCGTGCGCACCACCCGGTAACCGGCGAATTCCTCGTCGGGCTGCATGACCGTCCCCCTCGATCTACTACGGTTCGCAGCAGAATACCGACGCCAGTCCGGACGGGAAGAACCGCGTCAGCTCGTCAACCGACCAACTCGACCAATCGTCGGATGGCGAACTCATAGCCCCGGATGCCGTAGCCGACGACGATGCCGGCCGCGATCGGCGAGACATACGAGTGATGCCGGAACGCCTCGCGCTTGTGCACATTGCTGATGTGCACCTCCATCACCGGAACCTCGGGGATGACGAGTGCGTCGGCCAGGGCGACGGAGGTGTGCGTCCAGCCGGCCGGGTTGATCACGATGCCGGACACGTTCCCACGCGCCTCGTGAATCCAGTCGATCATCTCGCCCTCATGATTGGTCTGGGCGGCACGCAGTCCGTAGCCGAGTTCGGCGGCGGTACGTTCGGCCAGGTCGACGACGTCGGCGAGGGTGTCGGCACCGTAGATCTCGGGCTGCCGCAAGCCGAGCGTGTTCAGGTTCGGGCCGTTGAGCAGCAGGATCGGCAAGGGTGTGGCGTCGGGAGCGGCATCGGTCGACATGACGGTCAGCGTACCGGCGGCGAAATGCGTCGCGTGATGCAACTACGATCACTCTTTGTGCCAGCAGCGTCGACGGTAAGGCGAGCAAGACTCCTCGCCATCATCACCGGACTGCTCGGGGTGTTCCTCGCTCTGGCGACTCCCCTGATGCCGGTCAAGCAGACCACCGCGGAGATCTCGTGGCCGCAGCACGGCGAGATCACCTCGGTGACCGCGCCGCTGGTCAGCTACGTACCCATCGACCTGGACGTGAGCGTCCCGTGCTCGGCGGTCGACGACCTGACGCCCGGCGAGTCGGTGCTCCTGTCGACCACACCCAAGAGCGCGGAGAAGGCACCCGAACGTGGCCTCTTCATCCGCACGACCGGCCCGACCGGCGGCGGGCAGACCGTCGAGGTGGTCAACCGCAACGTGCCGCTGGTCTCGGCCACGCTCGATCAGATCCGGGCACAGGACTGCCGCGAGATCGTCGTCCACGCCGATCACGACGAGGTGACCGCCGAATTCGTCGGCATGACCAACGACAAGGGCGAATCGCTCACCGGCACGACCGCCGACCGCGAGCTCTACACCTCCGACCAGCGACCGCAGGTCACCGGCCTGTTCACCGATCTGTCCGGCGCGGCGTCGGCGATCCCCGGGCTGACGGCCCACGTCACCATCGACTCGCGGTACACGTCGACGCCGACGATCCTCAAGTGGCTCGTCCTCATCGTCGGCATCATCTGCACGTTGCTGTCACTGTCGGCGCTGGCGGTGCTCGATTCGACCGACGGCCGCAAACACCGTCGTATCTTCCCGGCCCGCTGGTGGCGTCTGAATACCCGCGACTACGTGGTCATCGGCGCGCTCATCATCTGGCATTTCGTCGGACCCAACACCTCCGACGACGGGTATCTGCTCACCATGTCGCGGGTCGCGCAGAACAGTGAGTACACCGCCAACTACTTCCGGTGGTTCGGCGCACCCGAAGCGCCGTTCGGGTGGTATTACCAGGTCTTCGGACTGCTCAGCCACGTCTCGGTGGCCAGCCCCTGGATGCGGCTGCCGGCACTGCTGTGTGGCATCTGTTCGTGGTTGATCATCAGCCATGAGGTGCTGCCGCGACTCGGTCGGGCCGCGATCATCCGCCCCGGGGTGGGCTGGACGGCCGCCTTCGTGTTCCTGGCGTCGTGGTTCCCGTTCAACAACGGCCTGCGTCCGGAGCCGA
Source organism: Gordonia oleivorans (assembly GCF_040044975.1). Classification (NCBI taxonomy): domain Bacteria; kingdom Bacillati; phylum Actinomycetota; class Actinomycetes; order Mycobacteriales; family Gordoniaceae; genus Gordonia; species Gordonia oleivorans. The sequence continues at coordinate 5,326 of NZ_JBDZDI010000027.1, forward strand.
TCATCTGCCTCGGCGCGCTGCTGACGTGGTGCTCGGTGGAACGCTCGATCGCGACCGGCCGGCTCCTGCCCGCAGCGCTGGCGTGCCTGTTCGGTGCGTTCAGCCTCGCCGCCGGTCCGACCGGTCTGCTCGCCGTCGCCGCATTGATCGCCGGGGCGCGGCCGATGATCCTGGCGCTGATCAAACGCGCCCGGGCCATCGGTGGTGGCTGGCGCGCCTACCTGGCGCTGCTCGCCCCGATCGGGGCGGCCGGGACCTTCGTGGTCTTCGTCGTCTTCTCCAATCTGACGCTCCGTTCCTTCATGGAGGCGTCGAGCATGAAATCGGCGCTCGGGCCGTCGCTGCACTGGTACAACGAGATCGATCGCTACTCGTCGTTGTTCGCGTTCTCCGCCGACGGTTCCATCGCCCGACGCTTCGCGGTGCTCGCGATGATCCTCGGCCTGGTGGTCTCCGCGGCCGTGCTGATCCGCAAGTCCCGCATCCCGGGCACGGCACTCGGCCCGTCCCGACGCATCGTCGGAATCACCTTCGCGTCGTTGGTGTTCCTGATGTTCACCCCGACCAAGTGGACCCACCACTTCGGTGTGTTCGCCGGTCTGGCAGCCGCTTTGGCGGCCATCGCCGCCATCGCGGCCAGCCAGAGCGCCATGCATTCACGCCGCAACCGCACCCTGTACGCGGCGCTGGTGTTCTTCATCGTCGGCCTTGCGTTCACCGGCCCCAACTCGTACTACTACTCGTCGGCCTGGGGTATGCCGTGGGGCGTCGACCAGGTGACCATCGTCGTCCGCATCGGCACCGCGATGCTGGCCGTCTCACTGGTCTTGTTGTTGCTGGCGTTGTGGTTTCACTTCCGGGAGCCGTTCACCGGCACCGATCCGGAGGCCGACGAAGAAGCCCACTGGACCGAGAGGCCGCATCCCTGGTATCGACGCGTCTGGCATTCGCTGGCCGGGTCTCCCCTGGCCTGGGTGGCCGCGGTGGTGGTGGCCTTCGAACTGATCACCGCCGCCTTCGCCGGAATCCATCAGGCCGAGTCGTATTCGGTGCCGCGTTCCAACCTCGAGGCCCTGACCGGCAAGCAGTGCGGCATGGCCGACAAGATCTGGGTCGAGCAGAACCCGAGCGATTACCAACTCACCCCGGTTGATTCGACGCTGGCCGATCCGCTCGCCGGACCCGCCACGCAGCCCGCGGATTCGACCCGGCAGGCGACCACGGGGTTCACCCCCGACGGTATGCACGACGACCTCAACGCGAACGCCCCGGCCGGATCGCTCGGCGTCCTCGCCGGCGACGCCGCCGCCGACCCGGATGTGCTGATCGCCAACGCCGGCGGCACCGGCGGTGGCGAGGAGACCACACCCGGCATCAACGGCAGCCACGCATCGTTGCCGTTCGAGCTCGACCGGTCGAAAACCCCTGTGCTCGGCAGCTATTCGGATACCGACCAGACCACCGCGCGGCTCACCTCCGGCTGGTACCGGATGCCCGCCGACTACAAGTCGTTCCCGCTGGTGACGTTCTCGGTGGCCGGGATGTTCGACTATCCGCAGAATCTGCAGCTCGAGTACACCACCGATCCCATCGGTGACGGCACCCGGGACGCAGACCTCACCGCCGCCGGCGCGAAGGACATGATCGATCCCGGTCCGCGTCCGTCGTGGCGCAACGTGCGACTACCCACCAGCGACCTGCCCGATGGAGTGACCGCGGTGCGCATCGTCGCCACCGACGACAACCTGTCCCAGGACCGCTACATCATGGTCACCCCGCCGCGGCTACCGAAGATGCAGACCCTGCAAGAGGTTGTCGGAAGCAGCGATCCGGTGCACGTCGACTGGACCTCCGGCCTGGTGTTCCCCTGCCAACGTCCCTTCACCCATCACGACGGCGTCGCCGAAATCCCCCAGTGGCGCATCGAACCCGGCGCCGATCTCTCGGCCGCCGTGTCGGCGTGGCAGGACAGCTTCGGCGGCGGACCCTTGGGGTGGGAGCAGGTCCTCCTCGACCCGACCGCCGTCGGCACTTACCTGCAGGGCGACGTCGGACGCGACTGGGGATCGCTGGAACGTCTTGTCCCGTACGACGATGTGACCACGAACGCGGACATCACCACCGGAACACAGACCCGCAGCGGGCTGTGGAGTCCCGCGCCGATTCGGTACTGAGCTGGATCGCTTTCACGTTGGGGTGGTCTCGATACGCCCTTCGTTCCTCGGGGCTACTCGACCGGCGGGGGGATGGGCGCTCAACCGGCGGGGGATGGGCGCTCACCCGGCGGGGGGTAGGGTGCTCGACCGGCGGGGGATGGGCGCTCAACCGGCGGGGGGATGGTGCTCAACCGGCGGCGGTGAGCACGGTCAGCGTCAGTTGGTGATCGCCCGCATCGGTCCGGGGGTCCAGAGTCCGGTGTGGACGTCCTGCGTCACTTCGAGATTCGCCACCGGAACCTGATCGACAAGCGGGGTCAGCTTCTGCAGACTGCCCCAGTCCTTGGCCCAAGCGTTGCGTAGATAGGACGGCAACACCGTCGGCCGCAGATCGTTCTCGACGATGCCGAGCGGGCCGCCATAGTCACCGGCCATCCAGCGCCGCGAATTCACCCGCTCACCCTCGGCGTCCGGGGTGATCCGCCATTGCGGAACCTCCAGGATGCCGTTGTGCACACCGGCCGGCCGCTGACATGGGAAGGCGAAGGCCACCTCCCAGTCCAGCAGCACCGGATCCTCGCTGCCGACAAGATCATTCAGTGTCGTCATCGGCGTGACGCGCGGCGGGGTGAGCGCCAGCCACTGCGCCGGGTCCGAGCTCGTGTCGGCGGCGACGACGCGAACGACAGTGGCGCGCGGCGGCGCGGATTCCAACGGGAAACGCAGGTTTCGCCACTCGGGGGCGGTGTCGATACCCAGCGGCACCATCGAGGCGACGGTCGTCACCCGGCCGTCGGGCTCCACCCGCCCGAACTCCATCGTGAGCTTCTGCCCCGGATGCGTCACCGCGAGCTCGTCCACGTACTGCACCTGCCCGGCCACCGACATCGTGACGAGGGGCTTGTCCTCGCCGCGTGCGGGCAACTGATACCAGTCGGAGGTCAACTGCGCCCGGCCATTCGGCGCCCCGAAGCTTCCAAGGACGGGCACCTGGGACTGGTCCAGGCCGAACGGCAGCTTCACCGACGAACCGTTCACGCCCTGGTTGGCGGTGGTGCCGCCACCGGTGTCCGACGATCCCGCGGTGCCCGACGACAGATCCTGCGACGTGGTCGGTTCGGTCTGCGCCGGGTCCTGTGTGGTCGCATCCGAGCCATCGGAATCGTCGTAGGTGTCCTCGAGATTCGTGGCCACACCATTGGGTGTGAAGCCGGTCATCCCGGCGCCGGCCAACGCCGCCCCGGGCGACGGATTGTTCTGTCCGGCAACCTGTGCCGGTGCGAGAATCCCCTTGTTCGGGTCGGCCTCGACGAGTACCGCGTCGGCCAATGCGCACGGATCACCCCGCAGCGCGTTGACGTTGGAACTCGCCCATGACCACGAACCTCGCTGTGTCTGAATCGCTTTCGCGAACGAGATCATGTTGAACACGAGCACGATCGCCAACACGATGGCCAGCGAGTACGTCGGCATCCGCCCGAGCCACCCGCGCACACCCGTGCTCGACTCCTCGACCGGCTCGCCGGCCTGGGCGCGACGGTCGTCCCGGTAGTACTGCCACGCACCGAGAATCGTCAACGCCACCGCGACGAGCAGGATCGGAATGTACAGTTCGATACCCGCGACGTTGGGGGTGTCGTCGCCCCAGGGGATTCCGTAACTGCCGACGTACCACCACTGATTGCGGCCGGCGAAGGTGACGGCGAGCACGTAGGTCGCGGCGGCCGCGATGAACGTGCGATTGCATCGGCGTCGGATCACCTGCGGCGAGATCATCGCCGTCGCCGACGCCACCAGCACGCCGGTCATGCAGGCGAACGCGCCCATCTGGTGGGTGGCCTTGGTGGGCGAAAATGCCAGCACCAGAACGGCTCCGGCCAGGATCGCGACCACTCGCCACAGCGGCGCCGTCGCGATGCGCGGCACCCGGCGTTTGCTCAGCAGGGTGAGCACGATGATGATGACCGCGAGGAAGGTCACGAAGATACCGATGCGTCGGGCGATGGAGCCGTCGGTGGTCGGATTCTGCAGGATGTAGTACCGCATCGCCTCGGTCCACCACTTGTTGGTGGGTCCGACGATGCCCTGCACCTTGACGCCCTCGAGGATCGATGCGAGGGGCTGATCGGCGAAGATCTCGTACAGCACCAGCAGACCCGACGCGAGAATCGGCACCAGCACCGGTAGCCAGCCGTCGCGCCGGATGCGGTAGCGCAGGCGTGTGACGATGGGCCGCAACGCCGCAACGAGTGCGAGTGCGGCGATCGCGCCGGCCGGGTGCACGGTGAGCGTGAACGCGGCGACGATGATCGCCAGCGTCAGCGGGAACAGCCGTCCGGTGGCCACCGTGCGTTCGACGAGCAGCCAGGTCGCGAGGATGCCGACCGCCAGGATCGGCTCGACGCGCAATCCGTTGTTGAACGCCAGCCACACCGCCAGGAACCCGAACGCACCCGCCCACCGTGCGGCGGTCGAGGTTCGCACGGCCGCACCGATCCGTCCGAACGCGGCCCGCGACAACAGGAACCACCCGGCAAGGGCGAACAGTAACGGCAGCAGTCGCAACCACGGCGTGGCCGTACTGACCTGCATCCACAGCGCGAGGTACTGGTAGTGCCATCCGAAGGGGTCCTGCGGCACACCGAAATACCGGTAGTAGTTGTCGAGGTATCCGGCGCCGGGCGCGATGCGTCCGACGGTCAGCTGATATCCGTCGTCGGCGGTGTTGCCACCGATGAACAGCCAGATCACCAGGGTGGCAACGACCACCACGTCGGCGAGGGTGATCCGCCACCACCGTCGAGGCAGCCAGCGACGCACCTTGCGGCCATCCTGCGAGTCGAGGATCGCCAATGCGACCAGCGAGGCGATCGTCATGATCACGCCGACGATCGCGGCGATCAGTTTCAGCGCCGTCGGGCTCGACACGAAGCGGGTGTCCACCGTGGAGCTGTACGAGAGGCCTTGGGCGTCAACATCCTTGGGCAGGTCGGTGAAGACGCCGATGATCTGCGGACGCGCATTGGGGTCGCGCAGATCGAAACTCGGCGGTGCCCCACCGTCGGTGGACAGGCCCCGGATCTCGCCGCGGGTGCCATCGGTGTCGGCATGAATGACCACCGTGCAGTCGGGGGTGCTCTGTGCCTGCTCTCGCGGTGCGTTGAGCAGCACCGCATTTCGCTGCGTCACCAGCAGACGATCCGAGGTGGCCCGGACGAACAGGCCCACCTTGCCGGCCTCGACCCCACTCTGCGGGACCGTCGACACCAACACCCCACCCTCGGCGGGCAGGTCGGCGGCCAATCGGCACGGCACCGTGATGTCCATGTTCGTCGGCGTGTAGGACACGTTGGGCGCCACCACATTCTCGACACCCTGCTGCGGCCAGTTGAGCACCACCTTGGTGAAGCTCACCGGTAGCAGCGGCATGGCCACGGCCAGCAGAATGCCGATCGCGCCGGCGACGACGGCAACGATCCGAGCGATCCGGATTCTGCGGTCGGACACCCCGGTCTCGGACACCCCGGACTCGGTCACCTCGCGGTCAGTCATTCTCTGCCACCACTCTGATCGCACCGTCGCGGGTCCATCCCCATTGTGTCGCCTCGCCGGTGGCGATCCGGGCCGCCGGGGCGTCGGGCACCAGCGGTGTGAGGCGTTGCAGGCTGCCCCAATCGCGGTACCAGTCACCCTCGAGGTAGGTCGCCAACGTGTCCGGCTTCGTCAACGCATCGGCTGTGGTGAGGGCACCACCACCGATCGCCGATTGCCATGACTTGGATTTGGAGAACGTCGTCGTGCGATCCGGGGTGATCCGCCACTGCGGGATCTGGCTGACGCCGTTGCTGACGGTGGCCGGCTGCTGGCACGGGAACTGGCTACCCACCGACAGATCCAGCAGCACCGGGGCGTCGGAGCCGACGAGGTCCTGCAGGGTCGTCAGCTGCGGTGCGCGTGGCGGGGTGAACGCCAGCCACTGGTCGTTCGCCAGGTTGTCGTCGACGGCGACGATCCGCATCGCGGTGGCCTGCGCGGGCACCGCGGACATTGGGATGCGCAGGTTCCGCCACGGCCGATTCGGGCGGTCGGGCCCGGGATCGATCGGCACGTACGAGGCGCCGATGCGCCGGAAGTCGTTGCCCGACACCGTGCCGAACTCGACGGTCAACGACCGTCCGGGGGTGATCACGCCGTCCTGGTCGACCGAGAACACCGGTCCGGCGGCGGTGATGACGAGCAGCGGTGAGGAATCGCGGGCCGGCAATCGGTACGGCAGCGAGGTCAATTCGGCGGTGCCGTTGTCGTGGCCGTAACTGCCGAGCACCGGTGTGGTGGCCGGGTCCAGACCGAAGGGCAGCGCCGCCGTGGAGCCGTTGACCCCGGCCGGGCCGACGCCGCCGATCGTGCCGGGCATTCCCCCGGTCACCACGTAGGGTCGCGCGAGATTGCCTGCGGTGTTGATGGTTCCGGCGCCCAGCGTCGTCGACTCCGGGGTGAGGTCGCCGGCGACACCGTCGGGGGTGAAGCCACTCTGTTCCCCGGCCAGCGCCGCGGAGACGTCGGTGGTGCCGATCGGTTGCAGCGCACCGGCATTCGCGTCCGGCTCGACGAGCACCTTGTCGGCCATGCCGCACGGGTTGCCGGTGACGGCGGCGACGTTGGCTCCGAAGGTGGTGTAGGTGTCACTGCGGTCGGCGGCGGCCTTGGCGAACAGCACCAACTCGGCCAGCACCACCACCGAGACGATCACCACCATCGGCGCCGAGGCGAGACCGGTCCGCCAACCACCCGCCGACGCGGAATCTGTTCGCACCCGACCTTTTTCGGCGTCGATGTCGATACGCAGGTGGAACCACACCGCTACTGCCAGGGACAGGACCGTGAGCACCAGGAACACCGACGACAGCGGCCGCCCGGCGATGACGGGCGCCTTGTCGAACCAGGCGATACCGAAGTCGTAGGCCCAGCCCCAGGCGTTCTGGCCGGCCACCGACACCGCGCACACGAACATCAGGCCGGCGATGTAAATCCACAGATTGCGCGGTGAGCGGCGGGCGATCTGCGCCACCGCCACCGTGGTCACCGCGGCCATCGCCGCCGCGAGTCCGGTGTAGATCCCGAACTGCACCGTCCACTTGGTCGGGGTGAACGACAGCAGCAGGACGGTCAGTCCGACGGCACCGATGAGACGCCACACCGGTGCCGAGTCGACACCGCGGATGTGTTTGCGGCGCAGCATGATCGCCACGGTCACGAAGATCGCCGCGAAGAACAGCAGCACCGGAACGCGACGCACCATGGTGCCGTCGGTGGTGGTCAGGGTGAGGTAGTAGTACCGCAGGAACTCCTGGTACCAGGACAGTGTCGGGCCGACGGTCTCCCGCACGCGCAGCGCCTCGGCGACGGTGGCCAGGCTCTGGTCGCGGAAGACCACCATCACCACGAGCCCGGCGGCCGCGGCGAGCGGCGCGAGCAGCGGTACCAGTCCCGATCCCCAGAGTGTGCGCCCACGCCACCGTAGGTGCAGGTCGGCCGAACGCAGGCGCAGGGTGCGCAGCATCGGCCGGGAACCGGCCAGCAGCAGCGCGACCGCAATCACTCCGTGCGGCGCCAGGGCCAACGTCATCCCGGCGGCGAGGGTCGCACCGGCGGCCGGTAGCAGTCGCCGGGTGGCGACCGTCTGCTCGACGCCCCACCAGGTGAGCAGCGAACCCAGCACGATGATCGGTTCGGCGCGCAGCCCGCTGCACAGCGGCATCCAGAAGGCCACGAACACCGCCGCAGCGGTGAACATCGCCCACTGCGACCGACGGATCGCGCCACCGAGTCGCGGCAGCAGGATGCGGCTGAGGATGAACCAGCTCGCCAGCCCGGCCAGCAGGGCCGGTAACCGCATCCACACGCCGGCGGTCGACACCTGCGACCAGAGCGCGAGGAAGGAGTAGTACCAGTCGAACGGCGCCTCGGGGATGCCGAAGAATCGGTAGTAATCGGCCAGGTATCCGGCATCGACGCTGTTGCGCGCCATCCCGAGGATGTAGCCGTCATCCGACGATCCGGCGCCCAGGAAATGCCAGATCACCAGCACCGCCGTCACGACGATGTCGACGGCCCGCGGCATCAGCAGTCGACGGACGTCGATCCGGCCGATCCGCCGGTGATATCCGCCGATGACGTCGAGGGCCGCGATCGCGACGAAGGACAGCAGCGCCGCGAGCACCCCGAGGATCATCACCACGAGTTTCAGCGCCGACGGACTGGTGTCGAAGCGGTTGTCGATGTCGACGCGCACGGCCAGACCGGTGGTCGAGTCCAGGTCGGTGAACAGTCCGGCGATCTGTGGCTGGTCGGCGGGTTCGGCGGTGCCCGCCGCGTCCGGGCCGCCCACGCCGAGGAATCGGGCGCCGACCCCGTCACGAGCCGACCACACGTGCAGCCGGCGGCAGGTGTTGAGCTGGTCGGCGGTGGCCGCGGCGATCTCCGTGCCGCGGGTCACCACGGTGACCCCGGTGCGGGTGGCGGTGATGACCAGGGCGCCGTCGCGGGCGCGCTGGGCGTCGGCGGGCATGGTCGTCAGGACGGTGCGACCACTCGTGTGCGCTGCGCGCACAGCGTCGGCGAGCAGTCCGCAGTCGGCGCTGACGTCGAGCCTGGCGGCGGTCTGCGCGGCCAGCGGCGCGGTGACCCCGGGTGTCGCCTGCTGCGACTGACCCTGCGGCCACGTGATGGTGGCCGTGTGGGCGGTGACCGGCAGGAACGGGGTCAGGATGGCCGCGATGACGGCGACGCACCCGGCGACGGCGCTGAGCAGGGCCCAGAACCTCGGATCGGAGTGGATCCGGCGGCCGCCGATGTGGAGTGCACGAGTATCGCCACGCCGATCGGGCGTGACGGACGTCGGCGTCTGGGGCTCACTCATCTCAGTCGGACACAGTAGTGGACGATCCTGGGTGGTCGTCTCGGTGCATCGGATTGCGGCATCGGATCATGCCGGGGAATCCGACAGGCCGGACTCCGCGTCAGCGCTGTGCAGACGAATACCTGAGCAGTTCCAGGGCCGTGTTCTTGATCATGATCTCGGCCTGCACCCGCATCCTCGCCTCGACGGGTTCACCGTTGCGCGCGGCCACCTCGACGGCGGCGGCAGCCGACTGGACGCATCGTGAACACCAGTCGCGGGCGATCACGTCGCCGGCGGGCAGGGGTTTGCCGAACGGATAGAGCACCCGCGGGCCGATCTCGACGTCGGCGGGACCGGTCTCGATCGCCGGGTTCACCGACTGACAGGCGAAGGGACTCCCCCAGTGTTTGACGAGGCCGACGACACCCTTGGATTCGACGACGTCGAGTGCCGGGACCTCCACGCAGTACACCGCCGGCACCCCGTGGACGTCGGGCGCGATGAAGTGCAGTCGTGGCGCGCGCTGCCCGCAGCGCTCACAGACCCACGGGTCGTCGGAGTCGAACACCCGCGCGGCGAGCTCCTCGGCCGCGGTCAGTTTCTCCTGATCGGGCTCGTCCGGATGCCCGTCGGTGGTGCCGGGCCGTTTGAGGAAGGTGTCGCGGCTCTGAACGCGGCCGTCCCGGGACCGCAACCAGTCCTGATAGCGCGGCGACCACAACACGCGACGTGTGGCGCTGTGCGCATGCGGCAGGACCACCGCGTAGAACTGCGAGAACAGTTCGGGACCCGACATATCGCCTTCGAAGTGCATGCCGCCCATTATCGTGGCCCGACGGGCTCTGCGGCACCGACCGACACGCATCCGCCCGCAGTACGCGCCCGCTCGGTTCCTCTCAGTTCCGTCACATAGCATCAATCATCGTGCCCGCGACAGCCCCGCCTCCCGCGTCGGGATCACCTCAGCAGGCGTCGGCGGCGGACGCTCGGCGCGGCGTTCCGGTCGGCGTGATCGCCGTCGTCTCCGGTGTGCTCGGGGCACTGCTGTGTCTGCTGACCCCGCTGCTGCCGGTGACGGTGAAACAGTCGTCGTTCGACTGGCCGCAGGCACAACTCGCCGGTGACACCTCACCCGACGTGGTGGCCCCGCTGATCGCGCAGACCCCGCAGTCATTGGACATCTCGATTCCGTGCACCTTGCTGAGCGCGACACCCGCCGACGGCGCGGTCGTCCTGTCGACGATGCCGACCGCCGCGCCGGACAGCAAGAACAAGGCCCTGTACGTGACGGCGAGCCGCGACGCGGTGTCGGTGACCTTCCGCAACACCCAGGCGGCGAGTGCCCCGCGGTCGGCTCTGGGGCGGTGCTCGCACGTGCAGATCACCTCGTCGGCGACGGGCACCGGCGCCCGGTTCGTCGACGCGGCGGGCGCCGAGCCCGAGGGTGTGCGGTCGGCGGGCGATCTCGGTGCCGATGCCCGCCCGCAGGTGGACGGCATGTTCACCGCACTGCCCACCCAGCAGATCAGTGCGGCCGTCGACCAGGGTCTGCGTGCCCACGTCGAGATCGACAGCCGGTTCACGAGTTCGCCGTCGACGATCAAACTCGTCGTGATGATCCTCGCGGTGATCTGCGTGATCATCTCGCTGATCGCGCTGTTCCTGCTCGATCGCGAGCACGGGTATCGACGCCGGATCACCGCCGGACGGTCCTGGTGGACGGTGCTGTGTCCGCGACCCACCGACGTCGTCGTCACCGCGACGCTGATCGTGTGGTTGTTCCTCGGTGCCGGTTCACCCGACGACGGTTACATCCTGACGATGGGGCGGACCGCGGACTCGTTCGGGTACCTTGCGAACTATTACCGCTTCTACGGCATCCCCGAGGCGCCGTTCGACTGGTATTACTCCTTCCTCGCGCACTGGGCGGGCGTGTCGCCGTCGCTGCTCTGGATGCACATCCCGCCGCTGATCGCCGGGCTGGTCTCGTGGTTCGTGCTGTCGCGGGTGTTGCTGCCCCGCCTGGGCCCGGCCGTGGCCGGAAACCTGTCGCGGGTGCGCCGGTGGGAGGGCTGGGCGTGCTGGGCCGCGGCGACGGTGTTCACCGCGTTCTGGCTGCCGTTCTGCAGCGGACTGCGCAGTGAGCCGATCATCGTGGTGGGGTCGCTCCTGACATGGTGGGCGGCGGAGCGGGCGATCGCGACGCGGCGCCTGTTGCCGGCCGCGGCCGCCGCCATCGCCGCCGGTTTCACCCTCGCCTTGGCACCGCACGGCATCATCGGCGTCGCCGTCCTCGTCGTCGCGGCACGGCCGTTGCTGCGGGTGGTGCTCGCCCGTCGCGCCGCCGGACAATCCGTGGCCGCCCTCGTCGCGCCGATCGTCGCGGCCGGTCTGTTGATCCTCGTCGTCGTCTTCCGCGATCAGTCGTTGGCCTCGGTCGTCGACGCGGTGCGCATCCGCTATCTCACCGGTCCGGTGATCTCGTGGAATCAGGAGTACCTGCGGTACTACTTCATCGCGGTGGAGACCAAGGACGGCGCCCTCACCCGACGGGTACCGCTGCTGCTCTTGTTGGCCGGACTCATCGTCTGCGTCGCGGTCATGTTGCGGCGTGGGCACATTCGCGGCATCGCACCCGGACCGGTGTGGCGCCTGATCGGCACCATCGGCGTGACCATGCTGCTGTTCGCCTTCACCCCGACCAAGTGGACCATCCAATTCGGGGTGTTCGCGGGTGTCGGCGCGGGGATCGCGGCGTGCGCGACGGTGGCCGTCGCGCAGTCGGCGGCACGCTCCACCCGCAACCTGACCGTCTTCGTGTCCGCATTGTTCTTCGCGCTCGCCGCGGCGATGGCGGGCAAGAATGCCTGGCCGTTCGCCTACGAATTCGGCATCTCCTGGTTCGACCGGGCCCCGGTGGTCGCCGGCGTCGGAGTGTCGACGATCTTCCTGATCCTGGCCGTCGTCGCCGCGATTGTCGCTGTGTGGCAACACCTTCGGCTCGACTACGTGACCAACAAGGGTCTCGCCCACGGCGGCGGTGACAGCCGGTCGGATCAACGTCGCCTGTTCCTCGCGTCGTCGCCGATCGCGGTGATCGCCGCGCTGATGGTGATCTCGGAGGTCCTGGTGTTCGCCAAGGCCGCGGCGGTCCGGTATCCGGCGTTCACCGTGCTCGGGGAGAACCTGAACACGGTGCGCGGCAACAGTTGTGGGCTGGCCGACGACGTGCTCGTCGAACCGGACCCGAACGCGGGCATGCTCGTCCCGGCGGGCGGCGAGTCGGCCTCGGCGGCGCTGGCGGGTGCCGGCAGTGGCGTGACGTCAACGGGTTTCAGCCCCGACGGGGTTCCCGACGACCTGTCACCGAAGTCCGGCAGCGCCCGCCCCGGCCAGATGAATGTGGCCGCACCGTTTTCCCAGCCGTTCGTCGTCTCCGGCGGACTGGAGGCCGGCACCACCGGTGGACGCGGGCCCGAAACCGTCAACGGATCGACCGTCGCCCTGCCCTATGGCCTCGATCCGGCGACCACGCCCGTCCTGGGCAGCTACGGGTACGTGGGGCAGGCCACCCTCACCACCGGCTGGTATGACCTCCCGGCCCGCGCGTCCTCTCCGCTGCTGGTGTTCTCGGCGGCCGGATCGGTGGCCAGTGTCGACATGTTCGGGGTGTACCAATTCGGTCAGAAGCTGGTGGTCCAGTTCGGTCGCCCCGGTGCGGGCGGCGGCGAGCAGGGTGGTTTCGAGCAGATCGGCCCCGACGTCGTACCCCTCGACGCCGGACCGACCATCATCAACCGCCCGTGGCGCAACCTGCGGGTGCCGATGTCGGCGGTCCCGCCGGCCGCGACGGTCATGCGATTGTCGTTGTCGGACAACAATCTCGGCGCCGATCAGTTCCTCGCCATCACACCGCCGCGGGCGCCGCGCCTGGAGACCCTGCAGCGGGTCGTCGGGACCGCGCCGGCACTCATCGACTTCACCGTCGCATCGCATTTCCCGTGCCAGCAACCGCTGCAGGTGACAGGCGGTGTGGCACAGGTACCCCGGTGGCGCATCCTGCCGGATTACGTCGCGGCCAACTCGCAGTCCAAGACATGGCAGGACGCCGACGACGGTGGGCTGCTCGCGGTGTCGGAGGCCACCACCTCCGCACAGGCGGTGCCCACCTACCTGAAAGACGACTGGCATCGATCCTGGGGTGCACTGGAGAAGCTGACGCCACTGGAACCCGAAGCCGTACCGGCACAGGTGAACACCACCGGCCGCTCGCAATGGGGATGGTCCGGACTGCGCGTGTCCGGGCCGACGACGATCCGGGTGGAGTCCTCCGATGACAACTGATCCCCAGCCGACCGAGCCCCAGACCACCGTGTCCCAGACCACCGAACCCCCGCCAACCCCGTCACCCGGCAATGCTCGTCTGATCAGGATCGGCGCCGTCGTCTTCGGTCTGCTCGGGATGCTGCTGGCCGTCGGAACCCCGCTGTTGCCGGTGAATCAGACGACCGCCGAACTGCGGTGGCCGCAGGGCGACGCGGTGGGCAATGTGAGTGCACCGCTGGTGTCGTTCGTGCCGATCGACATGGACGTCGCCGCGCCGTGTGCACTGGCACGCGCATTACCCGCGAGCGGTGGGGTGCTGCTCTCGACACTGCCCGAGGGCGGGCAGGACGCCGCGGCACGCGCCCTGTTCATCCGCGCCACCGCCGACGCGCTGGTGGTGACCGACCGTGACGTCGTGATCCTTTCGGCTCCCCGGGACACGGCCCAGGACAATCCCGACTGCCGCATCCTCTTTCACGCCGACGGGTCGGGAGTGTCGGCGCGTTTCGCGGCCGGACCGGGCAGCGCGTCGGACGCGCCCGTCCTCACCGGCGACGACGCCCAGTCGAGTTTCACGGTGCCCGACCAGCAGATGCGCCCGCAGATCGTCGGCATCTACACCGACCTGCCTGCCGAGACGCCGCGTGACGGGCTGTCGGCGCACGCCACCATCGACACCCGCTACGTGAGCACACCGACCCCGCTGAAGGTGACGGCGATCGTCCTCGGCATCCTGATGACCCTCGCATCGCTGGTGATGCTCGGTCTGCTGGACCGCCGGGATGGCCGCAGCCACAAGCGGTTCCTGCCGTCGGGCTGGTGGACGATCCGGCCGCCCGACGTCGCGGTGTTCGTCATCCTGGCCCTCTGGTGGCTGATGGGTGCCAACACCTCCGACGACGGCTACAACTTCGTCGTCGGCCGGATCGCCGGCGACGCCGGATACGCCGACAACTACTTCCGCTACTTCGGCGTGCCGCAGGATCCCTTCGGATGGCACTTCCAGGTCATCTCGGCGATGACCCACGTCAGCCTGGCCGCACCCTGGATGCGGTTGCCCGCCTTCCTGCTCGGACTCCTGGGGTGGTGGCTCATCTCGCGCGAGGTGATCCCTCGCCTGGGTCGCGCCGTCCGCCACAGCACGCCCGCGGTGTGGTCGGCGGCGTTCGTGTTCCTCGCGATCTGGTTGCCGTACAACAACGGATTGCGCCCGGAGCCGGCCGAGGCGGTCGGCGCCCTGCTCACCTGGTGCTGTGTCGAACGTGCCATCGCCACCCGCCGCCTGCTGCCCTATGCGATCGCCGTGGTCACCGCCGCCTTCACCCTGGCGTTGGCGCCGGGCGGATTGATGGCCGTGGCAGCACTTCTCGCGGGTGTGCGGCCCATCGTCAAGACCCTGGTGACCCGACGCCGCCGCGACGGTCTGCTGCCGATGCTGGCGCCCATCCTGGCCGCCGGTACCGCGGTGCTGTTCCAGATCTTCGCCGACCAGCCGTTGATGCCGCTGCTCGTCGGCAATCAGGTGGCCACCTCCGTCGGTCCGACCCTGGAATGGTGGGAGGAGCCGGTGCGGTACTATTACCTGATCCTGCCGACCGCCGACGGCACGCTGTCCCGGCGCTTCGGCATCCTGGTGATGATCCTGTGCCTCATCGTGGTCCTGCTCCGCCTGCTGCGTCGGGTACATCCCAACGGGGTTGCACGGGCACCGATCTGGCGACTCATCGCGGTCACCCTGGGCACCATGTTCTTCATCGCGTTCACCCCGACCAAGTGGACCCACCATTTCGGGGTGTACGCCGGCATCGCCGGCGGCCTGGCCGCCGCGGCCGGAGCGATGATGGCACCGGCCATCCTGCGATCCCGGCGCAATCGGACCTTCTTCGCCGCGGCCGTCCTCGCGGTCACCGGGATCTCGTTCACCGGCACCAACGGATGGTGGTTCGTCGGCAGTTACGGCATCCCGTGGTGGGATCGTCCGCCGTCGCTGGCCGGAATCCAGTTCGGCACGGTGTTCCTCGTCCTCGCGGTGATCACCGCACTGGTCGGATTGTGGTTCCACTTCCGCGACGACTACGTCGACGAGGCCACCCGTGCGGGCCGGGCCGACCATTGGTACACCAGGCTGACGTTCTCACCCCTGCCGGTCATCTCGGCATTCGTGGTGATCTTCATGGTCGTGACCTTCGCCAAGGCCGCATACGTCCAACGCGACTCGTTCTCCTGGCTCAACTCCAATGTGCGGGCGCTGACCGGGAACTCCTGCGGCCTGGCCAATGACGTTCTCGTCGAGGCGGATCCGACAGCCGGCCTGCTGCGCCCCGCCGCCGTCGACGGAGCGCCGGCGCCGGACGTCTCGGCAGCACTCGCCGGCACACCGTCCGGACAACCCCCGAGCGGGTTCTCCCCCAACGGGGTTCCCGACCAGCTCAGCGTGGACGCCACCGAGGACTCCGATACGACGACGACGTCGTCGGGCACCAACAGTGCCGCATCCGGGGCGGGCGCCGATGAGTCCGGGTCCTCCGACGAGTCGGCACAGGGCGGTACCGAGGGCGGTCAGGGACAGCGAGGGGTCAACGGATCGACGGTGCGGCTTCCCTTCGCTCTGAACCCCGCCGCCACACCCGTACTCGGCACCTACGGATCACCCACCGGCACAGGTCATCTGACCACCTCGTGGTACACCATGCCGACGCGTTCGGACACCGCCCCGCTGCTGACCGTCGCGGTCGCCGGTTCCGTGGAGGCCGTCGACGGGATCGGCGTGGTCCATCCGCGACAGAAGGTCATCGCCCAGTTCGGACGGACCCGGCCCGACGGCGGCGTCACCCCACTCGGGACGATGTCGCCGATCGACATCGGGGAGGCCCCCACGTGGCGCAATCTCCGCTTCCCCCTTGCCGAGTCACCCGCCGGCGCCACCGTCGTACGTATCGACGTGGTCGACACCGCGGGCGCCCCGGCCGAATGGGTGGCGATCACTCCCCCGCGGATCAGCACCCTCGGAACGCTGAACGATGTTGTCGGACGCACCGATCCGGTGTTCATCGACTGGCTGCCCGGGATGGTGTTCCCCTGCCAGCAGCCCATGAAGGTCGTCAACGGCGTTCTGCAGGTACCGAAGTGGCGCATCATGCCCGACGCCGAGGCCACCCGGAAGAACAGTCAGACCTGGATGGCCGGTACCGCCGGAGGGCCGCTCGGCATCACCGAGGCGATGCTCACGCCGACGCTGCTGCCGACCTATCTGCGCAACAACTGGGGCCGGGATTGGGGTGGGCTGCAACGGTTCACCGAGATCGATCCGGCGCCGCCGGCCGACCTGGAGATCGGCACGGCACGGCGATCCGGGCTCTACAATCCGGCACCGATGCGATCCAGCGGGTACTGATCGGCCGCGGCATCGGACTCCAGGAACCGGATCGTCTCGGTGATCGTCTCCGGCGCGTCATTCTGCGGCAGCCGCTGCAGTTCGTCTTCGACGATCCACGGCCACCGCCACCCGATCCGGCGTCACCGACTTGACCGCGGCGTCGACGACGGTGCCCTTGCTGGTCGCCCTTGTTGTCGAGGAGCAACTCCTTGAGGTTGTTGCTCGACCGCGAGTACATGTCACGGAACTCACCGGTGGAACCGTTGGTGACGGCAAATGCTGTCACCGCGAGACGGGATCGCTTGCGCGCTTGCGTCGTGACCATACCGTGATCATCCGTCTCGGTTGCGTTGCGCAGCGCCGCTGAGGGTGTGCGGCGGTCGGCGGCACTCGTAGCGTGGGGTCATGACCACATTCACCGCTCCCGGACTTGACTCCGACGCCGCATCGACGGTCACCACTCTGCTGCAAGAGCGTCTGTCGGCGCTCAACGACCTGCACCTCACCCTCAAGCATGTGCACTGGAATGTGGTGGGCGCCAATTTCATCGGCGTGCACGAGATGATCGACCCGCAGGTCGAACTGGTCCGCGGATATGCCGACACCATCGCCGAACGCATCGCCACCCTCGGCGCGTCGCCACGTGGCACCGCCAAGGCCATTGAGGTCGACCGCTCCTGGGATGACTACTCGATCGGTCGGGACACGGCGCAGGCGCACCTCGGCGCGCTCGATGTGGTGTACGACGGCTTCATCACCTCCCATCGTGACGCCATCACAAAGACCGGTGATCTCGACCCGGTCACCGAGGACATCCTCATCGGGCAGACCGCCGAGCTGGAGAAGTTCCAGTGGTTCGTGCGGGCGCATCTGGAGAGCTACACCGGCGAACTCGCCACCGCGGGACAGACCACCGAAAGCGGTGCCGCCGCCGCTGCACGTAACGCCTGACCTCTGACACGACGTCGGACACATGTCACCCGAACCCGCTGTTGAGAACCACACCGCCGCCGGTGGTGCCGAGGTCGATCCGATTCCGGCACCATCGGATCCCGCGGACCGCGGAGTCCGGGTGCTGTGGATCGCCGCCTTTCTCGCAGTCATTCTCTGGGTCTTCGTGATGGCGATCGGCTTCACCGGGTCGGTGACGGTCGCCGCCGCCCTCGTCGCATTTCTTGTTACCCTGGCCGCAGGCACCATGTTTGCCCTGTCACGGTTATGAGCCACCTCATGTGACGTTCACAAGGGGATGTGAAACAGCTGCATCCATCCGGTTGCGCCTCGGCGCGCCAAGGGAAGGCCGATGGACGTGGTTCTGCGATGACCCCCGATTCTGCACAGATGTCAGTCGAAAGTGGATTCACTCTCTTCGATGACCTGGAGCTCCACATGCAATTCGCGCCGGTGTGCCGGTTGAGCGACGGTGCCGTCGCCGCGGTCGAACTCACCCTGCGCGGCCCGACCGGCACACGAGTCGGCACCTCCCGCGCCTTGCGGCGAGCGGCCCGGCTGATGGATCAGCACCGCGTCCTCGACAACCGCAAACGCGAGTTCGCGACGTCCCCGCAGGCACAGTCCCTGGCCAAGATCCTGCCGCTGCTCGTCCACCTCGATCTCGAACTCGTCGACGGCCTCGACGACGACACTCTCGACGTCCTCGAGCGGCACGTCATGGTCGTGCTTCCCGACGCCGTCGAACGCAGCCCGCAACGCACCCTCGCGCGGGTCGCCCGAGCCCGCAGCGAGGGACGGGTGATCTGTGTCGACGGCCTGACCACCAGCGATCAGGCCGCCACACTGCTGTCGCTCATCGAACCCGACATCATCGTCACCGGGCCCGAGCTACTTGCCGCCGACGCCAATCCGGACGGCGCGCGGATCGCACACACCTTGGCCGCCCACATCGAACGCACGCATGCGGTGGTCGTCGCCGACGGCGTCGACGACGAGGCCAAGCGGATCACCGCGATGACGATGGGCGCGTCCTACGGCACCGGCAGCCTGTATCCCGCCGTCGAGTCGCCGTCGGTGTTCGGAACGGCGACCATCGTTCCGCTGCCGGATCTGCCGGTGTGGTCGACACCGGCACCGGACGGCGCCACCCCGTACGCCATCGCGTCGGCCCTGCACGTCCCGCGCCGCGGCAGCAAACGGTTGCTGATCGAGATGAGCAAGGCGTTGGAAGAACAGGCCGCCGCCGGTGGGGCGGCCATCGTGCTCGGCACCTTCCAGCACGCCCGGCACTTCACCGACCGAACCGCGGCACGATGGCGGTCGATGTCGATGCGCACCGGACTGGCCGGCGTCTACGGGGTCGACCTCGTCGACATCCGCGACGGCAACGTGCACCGCGCACCGCTGGCACCCGACGACGACCTCGTCGAGGAATGGAATGTCGCGGTGCTGGGGCCTCATTTCGCCGCTCTGCTGTCGGCGCGCGATCAGCATTGCGGATCGGCGGACCTCGACCGCACCTTCGATTTCGTGCAGAGCTACGACCGGGTGACGGTCACCCAGGCGGTGCACTCCATCCTGCAGCGGTTCGCGTGAGTGCGGTCGCCATGGATTCGCCCATCCGAGACACACGAAAATCGCGGCAAAACTGCAGCTAGGTTCGGCTTTCCTGACTTGCGGCTCCCGACAATTCGGGCTTGAGTTGAGTCATGCGCAACGTCGAGGACACTGCTGCCGAGCATGACGATGCCGATCCGCCGCATCAGCATCCGGGTGAACCCCACGCCGGCGGCTCACTGAAGAATCGTCTCAACTGGCTACGTGCCGGTGTGCTCGGCGCCAACGACGGCATCGTCTCCACCGCGGGCATCGTCGTCGGTGTCGCCGCCGCCACCACCGAGCGCGGTCCGGTGTTCACCGCCGGTCTCGCGGGCCTCTGCGCCGGCGCGGTGTCGATGGCACTCGGCGAGTACGTGTCGGTGAGCACCCAACGCGACACCGAACAGGCACTCCTGGCCAAGGAAACCCGCGAACTCCGTGAGGAACCCGAGGCCGAGTTCGAGGAACTGGTGGGCTTGTACGAGGCCAAGGGCCTCAGCCACGACACCGCCTGCCGTGTGGCGACCGAACTGACCGACCGTGATGCGTTCGAGGCCCACGCCGACATCGAACTCGGCATCGACCCCCACGAACTCACCAACCCGTGGATGGCCGCGGTGTCCTCTGCGGTGTCGTTCCTGTCCGGCGCCCTGCTGCCGATGCTGGCGATCCTGTTGCCGCCAATCAATGTTCGGGTGCCGATCACCTTCGCAGCGGTGATCGTCGCCCTGGCCTTGACCGGCTACGTCGGCGCCGTCCTCGGCGGCTCATCGCCGTGGCGGCCGATGTGCCGGGTCGTCGTCGGAGGCGCCATCGCGATGATCGTGACGTTCGCGATCGGAAAAGCACTCGGCACCGCAGTGGGCTAGGAAGACCCGACGCGGGTCGCTCCGGTCTCGGCGAGGACTGCACCGCCGATGTCGGTGGGAATGATCCGGGTCAACTCGCTGAAGTGAACTGCCGCAATCGCGTTCGATCTTCGCGCCCCGGGGAGTATTGTATCTGTCGCCGGCAGAACCCATCTCGCCGGGGCGGGGCGATAGCCGCCGCGTTGGGCTCCGCCTAGACGACGAACCGCGTCGACACCCCATCCCGTCGGTCGAGCCCCTCATCCCCGCCGGTCGAGCCCCTCATCCCCGCCGGTCGAGCCCCTCATCCCCGCCGGTCGAGCCCCTCATCCCCGCCGGTCGAGCCGACCGGAGCGCTAGCGGAGGTCGTGTCGAGACCACGCAAGCTAGCGCTGAAACCCGCCCACCCCAACCACATTCACTCATCCACACCCTGTGGATAGAAAACCCTTGCGATTCACGTAGAAGACGGCTATAATAGAACACACAGCCACAACGGCCTTCTCGGGGGAGGTGACATCAGCATGACAGACACCACCGACAGTCCCATGTCACGACCACTGCAGCTGATGCATCAACTCTCCGAGATCTTGGACGAGTTGGCCGACACTCCGATGACCGCCTGCTCCGACCTTGAGGTGGTGGAGGCGGCGAAACTGTCCGAACAGATCGCGACCCGCACCCACTTCCAAGGCGATCGGGCGATCCTGGAAATCTCTGATCGTGGTGTGCACCGCAAGGTCGGCAAAGTCAGTCTGTCGAACTTTCTGAACTACGATCTGCGGATCGCGCAACCCACCATGCGCATCGCGCACATGAAGGCCACCGCCCGATTCCTCGGTTTGACCGGGCAACCCGAGGAACCGAAGTTCCCGACGCTGTCGGCCGCGTATGAGCAGGGTTTGATCGGTCATACCCACCTGTCGGCGGCGTTGGAAGCGTTGGACAACATTCCGAATGCGGTTCCGCATGACAAGAAGGTCGCCGCCGAAGCCACCCTCGGGGAGAAAGCCACCGAACACATCCCCGCCGACATCACCAAGATGGGTGCCCGAATTCTGGCGCACCTCGACCCCGACGGACAGTTGGTGGAAGAGAAGGAACGCCAACAGCGCCGCAACCTGTGGATCAACCAGTCCCGTGTCGATGGGATGGCGAAACTCAACGGGCACCTGCCGCCGATCACCCGTGCCCTGTGGGACACCATGCTCGACGCCTGGGCCAAACCCGGGATGAATAATCTCGCCGATCCGGAATCGCCGACCGGCGCCATCGGCGATGCTGACCCCGATGTGTTGGCGGCGGCGGTCAAACGTGACGACCGTTCCCAGGCGCAACGCAATCATGATGCCATGCACGTGTTGTTGGTGTCGGCGATGAAAGAAGGCGTGCTCGGCAAAACGCATCGTGGTCTGCCGGTCGCGTTGATCATCAAAACCTTCCTGCAAGATCTCCTGGCCGGCGCCGGGTATGCCACCACCGCCTCCGGATCCACCATTCCTATTCCGGATTTGCTGAGTGCGTTGGGGGACATCAAGGATCCCAACGATGTGCAGCAGTTCCTGGCGGTGTTCTCCGACGCCATCGACCTCCCGTTGTATCTGGGGCGGGCCCGACGGTTGGCGTCGACCGAGCAGCGGATCGCGTCGTTCTCCCGCACCGGTGGTGAAGTGTGCTCCTTCCCCGGTTGCGGGCAACCCGCCTCGCATTCGGAAATGCATCACGCCAAAGAAGACTGGGCCAACGGCGGGAAAACCGACATCACCGACCTGGCCCCGGCGTGCGGGCCGCACAACCGGATGGTCGGCCCCAACCCCGGCCAGTACACCACCGGCATCTACGAAGACGGACCCCTGGCCGGTCGCTGCTGGTGGCAACTCAACGCCGCACCCGGCATGCCCGAGAACCCGAAGATCGTCAACGATCACCCCGACATCACCGCACTCTACGAGCAGAAACTCGACCAGATCCGGGATCAGATCCACGGTGACCTCACCACGAGCGACGCTGATAGCGGTTCCGGCGCAACTGAAGCCGCAGACTCCGACGCGGTTGACGCCGGCACCGTCGATGCCGAAGCGGCTGGCATCGAAGCCGAAGCCGAAGCCGCTGACGGTGACGTAAATGGTGAGGCCGAGTCGGTCGATACCCACATCGACGAACCGGCCGATTACGACGCTGGCCACGACCACGAGGACGCGGCACCGACCGTCGAGGCCGAAAGCGCTTCCGATCGTGGGGTTTCGAGGGACGATCAGGCTCCGGCCGCCGACTCGTCGAGCATCGGCGACAGCGTCGATCAGGATGACGATCACGATGCCAACATCTGCGATCAGCCCGAACCAGCCGTCGACGAATACGATTCAGGCCCAGCCCAATCCGATCCGGTCGAGCCCCGACCACCCGACCAGCGGGACGGGCCTGGCGGGCACTCTGACGAACCTGGTGTCACCAACACCGGGGAGATCGACCTGGTCATCTTCGACGGAGACGGTGTCCCTCTTAGCGACGATCCCGACGACCCTGACACCGTTGCCGGACTGGATCGTGCCTCACGCACCCGCGTCCGTGTCCGCGACACGGCTACTGAAAGTCAGGCACGCGAGCGCCGCATCCGTGATGGCGGCATTCGTAGCAGCGATGCCGACCGGGAACGTGAGCTCGAGGAACTCGCCGCCATCGGCATGAACCCACGCAACAGCCGCATCGAACGTGTCCTGGCCGCCCGGCTCCACCACCGGCTCGACACCTCCTGAAGCAGCCCGCCCACCGGACTGTTCGAGCCGCACTGCCACAGAAACGTTGTGGCGGTGGGGAGTTCCAGCCTTGCCTTACGAGGGTCTCGACACGGTCCTCCGCTATCGCTCCGGACCGGCTCGACCAACGGGACGGTCGGCTCGACCAACGGGACGGTCGGCTCGACCAACGGGACGGTCGGCTCGACCAACGGGACGGTCGGCTCGACCAACGGGACGGTCGGCTCGACCAACGGGACGGACGGCTCGAGCAACGGGACGAGCCTGTCCCGAGGATTCAGGAACCCTGAGCGTCCATCCCGATACCGAAGGCGACCGCGAGTTCGGTGAAGATGGCGCGGGCGGCGTCGGGATCGTCGGCGCGCCCGGTGACCTGCAGCCCCGCCAACATCGCCGACGCGATCGCCGCGCAGGTCGCGGCACGCTCCTCCGTCAGTCCCGACGCGCGTAACGACGCCACCAGTGCGGTGTAGCGCAACTCGTCGACGCGGGCCTGGGCGGCCGCCACCACCGGGTCGACGGTCGCCCAGGCCCGCAGCGCCGCCTCGGCACGATGCGGCAATCCGGTGGCCAGATCCATCTGACGCAACGCCACCCCGTCGGCGCCACCGTCGACCGACTTGCTGACCAACTCGGTGCTGTAGTGCTCGCACCAGTACTGCAGGAATCGGCTCAGGAAATCGTCGAACCCGGTGAAGTGGTGATAGAACGAGCCGCGCGACACCCCGAGCCTGGTGCACATCTGCACCGCCGACACGTCGGGGAATCCCGACTCGGCCAGGATCGCCATCGCCTCGTCAAAGTAGTCGTTCGCGGTGATCCTGGTCTGCACCATGGCTGCCATTATTCTCGCCCGGGTCCGGTGGTCACTTCGGGATCGGGCACGGCGGGTTGTCGGCCATGCCGCACATGTTGACGTGGAAGTAGCTCGGGATGGACGGCGGCTGGGTGTCGGCGTGCTGGTTGACCAGGTTGAACCCCAGGTTGAACACCAGCATGATCGCGTTGACGACGGTGGTCAGGGCGAGGATTCGCACGATCGGCCGCGATCGCCGGCCGAGGTTCACCCGGTCGATGCCGGCGTCGGAGATGAGGTGCCCGTCGCTGCGGCGGAACACGTAGATCGAGATCGACAGCACGCTGACCGTCGCCCCGAACACGATGCCCTCATACAGCGGGAACTGATTCAGGGTCCCGGTGAAGATCGACCAGTTGTGGTTCACTCGCACATAGGTCCACAGCCCCATCCGCTGGAAGATCTGCTCGATGGCGGTGTCGAGGACGAGGAACAGCAGGAACATGATCGCGACGATCCCGGCCTTGTTCAGCCGAGGCCAGCGCTTCCGCATCGCCACCACCATCTTGTCGATGCCGACGACGGCCAACGGCAGGAACAGGAAGTAGTCGGCGACGGTGTAGAGGATCGGCTGCGGGGTCTCGGCGCCCTTGGCGCCCCAGCCGGGAATGTAGTGCCCCCAGTTGCCCATCTCGAAAAAGGCGCTGTTGTAGGCGAATACGGGCCTGACCATGTTGACGCCGGCGTCCTGCCAGGCGGCCAGCAGCCACGCCGTGACGAACACGCCGATCGTCGGGAACTCGCCGTCGGCGCGTGTGCGGCGGGCCAGCCAGATCAGGAATCCGATCATCCCGACCACGCAGATCACCTCGGAGATCCGGATGACCGCGAGGGTGAACGTGGGCACCGGATCGGCACCCTCGGGGGTGTTGGCGAAGTTGTCGGAGAAGATCCACCGCAGATAGATGTAGGCCTGCAGGACGACGATCAGCGCACCGACGCGGGCCAGCCAGATGACCGGCGGGCTGTCGTGGGCGCCCGGTGGGGTCGCGGGATCGGACTGGATGGTCACACGGTCGGATGCGGTCATCGGCTGTTCCTCTCCGAGAACATACAGGGGTGCATGTCGGAAAAGATACAGGGGTGTATGGCGCTCGGTGGGCGAATCAGGGAAATAGGTTAGTTGATTGTGGCGCGCATGCCCGCCGGGCTCACACCGGATCGAACTTGGAGATCAGCCACCGCCCGTCCTGCTTGACCAGATCGACACGCACGCTGCTGGCACTCAACGACGGAGTGGCGTTGTCCCGGGTCACCGTCGACTGATTGATGAACAGCAAGACCGTGGCAGTGTCGGGTGTGGAGCTCTGCACGGCCGTACCGACGACCGTCGCGGTGGTGTCGACCGCCTCCTCCTTCGCCGCCGGCGCCACCACGTTGGCGGTGAAATCGCGATAATAGTCGCCGAACTCGCCGGTCAACAGTTTCTGTGCGGCGGCGTTGTCCTGATCGACGGAACCGTGCTTGTACGACAGGATCGCCACGGCTCCACTCGATGCGGCGGCCGCGGCATCGGCGCGTGCCGACACCGCCTGCTGTTGCGGTCGGAGCTCACCGAAGTACTGATACGCCGCACCCGCGCCGAGGAGGATGAGCAGCGCAACCGCCGCCGTCGCCACCCAATGCCGGCGTATCCATCGGATCACCCGACGTCCCCTGGAGACCTTGGCGGCCGCCTCGGGCGTCGACGCCGTCCCCTTCGTGCCGACCGACCCCTCGTCGGTCGCCACTTGTTCTGCCACCTGCTCCGTCGCCTTGTCGGGTGCCGACGACTTGGTCAACCGCACCGCGGGACCGTCGGTCGTCGTGACGTCGGAATCTGCGGCGTGAGCGTCGGCCGTGTGATCGTCGGCCTTGTGATCGTCGGCCGCAGCACCGCGATTGCCCGTTCGGGATGCAATTTTCGTGCTCATCATCACGCCGGGCTCCATTCCGCAGATCTCACATAAAGCGAAATTATTAAGCGATGAGATCCACACCGGGTTCGGGCCGCACCGCGGCGGCACCACCTCCCCCAGCCGACGGTCGGCGATCGCGAACACCGCGGCCTCGGCCACCCCCGGCATGGTGGTCAGGACGTGTTCCACCTCGGCCGGGTAGATGTTCTCTCCACTGCGAATGATGACCTCGCGCAGGCGGGCCCGGAAATGCAGCAGACCACGGCTGTCGAGCAGACAGAGATCCCCGGTCGGCATCCACCCCTGCTCGTCGACGACCGGGCGGATCCGGCCGTCGGCGTCGAGGTAGTCAGATATGACCAGCGGGCCGCGTACGTGGAGTTCACCGACCTCCCCGACCGCCACGATGTGCCCCTGCGCGTCGCGCACGCAGAAGTCCCGTCCGCCCAGCGGCCGGCCCAGTGTCCGGGTGCGCGCCTCGGTGGGATCGTCGCGTGCGCTCAGCGCCAGACACGGCGCCTCGCTCTGCCCGTATCGCACCAGGAAGGTGATGCCAGCGCGACGTTCGATCTCGTCGATGAGCGACGGATCGACGGCGGTGGCACCGCCGACCACCGAGACCACCGACGCGAAGTCGGCGACGTCGACATCGTCGCGATCGAGCAGATCGAGCAGATCGAGCAGATCGAGCAGATCGATGATCATCGTCGGCACCAGTCCCACCACCGTCGGCCGCAGGTGCCGGATGACCTCGATGGCGATGGCCGGATCGAAGCGCGGCACCACGAGATAGGTGCCACCGGCCGAGAGCGCCCCGAGGACGCCGGCGACCGATCCACCGACGTGGTCGAGGGGAAGCGGATTGAAGAACACCGCACCGTCGGTGCCGCCGGCGCCGCGCGCGTAGAACTCGGCGCTGCCGATGGCCGCACGCGCCGAGAGCACCGCCGCCTTCGGTACGCCGGTGGTGCCGGAGGTGAACTGGATGATCGCCGGTGTCTGCGGTGTCTGGGTCTGCGGTGTCTGGGTCTGCGGTGTCTGGGTCTGCGGTGTCCGGCCGGCGTGGGAGATGTGCGGGTCCTCCTGCGCGAGCACCGAACCCGTCGGCAGCTCGGACACCGGGACACATCTGATCGTCTCGCCGAGATCGCGATCGCCGTCGGTGATCACCAGATCCGCGGCGATCTGGCGGGCCCGCTGCGCCACCACGTCGTCGGCGGCCGATGCCGGCACCGGGGCGATCGCGAGTCCGTGCAGCGCACAGCCCAGGAAGGTGAGGACCCACTCGACCCGATCCTCGATGGCGACAACCACGCGGCCACCGGCCGGGCCCCGCGCCGCCACGGCGGCCCCACGAGCCGACGCGCGGCGCACGGCGTCGGACCAGGAGAGTTCCGTCGGCCCATCGTCGCCGAGCCAGCGCAATAGCGGGCGCGAGGGATGTTCACCGACCCCGGCGAGCAGGCACTCGGCGATGGAGTTCCACTGCGGCGCACCGTCGGACAACTCGACCACCGCGGGCGTACCCTGACACCCCGGCCCGTCCACCACACCACCGCTCTCGTCCACCCGACCATCTTATGCTTGAATTAGGTAGATTGTTTTAATTTTTATCTCCGGCCGCGCCGGAGAGGAAGGGTGAGCAGATGGCCGCAATCGTCCCCGAGGTCCGTCCGCTGCCGCCATCCACCGATGACCTCCGAATGGCGGTGCGTGAGTTCCTGTCCGCGGACCGGGAGGCCTTCGGATGGGAACCCCGCGTCGACTCGTGGATCTCCTCGTGGGATCCGGGGTTCAGTCACCGCCTCGGACAACAGGGCTGGGTCGGCATGACGATCCCGACCGAGTACGGCGGGGCCGGGCTGACCCACATCGACCGGTATGTGGTGACCGAGGAGGTGCTCGCCGCCGGGGCACCGGTGGCCGCCCACTGGGTGGCCGACCGCCAGGTGGCGCCGGCACTGCTGACGCACGGTTCGGCCGACCAGCGTGACCGTTACCTGTCCCGGATCGCCGCGGGTGACTGCCATTTCGCGATCGGGATGAGCGAGCCGGAGTCCGGCTCGGACCTGGCCAGCGTGCGTACCCGTGGGGTCCGGGTCGACGGCGGGTGGAAGGTGAGCGGAACCAAGGTGTGGACGTCGGGGGCCCACCACAGCGAGGCGTTCTTCGTGCTCGCGCGCACCGACGATCTCGATCCGGCACATCGCCATGCCGGCCTGAGCCAGTTCCTCATCCCGCTGGACTCCGCGGGCATCGACATCCGCCCGATCCGACTGCTCACCGGGGCCCACCACTTCAACGAGGTGGTTCTCGACAACGTCTTCGTCCCCGACGACATGGTGGTCGGCGACGTCGGCGCCGGCTGGGCCCAGGTCACCTCCGAACTCGGTTTCGAACGCAGCGGACCCGAACGCTTCCTCTCCTCGCACCCGCTGACCGAGCAGGCCGTCGACGCCGCGCGGAGCGCACCCGAGGACACCGCGGTGATCTCCGACATCGGCGAACTCGCCGCCGATCTGATGACACTGCGGGGGCTGTCCATGTCGATCGCCCAGACCCTGTCCGCCGGGCAGGCCGCCGATACGGCGGCGGCCCTCGTCAAGGATCTGGGCACCACATACGAGCAGCACGCGGTGACGGTGTGCGCCGACCTGATCGCCGACCTCGCCACCACCGATCAGCAGTCGTGGGCGGCGCCACCGTTGACTCGGCTCGAAGCCGAAGGACTGCTGCACGCACCGGGATTCACCCTGCGCGGCGGAACCACCGAGATACTTCGCGGGGTGATCGCGAAGGGATTGGGATTGCGATGACCACCGCCACCACATCGTCGAGCGCCGAGGAACGTGCCGCACTGCGGGAACTCGCCGACGACCTGTTCACCTCGATCACCGGACCCCACCTCAACGACCAGACCACGGCGCTGACCTCGACGGAGAGCCAGTGGACCAGCCTGCACGAGTCCGGTCTGACGCTGCTGACGACCCCGGAGGAATGCGGCGGCAACGGAGCCGGGCCGGCCGACGCCGCCATCGTCGCCGAACGCGCCGGCTACCACGCGCTGCCGCGGGCGCTCGGCGACAACGACCTGCTCGGTGCGTGGCTGCTGTACTCGACGGGACTCGACGTGCCCACCGGTTCGATGGTGGTGGCGCTCACCGATTCCGACCTGTCGGGAACCGTCGAGGTCGACTCCGTGCCGTTCGTCGAGAGCAGCGACTGGCTGCTGGTCGTCGGTCCGGGCGGCCTCGCGCAGATCGCGACCTCGGCGATCTCGGCCACCCCCACCCCGGATCTCGGCGGTGAGCAGCGTGCCCGGGTGAGCTTCGACGCGGCCGCGGCCACCGTCACCTCACTGCCGACCGACATGCGTCCCGAGGTACGTCTGCGGGGTGCGCTGGTGCGTTCCTGGCAGATCTCCGGCGCGGTGCAACGCTGCCTGGACCTGGCGATCGACCATGTGCAGACGCGCGAGCAGTTCGGCCGTCCGCTCGCCCGATTCCAGGCGGTGGGGCAACTCATCGCCCGCTCGGCGGGAGCCGTCGCGATGGCCAGGACCGCCGCCGACCAGGCCACCAGCGCGGTCGCCGAGAACGGCTTCGGCGCGCCGTCGACCGTCATGGCGATCGCCGCGGCCAAGATCCAGGCGGGCAAGGCGGCCACGCAGGTCGCCCGCCAGACGCACCAGGCGCACGGCGCGATCGGCTTCACCCTCGACCATCAGCTCCGTCACTTCTCCGGTCGGGCCCAGGCCTGGGGCCGGGACTTCGGCACCGCGCGCGCATGGCAGCGCGAACTCGGGTCGATGGTGCTGGCGAATCCGGCGCCGCTGTGGGAGCAGATCTCCTCGCCGTCGGCGTGAGGCGCCGCCGGGACGGCACTGCCGGTCAGGACAGCACTGCCGGTCAGGACAGCACGTCGACCAGTGTCGCCTCGGAGTCGCCCACCATGAAGCGTTCGACGGCGTCGAGGTGTTTGCGCCAATGCACCTCGGCGCCGACGAGATCGCCGGCCCGCAACAGTGCCACCAGCTTGGCGTATGCCTTGACCGCAGACCTGTTGGCCTGCTGCTCGAATCCCGGCGGATGTGCGGCGATGAACTGGGTGTTGTGCGCCGACAGTATTCGGTAGAGCATGTCGGCGAGCATCGCCAGGGTCACGTTTCCGGCGTTCTCGACGACCGCGCGGTGAAACCGCACACTGATTCCGGCGAAGGATGCCTCGTCGTCGGCGGACTGGGCCTCGGTGACGATCTCGTCCAGGGCCGCCAGCGCGGCCTTGCGTGGCCGTTTCCCGTAGAGCCCGATCGCCGAGACCTCGAGTTCGGTGCGGGCCTGATAGACGTCGCGCAGCGGCGTTCCGTGATACTGCAGCAGCGCACCGGTGTGCCGGGCCGCGACCGCGCCGTCCGGTTCGAGGACCCGGGCTCCGCCTCGCGCACCTCGGAGCACGGTGATGATCGCCTCGGATTCGAGGATCCGAAACGCCTCTCGCAGCGAGGGCCGCGACACGCCGAACTCCGCCATCAGTTCAGACTCACTGGGCAGCGGGTCGCCGGGTTGCACGTCACCCTGCACGATCCGGCGCCGCAATTCCATCGCGACGAGCTCCGCCGCCTTGGGCACCTTGACTATCGACGATCGTGCGGCGTTGGTCATCCGCTAGCTCCTCACCTGCGCGGCCACCCGTCGGCCGGAGAATCAAGTGTCTCCAGCATGTACGGTTTACGTTTAATCATCTACTGTATTAACCTAATGGACTTGGTGGGGTCTCGTGTGTCCCGAAGGAGAATCCGATCGGTGAGGAGAACCGCGGCGTCTATCACCTGATGCGCAACCTGCCCGCCGAACGACTCGGGATCGCCATCCACGCGGTGGCCGAGGCGCGTCGCGCCGTCGATCTGTCAACCGGATCATGCGCACGACCGCAAGGCATTTGGATAGGAGATCGGCAAGTTCCAGGTGAACCGGCATGCGTTGGCACAGATGCGCGTGGAGGTCGATGTGATTTTTCGGACACTCCGGAGCGAGCGGGGTGATCTACCCGAGGAGGTCGAGCACCGATTCGCCGACGCCGGATTCCTTCAGGTAGGCACCCGTCGCGCTCACCTGCCGGCGCCGGAGTTGGGCGGCACCATCGGCGTCGCGCTGCTCAATCAGGTCGACCAGCTTGGCGTGCGCGCGCACGCCCTTGGCCGAGGCCACCAGGCGCTGCTCCTCGCTCAGCGCCGATTCGACGAGCTGGCTGCGGGTGGCGGCGTCGATGACCTCCCGTAACTGACCGATCAAGACCGCCAGGGTCGTGTTGCCGACCAGGTCGATCAGCAATCGGTGGAAGTCGTTCTGCGCGTCCAGCAGGGCGGCCGGGTCGTCACGATGCTGCCGCTCGGTCTCCACCGCGGCACGCAGCAACGTCAGATCCTCCTCCGTGCGCGAGCGCGCCAGCATCGCCGCGCAGTTCGCCTCGAGGACGCACGCGGCGCCGAAGACATCGTCGATCGTCGCGTGCCGATACTCGAGAATGACCCCGAGGTAACCGGCGGCGGTGTGCACACCCGGCACGCTCACCACCGCACCGCCGTGCGAACCCCGTTTGATGTCGATGAGTGATTCCGAGTCGAGCACGCGCAACGCCTCGCGCAGCGTCGGCCGGGATACCCCGAACTCCTCGATCAGCTCACGTTCGGACGGAAGCGGGAACCCCGCGGCCAGCCGGCCGGACACGATGCGCCGGCGCAGTTCGTCTGCGATACGCGCCGAGGCTCGGGGCACCGACGCTGATGGCTGCTCGGCACGGTCGAGGCCACGGTGTTCGGGGTCAGGGTCCACGAGGGTCACCTTACGTCGATGCACGTGGTGTTCGATGGCCGATCACGACGCCACGACCGTCGTCGACACGCGGTCGGGCCGGCGCGATCGGCGTGGTGGATCACCCCGATGTTGCCGAGCCACCACGCCCTGACACGTTATGATGTAAATCATTACACTGATCTAGTTCGTGTGGCCATCGTGGGAGCCGGTCCGGACGGGTTCTATCTGGCCGAGAACTTTTCCGCCATTCCCAGATCACGGTGCATATCTTCGATCGGCTACCGACCCCCGTACGGATTGGTCCGGGCCGGGGTCGCCCCCGATCACGCCGCCACCAAGGGGGTCGAGGCCGGATTCGCGTCGGTGGCCGACAAACGCAACTTCGAGTACTACCGCAGTGTCGAGGTGGGCAGTGTCGAGGTGGGCAGTGTCGAGGTGGGCAGTGTCGAGGTGGGCAGTGTCGAGGTGGGCAGTGTCGAGGTGGGCAGTGTCGAGGTGGGCAGTGTCGAGGTGGGCAGTGTCGAGGCCGGCGCGGACGTGTCGCACGACGAGTCGTCCGCCCACCACGACGCGGTCGTCAACTCCGTCGGTGCCGCACACGACGGTCGCTGCGCATCCCGGCGAGGAACTCCGCGGTTCGATCGCCGCCACCGATCTCGTGGCGTGGTACAACGGACATCCCGATCACGCCGCGGACACCTACGACCTCTCGGCAGCCGGGCGGTCGTCGTGGGCAACGGAAACGTGGCCCTCGACGTCGCCCGCATTCTCGTCTGGGACCCCGACGACCGGCTCGCAGCGACATGGCCGACCACGCCATCGACCTGCTGCGGGAGTCCGCGATCGAGGAGGTCGTCATCATCGGCCGGCGCGGCATCGCCCAAGCGGCCCACCCCAACAGCGATTTCCTTGCCCTGGCAAGCCGATGAAGCGTCGGCGTCGCAAGATCGTCGACACCGCCGAACTACTCGACTGCGCCAGCCCGGTGAGCACGCCGGGCTGATCGTCCCGGGCGACTTCGCCGAGGCCGATCGTCCCGGGGCGAACGCTCCCCGCGGGGTGATCAGATGGGCATCAGGAAGTGCTTGCGGTCGGTGCGGAGCATCTGCTTGTCACGCAACTGCGCCAACGCCTTTCGCAACTGCAGCCGGGTTTCGGCGGGCTCGATGACCGCGTCGATGTAACCGCGTTCGGCAGCCAGATACGGCGTGGCCATCATCGTGTTGTAGAAGTCGATGAAGTCGCGGCGCACCTTGTCGGCGTCGTGCGCACTCATCCCCTCGGTTTGCCGTCGGGTCAGCACCGCCGCGGCCGACTCGGCACCCATCACCGCGATCTTCGCCGACGGCCACGCGAAGTTGATGTCGGCGCCGAGTTGCTTGGATCCCATCACCGCATACGCGCCGCCGTAGGCCTTGCGCAGGACCACGGTGATCTTCGGGACGTCGGCCTCGACGTAGGCGTAGAGGAATCGGCCGGACCGCCGGATCGTCGCCTTCTGCTCCTCCACCAGGCCCGGCAGGATGCCGGGGGTGTCGACGAGGAAGATCAGCGGGATCCCGAAGGCGTTGCAGATCCGCACGAATCGCGCGGCCTTCTCCGACGAATCGGTGTCCAGGGTCCCGGCCATCACACTCGGCTGGTTGGCCACCACACCCACCGACTGGCCGTCCACCCGGGCGTACCCGGTGATGATGTTGGGCGCGAACAACTCTCCGACCTCGAGGAAGGCGCCGTCGTCGAAGAGTTTGATGATGATGTCGTGCATGTCGTAGCCCGCGTTGTCGTAATCGGGCATGAACTCGTTGAGGGAGAGATCGCTGGCGGTGATCTCCGGCTCGAGGCCCGGGTTGATCACCGGCGGGCGCTCGTAGCAACTCGACGGCATGTACTGCAGGTAGTCCCGCACCCACTCGAAGGCGGCCTTCTCGTCGGCGGCGACGTGGTGGATGTTGCCCCACCGCGCCTGATTGTGCGCACTGCCGAGGTCCTCGGCCGAGATCTCTTCTCCGGTGGTCTGTTTGATGATGTCCGGCCCGGTGACGAACATGTAGGACTTGTCCTCGACGGCCACCAGGATGTCGGTGTTGGCCGGGGTGTACACGGCACCGCCCGCGCACTTGCCGAGGATCACCGAGATCTGCGGCGCCAGACCGGACAGCAGATCGTTACGCCGGCCCATCTCCGCGTACCAGGCCAGTGACGTCACCGCGTCCTGGATGCGCGCACCGGCCGAGTCGTTGATGCCGACCATGGGGCAGCCGATCCGCCCGGCCCACTCCATCAGCGCGGCGACCTTGCGGCCGAACATCTCACCGACGGTGCCGCCGAGGACGGACTGATCGTGGGAGAACGCGGCGACCGGACGGCCGTGGACCAAGCCGTGGCCGGTGACGACGCCGTCGCCGTAACCGGTCTCCGCCGCACCCGGCATCTTGGCCAGCGCACCGATCTCGACGAAGGTCCCAGGGTCGAACAGCATCGCCAAACGCTCACGGGGAGAGAAAATCCCCTTCTTGGCTCGCTTGGCGATCGCCTTCTCGCCGGCCGGTTCCTTCGCCAGTTCGAGCTTGGCCCGAAGGTCGGCGAGTTTCGCTGCGGTCGTCTCCACGGTCTACTCCTAGCCGTTGTCAGTGGGTGCTGGGCGCCGGAACGTCGCTCAGGCGGCGGGTCAGGTCGGCACCGATCTTGCCGATGAACGGTTCGTCGACGATCGAGAGGTGATCGCCACCGATGTGGATGATCTCCAGATCGTCGACGACCTCACCCCAGCGGCCGTCCTCGTCGATCTCGGCCCATTGCGGCTCGAGTTCGATGGCGCCGTCGTGCATCCGGTCGGCGCGGTAGAGCACCACCTTGCCGTCGTAGCGGGTCGGCCGGATGTTGGTGAGCGCACGATTGTCGATGAACGAGGTGCGCTGATGCTCGATGATCCCGCCGGGGATCTTGGTGCCCGACATCGACATCATCTCCATGATGATCGCGAACTGCCCCTCGTCGTCGGCCTCGACCAGCCGATCCATCGGGATCGGGATGTCGGCGTCGAGATCGTAGTTGCGGATCGCGAACTCCTTCCATCGTTCCAGCCGTTGACGTTTGGTGTCCGAGGTCTCCGCCACGTCGTGGCGCGGCCGGACGACGTCGATCAGGCCGACGAACGCGACGTCCTCACCCTCCTCGGCGAGCACCTGCGCGCAGCCGTAGGCGAGAGCACCGCCGAGGGACCAGCCGATCAGCACGTACGGGCCGTGCGGCTGCACCTCGCGCAGGCGTGGCATGTATTGGCGCACACGCTCTTCGATGCTGCCCTCGACGCGGTCGAAACCGATCACCGGCCGATCGTCGGGCAGCCGCTTCAGCAGCGCCTCATACGCCGAGGTGTTGCCGCCGGCGGGATGGAACAGCAACGCCGGCACCGGATCTCCGGCGCTCGGGTCGTAGCTCTTCTTGCCCGCCGGCGTCAGCCGCAGGTATCGGATGAAGCCGTCGGTGTCGGCGGCGGCGTCGAGGAACTCGCGAACGTAGTTCGACATCTCCTCGATCGTCTCCGAGTCGAGGATGTCCTCGACGTCGATATCGCCACCGGTGCGCTCGTTGAGCTTGTCGGTGAGTGCTTGTGCCACTTCCTCTTCCAGCACCGGCAGCTTGTTGAAGATGCCGCCCGCGGACCGCTTGGTGATCACCGCGTACACCCCGAAGGTCAGACGCTCGGCCGCGTCACGCGGCGGGACGTCGGAGCCCGCGGCGTCGGCCACGGCCTTCTGATCGGTGAGGTCGGGGGCAGGGGAAGGTGTGGCCTCCACGGCGGGGGGTTCAGCCGCAGGGGAAGCTGTGGCCTCCACGGCGGGGGGTTCAGCCACGGGGGAAGGTGCGGCTGCCTCGGCAGGAGTGGGGGCGGCGGCACGCTTGGCGTTCTGCTCGTCGATGTAGGCGTTGAGTGCGGCGGTGTCGAGTTCGCCTCCGCCGGCGGCATTCTCGGCCAGCGAGTCCAGTTCGTCACGGTGGGCGACCGCGTACTCGACGAACTTGGTGACGTCGGCGAGGTTGGCCTGACGCATCGCCTGCAGCTGCAGTTGCGGGATGTCGAACTCGAACTCGACGCGGTTCTTGATGCGCACCGCCATCAGCGAATCCAGTCCGAGTTCGATGAGCGGGATCTCGCGCGGCAGGTCTTCGGGGTCATAGCCCATCGACTCACCGACGATGATCGCGAGCCGATCCTCCACCGACTCGCCCGACGCCGGGTCCCAGCGGTTGCCGATGTCGTCGATCACCTCGTCCTCGACGACCACCGAGGTGTCGGTGTAGCCGATCTTCTCCGGATCCACCTTCGCCGGAGCGCTGTCAGTGGAATTCTGGGCGCCGTCAGCGAGATTCTGGGCGCTGTCAACGGAATTCGGGGCGCCGTCGGCGAGGTCGCCGGTCACCGCGGCCTCGAAGAGCAGCCGGAAGTTCTTGCCGCCGTGGTCTGCGTCGTCCCGGCCGTGCACCGTCACCGACGCGCCACCCGGGTGCGGGCTCAGCGTCGTCGTCAGGGTTCCCGCCGACGGCAGCTCACCATGGGCGCGGGCCGCACCGACCGTGGCTCCGGAGAGGACCTGAGCGGCCGCCGCCCGGACCAGTTCCCGCGGGTCGGTGACCGCCGAGGCGTTGACCTCCCAGGCATGCCGGCCGTCCGGCAGCGCCACGTGGGCGCCGGGAATCTTGCCGGCACCCGACCCCGACGACAGCGAGGCGGAGAGCCAGTATTCCTTGCGTTCGAAGCGGGTTCGCGGGATGTCGGCGAAATCGCCTGCACCGAACAGTGATCCGACGTCCACCGGATGTCCGTGCACGTAGAGCTTCATCAGGGCGTTGATCAGCCCGTAGCTCTCGTCCTCCTTGCGGCGCAACGTCTCGATCAGCTCCGCATCGTGCAGACCCGACGAGAAGGTCACCGCGGCAACGGAGATGAGGACGGCCGGGTTGGGTGAGAGTTCCAGGAAGGTGCGGTGCCCGTTCTCCACCGACTTCGCGATGGCCTGGGAGAACCACACACTGTGGCGCAGACCCTTGAGGAAGTAGTCGATGGTGTGCACCGGCTCGTGACCGGGACGGTAGAAGGTCTCCCGATCCACCGAACTGTAGAAGCCGACGGTGGGGCGCCGCGGCTCGATTCCGGTGAGCTCATACGACAATTCGCCGAGCAGCGGGTCCATCTGCGAGGTGTGGCTGGCACCCTTGGTCTGCAGTTTGCGACCCAGCTTGCCCTCGGATTCGGCGCGCGCGACGATCGCGTCGACCTGCGATTCCGGCCCGCCGATCACGGTGTGCGTCGGCGCCGCGTACACACAGATCTCCAGATCCGGGTAATCGGTGAGCACACCGGTGATGTCGTCGGCGGAGTACTCGACCAGCGCCATCAGGCGGATGTCGTCGCCCTGCAGCATCGACTCACCCTCACCCATCAAGCGGGAACGCTGACAGATGACGCGGGTGGCGTCCTCCAGCGACAGTCCACCGCTGATGTAGGCGGCGGACGCCTCACCCATCGAATGGGGAACCAGCACACCGGGTTCGGCGCCGAAGTGACGCAGCGCGTCGGCCAGGGCCACCTGGATGGTGTAGATGCCGACCTGGCTGGTCTCGATGCCGTAGGTCTGTGCGTCGTCGAGGAACATCTCGACGATCGAGTAGCCGAGTTCCTGCTGCACGAAGGCGTCGACCCGGTCGACATACTTGGCGAACACCGGATTCTCGGTGTAAAGCTGCTTGGCCATTTTGCGATGCTGCGATCCGAAGCCGGAGAGCAACCACACCGCCGACGCCGCATCCGGTGAATCCACCGAATACACGGTCGGATTGGCCTTGCCCTCGGCGACCGCGCGAACACCCTTGATCGCGTCGTCGTGGCTGCGGGCCATCACCACCGCACGGGACCGCCCGTGATTGCGGTGTGCCAGCGCGCGGCCGATGTCGGCGAGCGGAGTCGCCTGTCCCGCATCGGATTCCAGCCATGACAGGAGGTCGGCGGCGGCCTTGCGGCGACGCGACGGCAGGAATGCCGAGATCACCAGCGGCACCACCGAGCCCTCGGCCGCGGCCGGTGCGAACCCCTCGGCGGGATCGGATTCGGCGACGGCGGCAGGCGCCTCGGCGGCCGGGTTCTGCGCGGCGAGGACCGCACGCTCGGCCTCGGTGAGGAATTCGTCGTCGTCATCGTCGTCGGCCACGGGGGTCTCGGCGGCCGCCGCGTCGAGCGCGGGGATGTCGACGTCGCCGCGGGTCAGATCACCCGGCAGCACCTCACGCACGATGACATGCGCATTGGTGCCACCGAATCCGAAGCCGGAGACGCCGGCGATGGCGTGCCCGGAGTACCGCGGCCATTCGGTGACCTCGGGGGTCACCTTGAGTCCGGTCGCCTCGAACTGGATGTACGGGTTGGGGCCCGCGTAGTTGAGGGATGCGGGAATCGTGTTGTGTTGCAACGACAGCACCACCTTGGCCAGTGCGCCGGCACCGGCCGCCGATTCCATGTGACCGAAGTTGGTCTTGGCCGACCCGAGCAGGGCGGGCGCACCGACCACGCGGCCACGGCCGACCACGCGGCCGAGGGCGTCGGCCTCGATGGGGTCACCGAGGATGGTGCCGGTGCCGTGGGCCTCGATGTAGTCGACCTGACGCGGGTCGAGCGCGGCGTCGACGTAGGCCGATCGCAGCACCTCCACCTGCGCTTCGGGATTGGGGGCGAAGATGCCGTTGGAGCGGCCGTCGGAGTTGACCGCGGAACCGGACACGACGGCCAGCACCTGATCACCGTCGCGGCGGGCGTCGGCGAGGCGTTTGAGGACGAACATGCCGCCACCCTCGGAACGCACCATGCCGTCGGCGTCAGAGGAGAAGGCCTTGATGTGACCGTCCTTGGCGACCGCGCCGATGGTGTCGAAGCCGACGGTCGCGGCGGGGGTGAGGATCATGTTGACGCCACCGGCCAGCGCGACGTCGGATTCGCCGGAGCGCAGGCTTCGGACGGCCTGATGCACGGCGACCAGCGACGAGGAGCACGCGGTGTCGATGGCCACCGACGGGCCGTGGAAGTCGAAGAAGTAGGAGACGCGGTTGGCGATGATCGAGGTCGCGGTGCCGGTCAGGGCGTAGGCGGCGGTCTCGTCGGAACCCTCGCCGAGGCCGAGGGCGGCCATCAGCTGATAGTCGTTGGTGGAGGTGCCGACGAAGACGCCGACCTGCCCGCCCTTGAGATCGCTGGCCGGGATGTGGGCGTGCTCGAGCGCCTCCCAGGTCAGTTCCATCGCGAGACGCTGCTGCGGGTCGACCATCTCGACCTCACGCGGACTCATCTGGAAGAAGTCGGCGTCGAAGGACTTCACGTCGTCGAGGTAGCCGCCGCGCAGGTTGCGCTTGGCGAGCACCTCGGCCATCTGCGGATCGGAACGGAATTCCGTCCACCGGTCCTCGGGCAGGTCCGAGATGCCGTCACGGCCGGTGATCAGTGCGTCCCACGTCGAGTCCGGGGTGTCGCCGGCCTTCGGGAATCGTGTCGACAGGCCCACGATGGCGATGTCGTCGGCGTCGTCGCGGTCGCGTTCCCAGAAGCGGTCGGCGTCGACGTCGACATCCTCGTCGGGATCGCCCTCGATGATGCGTTTGGCCAGCATCGCGATGGTCGGATGGTTGTAGGCGACGGTCGCGGTGAGGATGACGCCGGTCTTGTCCTCGACGTCGGCGGCCAGGGCCACCGCATCGCGTGAGGACAGGCCGAGCTCTTCCATCGGCCGGTCGTCGTTGATCTGGTCGGCGGGGACACCGGTCGCCTC
Source organism: Gordonia oleivorans (assembly GCF_040044975.1). NCBI lineage: Bacteria > Bacillati > Actinomycetota > Actinomycetes > Mycobacteriales > Gordoniaceae > Gordonia > Gordonia oleivorans. Next base: position 44,626 of record NZ_JBDZDI010000027.1, read on the forward strand.
CGACACCCAGTTCCGCAGCCAGTCGCGCAGTTCGCCGACGGTCAGGCCACCGGCGGTCTCGCCGTCGGGGGAAGCGGGAGCCGCGGCACCCTCGTTGACGGTGTCGTCGGACCCAGTGTTGGCGTCGTTATGCAGTTCAGACATCAGTACCCAAAATACTCATCAGTGGGCCGGTACTGGACCGGCCCTGCGGAAATGGAGTGGCGCACCGCTACCACCAGGTGTTCGGGCCGCGCCGCGATGCAGGAGGAAGAGCGAGGAGCGAAGCCGTCGGGTTGAGTGGCGCCTCCGGGCCCGAACACTCGCGGACGCGGAGCGGACGCCACATCTTCGCGGCGTCGTCTTCGACGACGAGCGGTGCTCAAGGGCGCAAACACCCGCGCCGCCGGAAGCGGCGCCAGTCAGCACGCCGCTAAGCGCCCGCATCCGGGAAAGCTGTTTGCTTGTACCCACCCCGCAGGCTGCCGTCGATGTAGGCGGCCTTGGTGGCGCGCCGGGCGATCTTGCCGCTGGAGGTGCGGGGGATGGAGCCGGCGGGCACGAGGAGGATGTCGCGGGCCATGACGCCGTGGCGCTGTGCGATGGCGGCGCGGACGGTGTCGGCGATCTCCTGCGGGTCGGTCTTCTTGCCCGGTCCGCGCTCAGCGACGATGACGAGTTGTTCGGAGGCGTCGTCGGGGTCGAAGCTCAGACCGCTGGTCGACTGTTCGAAGACGACGGCGGGGAGTTGGTTGGCCGGGACCGCGAAGGCGGCGACGAAACCGGGGCGCAGCGCGGTGCTGGCCTCTTGGGCGCTGAACTCGATGTCCTGCGGGTAGTGGTTGCGGCCGTCGACGATGACGAGGTCCTTGACGCGGCCGGTGATGTAGAGCTCACCTTCGAACCAGACGCCGTAGTCGCCGGTGCGCATCCATTCGGCGCCCTCGGGTGCCCCGTCGGTGTGGCTGCCCTGGGGCAGCGGCACGTCGATCGTGTTGTGGAAGGTTCGCTGGGATTCGGTGGGCTTGTTCCAGTAGCCGGCGCCGATATTGAGTCCGTGCAGCCAGATCTCGCCGACCTGGCCGTCGGCCTTCTCGGTGGCGGTGCCGGTCTCGTCGTAGTCGGCGGCGTCGACGATGGCGGCCCACTGGCTCAGGGCGACCTGGCCGCAGGACACCTGTGCGACGGCACTGGGGGCGTCGGAGTCGATGATCTTCATTCGTCCGGCGCTGAGTTCGTCGCGGTCGACGTAGATGATCTTGGCCTCGTTGTCGCGCTGAGTGGCGGAGACGAACAGGGTGGCCTCGGCCATGCCGTAGCAGGGTTTGATCGCGGTCTTCGGCAGGCCGTAGGGACCGAAGGCGTCGTTGAACTTCTTCATCGAGCCGACCGTGACCGGCTCGGAACCGTTGATGAGTCCGATCACGTTGGACAGGTCGAGGGTCTCGCCGGGCTTGGGCAGTCCGCGTGCGGCGGCGTGCTCGTAGGCGAAGTTCGGTGCGGCGGCGTAGGTGGGGGCGTTGTCGTCGTCGGCGGCGAGTTCACGGATCCAGCGGCCGGGGCGGCGCACGAAGGCCTGCGGGCTCATGATCGTGATGTATTTTCCGCCGAGCGCGGGCAGGATCACCGTCAGCAGTCCCATGTCGTGGAACATCGGCAGCCAGGTGACGCCGCGGGCGTTGCGGTCGATCTCGATGCAGTCGTAGATCTGCAGAACGTTGGCGGCGACGGCCTGGTAGGTGATCTCCACGCCGGCCGGTACGCGGGTGGAGCCGGAGGTGTACTGCAGGTAGGCGACGGTGTCCTTGTTGTGGTCCTTGCCGGCGACGGGGGCGACCCAGCCGGAGCCGACGGAGTCGGGGACCGCGTCGACGGCGATGACACGAGGACGTTCCTTGGCGGGGCGGTCGGCGAAGAAGTTGCGGACCGCCTCGGCGGATTTGGTGGAGGTGAGGATGGCGGTCGGTTCGCAGTCGGCGAGGACCGCGGTCAGGCGGTCGGTGTGGCCGGGCTCATCGGGGCTGAACAGGGGTACGGCGACGTTGCTGGCGTAGAGCGCGGCGAAGAAGCCGATGACGTACTCCAACGACTGCGGGGCGAGAATGGCGACCCGGTCCCCGTGCTTGGTGACCTGCTGGAGTCGGGCGGCCACCGCGCGCAGTCGCTTGCCGAACTGTGCCCAGGTGAGGTCCTGACGCTCACCGTCACGTTCACGGCTGTAATCGATGAATCGGTACGCGAGGGTGTCGGCCGCGTCGCGGACGTTGCGCTCGACATAGTCGACGAGCGTCGCGTCCTCGGTGAAGTGCAGCTGACCGTTCTCGTCGAGGAACTGGTCGAATTCAGTGTTCAGCATCCATCTACTCCTGTGGCCCCCACGTCACTCCCCTGCCGGGCAGGTGAGTGCGTACCTTTCTCGTGGCACACCCCGCGGCGCCCACGAACAACGATGACGCTCGACTGCTCGGGCATCGGTGTTCGCATCGGTACTCATCTCGCGACTACCGCCTCACGGTAGTGCAGTCGCGTCTTCGGTTTCGCTTCGCGTGATCGTCATGTCCGCTTTTTGTGATCCTGCAGCCCGATCACGTGACTGCAGGCCCCTCACCTGGGCGGACACCACCGGGTTCACGCATATCCGGTGTCCGGGTGCGCCGCCAGACCGAGGTCACACATTACTCTCCCTTGAGGAGCGAGATCACCGGCGCGAACGCGTCCATCTGGGTCGGGAACACCCCGACGTACGACATCGACGTCCGGCGCCGGATCTCGCGGATCTGATCGGCGATCTCCTCGAAGGAGCCGATCGCGATGTACGGCGAGCTCAGCACATCGTCGACGGTGAACTCGGCGTCGCGGGCGATGTTCGGCGGATACCCCTGATCAAGCGCCTTGAGAGCCATCTCGGCGGTGGCCTGCCGATCGTCGGTGATGACGATGACCGCGATGGTCCAATTGATCTCGATGTCGTCGAATCGGTCGCCGGCCGCCGCACGGATGCGGTCCACGCGCTCGGCGGTCTTCTCGATCGTCATGTCGGAGAGCTTCATCTTGCCGTCGGGTGTGGTGCCCGGCGCCACCGAGATGATGTCGGCGTGCTTGGCTGCCAGCGCGAGCATCTTGGGGCCGCCACCGCCGACGGCGATCGGCGGGCGCGGTCCCTGCCGGGGCCGCGGCGTGCCCTCGAGTCCCTTGATCTGATAGAACTCGCCGTCGAAGTCCACGGTCTCGCCGCGCATCAGCTTGTCGAGGATGGTCAGCGACTCGTCGAGACGCCGGATGCGTACGCCGGGCGATTCGAACGGGATACCCGCCTTGTCGAATTCCTCTTTCATCCAGCCTGCGCCGATGCCGAGTTCGAGGCGTCCCTTGCTCAGCACGTCGATCGTGTTGGCCTCCTTGGCCAGGATCGCCGGATTGCGGAAGCCGTTGGCCAGCACCGAGGTGGCGAGGCGGATACGGCTGGTGGCCTGACTGAGTGCACCCAGCGCGGCCAGCGGTCCGACCTGATTACCGAGGTGATCCGGTACCGCGAACGTGTCGTATCCGTACTCTTCGGCGGTTTGCGCGAGTTTGACGAACTTACGGGCGCCGCCCTCGTCCTTGTTGCCCTCGCCACCCGCGCCGAACCGGAACTTGCGCACAGTGCTCTGGCCCGGCCCGGCGGGCTCGACCTGGGTCATACGCGTCTCTCCTCGTGCCCGGCGGTACCTGCCCGGCGTCGTCGATGTTCCGGCGGAGGATCTCCCCCACTTTGGGGGACATCGCCGAACCAGCCCACAACGTTAATGCAGGCCCGTGAGCTCACCAAACGGTGCTTGGTTGCGATCGCTCCGCGAATCGCGCGTGCGTGCGCCCACCTGCACCGCTCGTCGTCGTCATCGCATCGTCGCTACGCTCCTCGCTCTTCCTCCTGCATCGCGGCGCGGCGCACACACGGGCTCGTAGGCGGCGCTTGTTGCGCCCGTCAGTTGTGGGCCGGGCGGGGCGCCGCGTCGATCAGGTTCTGCGACCAGCCGAGCATCCACTGGGTGGCGGTGGCGCCGTCGTGGGACCAGTACCGCGGTGTCGCGTAGAGGGCGTGCACCGGGTTGTTCAATGCGCCGAGCAACTGGTTGACCGCGCCCAGCGGATTGGTGACGGTGGGCGCGTCACATATGAGATCGCCTGGCGCACAGATGGATACGACCTTGTCGCGAACGCTGCCGAATCCGCCGGTGCGTGGTCCGGTCATCGTGATTCCCGGTACGAGCGTACCCATTCCACTCAGCGAGATCTCGGCTCCGACGCCCGGCGGGCTCGGGGTGATGTCGCGCTGATCGCCGGGTTGCCGACGACCGTCGGCGATCAATCCGACGCCGAGGACGAGATCGGCATCCTCGGCGGGTAGCACCCCGCCCCGCCCGTTTCCGATCGCCGAGGCGAGATCACCGGAGATCACCGCACCCTGTGAGAAGCCCATGATCACGTAACGGGTCAGCGGGCAACGCTCGTGCGTGCTGATGATCTTGCCCGCGGCCCGCTTGTAGCCCTGGGTCCGCGAGTCGTTGTAGTCGGCCTGGTGGTCGTTGAGGTTGGTCGGGTTACGGAACTGCGCCACGTAGGGAACCGTGTACACCTCGGTCCGCGATTCGGGGAACTGCTCCTTGAGCGCCGAGGAGACGCGCAGCATCAACGATCGCGGATTGGCCGTGGGGTTGTCCGGGTCGTCATCGGCGGCCGACTCCCAGGTACCCGGCACCACCAGGGTCAACACGTCCGGACAGTCGGCAGACTGCGCCTCGGGGCGGGTGGACGGCGTCGACGGCGTGGTCGAGGTGCCCGGCGGTTGCGGCGCACCGCCACGCAGACCCTGCACCCACAGCACGACGAGAACGATGGCGATGATCGCGAGCAGGGCGACCGCTGCGAGCATCAGCGGCAGGATGCGTCGGCGGGCCGGGCGCGATCGGGCACGGCGAGATCGGCGGGCGGCGTTCACCGGTCAGGGTGTCCGCTCAGAAGCGGTGATCCCGCGCTCAACAGTAGTAATCCTCGGCGGCCTTGATCACCTTGTCGGCCTTGGCGTTGGCCTCCTGCGTGCTGTTGGTGCCGGGCGCCACCAGCGCCACCACATACCCCTTGGTGGTCACCGGATCGGTGTTCTTGCGTTGGGCCTCACACACCCAGATCGCGACGCTCAACGCGACGCCGTTGTCCTCGTCGCCGAGCAGGGTGACGTTCTGATCGCGCAGGGCCTGCAGATACCGCTTGGCCTTGGGATCGAGGGCCTGACCCGACGGTGCGACGAACGAACCCGACGCCGCCGCGGTGGTACGCGGTGCCGTGGCGGGCAGACTCGAACCAGCGGTGGTCGATGTCGCCGAATCGGGGGACGAGGAGTCGGCGGCGGCCGACGACGAGGGCGCACTGGACGACGCCGAGTACAGCGAGGTGGTGGTGACCGGGTTGCTGGTGATCGGGGCACTCGCGGTCGAATCATCCGAACACGCCGTCAGCGAGCCGAACGCCAACGCGGCGCCCATCATCATCAGGCCGAGCCTGAGGTACTTGGTCATCATCACTTCGTCATCGCTTCCACGTCTCGCGCCGTGAAAACAGCACGGCACAAACAACATCGGGCCAACGCTCACCGGTCGGTGTGCGGACCGCCAGCGCAAGGCTACCCAACACCTCCGACGAATCCGGCCGCGGGAACACGTGATCTGCGGAAAACCCATGGATTCCACAGAGAGCTCTCAGGCCCGGCACACTCCGATGTCCCCGGGATCACACGCGGGAGCCGCCCCACGTGGTGTGGAGCGGCTCCTGCGTGTTCATGTCGGGTTCGGTCACCGGGCGAGTACGGCACCTCCGCGCGGTGTCCAGTTGATCCGACCGTGCTCAAACGTCTGGAACTTGCCGCCGTCGCGCCAGTTCTGTTCGTCCCCGGTGGGCAGGCCGAGCTTGCCGCCCGGTCCGCCGGCACCCGCGTAGGCGCCGCCGATGGCCCCACCCACCACCTTCGGGCCCTTGGGTCCGGTGATGATGCGTCCGCCGGCGAAGTCCTGTGCCCGACCGCCTGGCACGGCGTACTCCGGCGTGAGGCAGGCACCGATCCGGGCGCGGTCGGCGACCTTCTTGAACGCGGCGCTGGGACGGCAGCTGACCTTGTCGCCGGACAGGCCGAGTGCGGCGGCGGCCTGCGGCCATGCCTGATGCATCTCGAACTCCCAGTACGGCCAGGTGTGGGTGCCCGATGCCCGGTAGACGGCCTGACCGGGAATCCCCAACTGGTTCAGCTTGATCGCGAACTGCTGCGAGGTGACCCGGGAGAGTAGTTCCAGGCCGACGCCGGAGTAGTTGGTGGCCAGCATCGGGATGTCCGACGGTGAGTCGTGCGGGCCGATCATTCCGTTCCCGGAGGAGATATAGAGGCTGGTGCCCTGGAGCTTGTCGGCCAGCAGGTAGGGATCGTGTTCCTTCCAGGCCGGATCGCTGGGCGGCCCGAACATCTTCATCGCGTCGTAGCCGCCACCGTCGCGCAGGGCGAACTGAATCGCCTGCGGCATGCCGTAGGACGTCATCTGAAGGATGCCGGAGAACGAACCGGCGAACTTGTAGAAACCGGGATTGCGGGCCGCGAGCATCATCGCCGCGGAGCCACCCATCGACAGCCCCTCGATCCCGCGGACGTCGGTCGACCGCCAGTCGCCCTCCAGGATCGGCGGGAGCTCATGGATGAGGAAGGTCTCCCACTTGTAGGTCTTGCCCTTGTCCGGCTGCTGCCAGTCGGTGTAGAAGCTGGATTCGCCACCGATCGGCAGGATGACGTTGACGTTCTTGTCCTGATAGAAGTTCACGATGTCGGTGTTGATGATCCAGCCGCTCTGGTCATCCTGGGCACGCAGGCCGTCGAGCATCGTCAGTTGGGCGAACTTGGCCCGAGGATTGGCCCACCAGTCGCGGGCGAGCAGGATCTGCACCTGGATCTCGGTGTTCATCGCCGGCGAGAACACCCACAGGGCGACCCGGCGGTCGGTGTACCAGTACGTCTTGGTGACGCGGGCGGGTGCCGTCGCCGCGGGCGCTGCGGCCGGCGCGGGACTGGCCGCCGGGGCCGGAGATTCCGCCGGTGCCGGGGAGGCGGGTGACGGTGCCGGGGAGGTCGCCGGTGGCGCGGCCGGCGCGGGTGCCGGTGCGCCGTGTGCGGTTTGCTGCCCGATCAACGTCCACGCCGCTGCCACCACGGCGATCACCACCATCGTGATGATCATTCGGACGGGGTTGCGCCACCGTGGCCGCCCCGCACTCGCTGTTCGCATTCCCTTGAGCTCCTTCGCACCCCGACGACCCGTCGCCACGGGGGATTGTCCTCCCGAACACCACATGAGTCACAAAAATCTCACTGGTGTCATTTAGCCTCAGGTGTTTCTTACACGGTCATGCGCGTCGGGCGGGGACGCCACGCTGTGGCAGATGAGATTTTTGTGACTTCTGTGATCTAGGCGGACAGATGTAGCGTCCCGACCGGGTGACCGGCCGATGCGAAAACCCCGGCCGGAACCAGTGGTTCCGACCGGGGTCGGTAGAGCAGTTGCCGCGTCTAGCGGATCAGCGGAAGAAGCCCTGTGCGTAGGCGTTCCACACCATGTCCTGCCAGTAGCCCCAGGCATGGGTGCCGTTGGCGTAGTGACTCATCACCGGCAGACCGTTGATCAGTGCCAGCCCCTCGAAGGCCTTGGCCTGGGTGAAGGCGAGCACCTCGAGCGTCGAACCCTTGAAGAGGTCGTCGAACACGTTCGGCAGTGCGTTGTACCGACCGAACAGGCCGTTACCCGAGCCGACGAAGATCTTCATCCCGTGCATCCGGTTGATGAGCATCGACGGGTCGTTGTCGTACCAGCGCGGATCCCACGGCGGGCCCCACATCGCGTCGACGTTCCACGGCGCCGGTGCGACGTCGAGCATCGCGAGCCGGATCATCGTGTGCATGCCCGGGGCGCTCAAAAAGTTGTAGCCCGACAGCGAGCCGGCGGCGTAGTAGAGGTCGGGGCGGTGCGCGGCCAGCGACAGCGCGGCGTTACCACCCGAGGAGATACCCATGATGGCGTACTTGCCGTTCTTGCCCTGGTAGCCACGCTTCTTCAGCGCCGGCACCAGACGATTCTGGATAACGCAATCCCACATGTACCGGCGCTGCTGGCCGTTGAAATTACTGGGTGCATTCCAGTTGGTGTAGAAGCTGGCGGGGCCGCCGATCGGCTCGACGACGTTGACGCCGCGCTTGACCAGTTCCTGGATGTTGGTGTTGATCTCCCAGCCCGAGTAGTCGTACTGGGCGCGCATACCGTCGAGCATGATGACGGTGCGCTGATTGCCCGGCTTGAACCAGGTGCGGACGTTGACCCGGCCCGGTGCCATCGACTTGTTGCCGAACGCCCCATTGGTGGGCATTCCGCAGGCGTCGATACTGAAGTTGTTCTGGAGGCCGGTGCCGTTGATCCGGGCATCCGCCTGACCGGAACCGGCAACCACTCCCACAAGTCCGGCCACCGTCAGCGCGGCGACCACGACCGCCACCAGCCGACTGCGGAGCCGGAACCCACCGGTCGCCTTCGGTTTCATCTCACCTGCACCCATCGACTGAAATCTCCCTCTGTCACCGGTGTCACGGACCCGTCAGATCGGTCCGCCCACGCCGGATTACAACGACGACCTCCGGTTGACCCCCAACACCACATGCTCGTGCGATCGCTCGCACACGACTTTCGGCAGCCTATGTGAGTTGCCGAACCCTGACAAACTCTGTGATCTCTCTCACATCGCTCTCAGGTTGGTGCTGACAGACGTCACCGGACGTCTTGTTCACGGTCGTTCTATCGATCGCGCCGCGCGGCACGTTACCGATTCGAGATCATTTCTCGCAACTTCTGTGCGCGACCCGTGCGAGACCGCGCATCACCGCGGGTTGAGACGTTCCGGCATCTGCAGGCCACAGCGCTGGATCTCGTATTCGGGATTGCGATTGATCCGGTAGTCGGTGAACCCGAAAGACTGCACCAGATTGCGCTTGAACCGCGACCACGACCACGGCTCCTCGAACGAGGCGAACCGGTCCTGGGTGGCGGGGCAGGTGAGAGCCACCTGAGCCTGACGCACCACGTCCTCGTCGAGGTATCCCGGCAGCACCGGCTTGCGTGGGTTGGCACCGGCCTCGGCGACCACCCACTCCGACGGCAACACCTTGTCGTGCCCGATGCGGCCGTCCTCGAGCCGCTCGGTGTGAGCGGCCAGCGGGTACGCCAGGCCCATCTGATCGACGACGCGCACGTCGAGCGGCGCGTTCATGCTCGTCATACCGAGATTGAGGAAGTACACCGTGAGTTGCCGCTTGTCGGCCGGGGTCCGCTCCGGCAGCTTGGCGATGTACCACTCGTCGTAGTTGAACGACGCCAGCAGTACCCCGCCCTCGGTGCGGTACTTCTCGATGTTTTCGACCATCGCCTGCATCCGCGGGTAGTGCAGATAGTCCTCGGCGGTCACCGGATTCTCGTTGCCCATGTTGGTGACGTAGAAACGGCGTTCGTCGACGATGCCGCTACGACCGATGTCGATACCGGCATTGGGCAGCACGGTCTCGTGCGCGGCGACCGCCCAGATTACCGTCGCGACCCACATGCCCAGCATCAGTGCCGAACCGACCAGCTGAAGTCGCGTGCGTCGGTTGCGGTCGGGGTCGGTGCCGGGCTGATCGGAGGCCTCGGAGTTGATGTCATCCGCTGGGGCGTCGGCATCGGCTGCGATGTCGTCGACCGCGTCGGTATCGGCTGCGATGTCGTCGGTGTCTGGCTGCTGCTTCGCGCCCGGGGTCCGCCGGAATGCGGCGAGGATGCCGTGGACCGGGATCGTCACCGGGATGACCATCAGCGGCAGCAACAGGATGAACAGCGGGGTCAGCAGCACTCGGCCGTGCATGAAGTCGCCACCCTGACGCAGCCAGTACACGAAGACGACGGCGCCGGCGAGCAGTACTGCGATCACCACCGCACTCGGCGTCTGCAGGCGCGCCGACCAGCCGGCCACGCGCTCGCGCCGCGACTGCGGGCGAGCAGGCGTCGGGGCGGCGGCCGTCGGCCGGGATCGCCGCAGCCGCACACCGACGATCAGCACGATCCCGGCGACGAACGCCAGGATCACCGGCAGAAGCAGCGTGTACGGACCGAACAGGTTGGCCAGGTAGAGGAATCCCTGATGCCACTTGGAGCCGCTGGCGTCCTTGGCCACCGCCGGATTCGGGACCAGCAGCGCGTAATAGCCCATCCGGAAGATCTGGTAGCCCACCGGCAGCACCGCGGCCACCACGACCACACCGACGCGCATCCTCCATCCGAGCGGGGCGAGAAACACCAACATCAGGGCGATGCCGCCGACGATGGCGAGTTCGGGGCGGATCAACGGTGCCAGACCGGCCCAGAACGCGAGGAACAGCGTGGCCGCGGCACCCCACCGGGTTCCGTCGTCGCCGGAACGTCGTCGGCTAGGCCGCCTGCTCCACGACACCAGCAGGCACCACAGCGTCGCCGCCCAGAAGATGCAGAGACCGTTCTCCAGTCCGCTGGTCGCGAAGTCTCGGGCGGGCGGGAGAGCGATGTAGATGATCGCGCCGAGCGGCAGCAGCAATGTGTAGCCGTCGCCGGTGATGCCACCGACGCGGGTCCCCATCAGTCGGGCCGTGCCGTACATGGCGATCGGGATGGACGCCACCGAGAGCACCAGCGCCACCCATAGCGCGACGTATTCGAGTTGACCGTCGGTCACCCACGCCCAGAACCACAACAGGTAGGTCCAGGCGGTGGAGGTGTTGGCCTCGACCCGCTCCCCCGCGTTGAACACCGGGCCGTTGCCCGCGAAGAGGTTACGCAGGGTACGCAGGACGATGAGGCCGTCGTCGGCGATCCAGCGACGCTGCCAGGCACCGATGGCGAAGAAGATGGTCACGGCGACCGTACCGATCAGGAAACTGATCGTGGCGGTCCACTCGCGACCACCCCAGCGGCGACGCGGCTTGGCGCTCTCGTCCCCGTTGACAGCGCCCTCGTCGTCACTGACAGCGCTCTCGTCGTCGCTGACAGCGCCCTTGTCGTCGCTGACAGCGCTCTCGTCCCCGTTGACAGCGCTCTCGTCATCGCTGACAGCGCCCTCGTCGTCGAGATTCAGTCGCAGCCACCGCGTCGGGTTGTCGTCCGGCTCGGGTTGGGCTCTGCGCGCCGAGCTCCGCGGCGCCTCGTCGGCCGCGCGACGATCGTCAGCGGGTCGATCAGGAGACTGCATAGACCGCGACACCCACGCATACTATCCAGGCCACGGCCAGGACCTGCAGTACGCGGTCCCCCAGCGCGATCTCCTCGGGTTCACCTGCCTCGCCGCCGTCCACGTCGACCGCATACCGCAGAATCGCGATGGTGAACGGCACCATCGACAGTGCGTAGGCGACGTTGGTGTCGTGGCCGGAGTTCTTGTCGAAGGCCCACAGACCGTAGAAGAGGACGACGGCGGTAGCCGCGAGTGTCCAGACGAAACGCAGGTATGTGGTGGTGTAGTACTGCAGCGCCTTGCGGATCTTCGCGCCGGTGCGTTCGGCGAGTTGCAGCTCGGCGTAACGCTTGCCGGCGGCCATGAACAGCGACCCGAACGCCATGACCAGCAGGAACCACTGCGACAAGCGGATCTCGGCGGCGACGCCACCGGCGATGGCCCGCAGCAGGAAGCCCGACGACACGATGCAGATGTCGATGACGGCCTGGTTCTTCAGGCCGAAGCAGTAGCCGAGCTGGATCACCAGATAGATGGCGATGACCACCGCGGTCTGCCAGTTCGCGATGAAGGCCACCGCGAGCGATCCGGCGCCGAGGATGACCGCGAGGGTGTAGGCCAACGGCACCGGGACCACGCCGGCCGCGATCGGACGGAAACGCTTCGTCGGGTGATTGCGGTCGGACTCGACGTCCATCGAGTCGTTGACCAGGTAGATGCACGACGCCACCATGCAGAAGGCGATGAAGGCGATGCCGGCCCGCCACAGGACGGTGGAGTCGGTGATGTTGCCCGCGGCCAGCGGCGCGGCGAGAACCAGGACGTTCTTCACCCACTGACGTGGACGGACCGCCTTGATGAGCCCGGCGGTCAGGTTCTTGGGCGGACCCAGGACCTTCCCGTGCTCGATCGGCTCCTCGCTCATGCGTTCTCCCTGTTGCTGAACTTCCCACCGGCCAGTTGCGACATCACCAGGCGGGCCGTCGATCCCGGCACCAGTGCGAGCGCACCGACGCGGGCGGCCACGCCGGCGAGCCGGGTCGTGGTCGGATGGCGGGCCGCGGTGTCGGCGGCGCGCTCGATGAACTGATCGCCGACAACGACGGCACCGGCGCTCAGGGCACCGATCGCTGCACCGGCGGCGACGTCGCTCGGATAGTGCACACCGAGTACCAGTCGCGAGGTGAGCATAGGCGGCACCAGTACGGCCGGGAGCAGGTAGGGCGGCAATCCGGCGGCGCGACCGATCAGGATGGCCGCCGCCGTCGTCGACGTGGCATGCGACGACGGGAAGCTCAACCGGCTCGGCGTCGACACCCCGACGACGATGCGCGGGTCGTGCGGTCGCCGGCGCCGCACGATGCGCTTGATGATCACCGACGCGGCGTGGGCGCCGAAGGCACCGACACCGGCCTCGATCCAGCGGCGTTGGGCCACCTCGTCGTCGCGGTGTACCGCCAGGGCCCACCCGAGGCCGCTGATCGCCAGCCACCCCAGTGCGTGCTCGCCGACGTGCGAGAGCCCACGCGCCGCGGGCAGCACCCCGGGCCGATCCGCCAGGGCACCCTGGATCGCGACGAGGGCCGCGGCCTCCCCGGTGGGTGCCGGGCCGATCACGCTGACCGTTCTGACGTCACTGTCAGTCGATTCCGAAGACACCCGCCCAGCTCTCCTTACTGGTCAATTCCTGATGTTTGCCGCGATAGAGCGCGCGCATCTCGTCGAATCGCTCGTTCAGCTCCCGGACCAGAGCCGCCGACTCGCGGGCCAGTGCGATCATCGTGTCCCGATCACGCTTGCGGTAGACCACGCCCCGACCGTCGGCGGTGGTGACGGTGACGCCGTCGACCCGGCCCAGCGAGAACCAGCGGGCCTCGACGGGTGGGTAATTCGCCTGGGGCACTTCGTGATGCCGCGGATCGGCGGGCCGCATGTTGTTGGCCACCACGCCGGCGAGCGCCCGCAGCTTGGCCACCGGCCCCTCCGGGATGTTGGTGCCGAGATGTGTTGCCTCACCACTGGTCCGGGGCAGTTCGGTCGCCGACGGCAGGACCACCGCGTCGGAGAACTGCTTGCGCATGCCGGCCACCTTGGGCAGCGCGGTCGGCAACAGCGAGCGGATGTGGTCCGGTCCGGCCAGGAAGTCCCGGATCGCCTCGTTCTGGATCGCGACGGTCGAATATTCAAGGCACAGAAGATGTTTCGCTGTCGCCTTGGCCATCGACTGCAGAATGCCCTTGATCGGGCCGTCGTGGTGGATGGACGCGACGACAAGCCGGTTGCGCAGGTGGAAGTACGCCTGCCAGTCGATGGCGTCGTCCTTGTCGCTCCACGCCATGTGCCAGATGGCAATTCCGGGCACCGTCGCCGTCGGATAGCCGGCTTTCGCTGCGCGCAAGGCGAATTCCCAGTCGTCCCACTTGATGAACAACGGCATCGGCAGGCCGATCTCCTCGGCGCACTGCCGCGGGATCATGCACATCCACCAGCCGTTGCCCTCGACGTCGATGCGGCGGTGCAGATTCTTGGAGTTCTCGCGGTCACGCAGCGGGTACTGGGCGAAGTTGTGGTCGTACTCGACGAACGGCGCCGCCGTCCACATGAAGGTGTGGTGATTGATGACCTCACCCATACAGTGCAGGTGACTGCGGTCCTGCAGGTTCAGCATCTGCCCACCGACGAGCATGGGGGACTTGGCAAATCGCGACATCGCCAACGCCCGCAGAATCGAGTCGGGTTCGATGGCGATGTCGTCGTCCATGTACAGCACATACGGACTGTCGGTCAGTCGCAGCGCCTCGTACATGATGCGCGCGTATCCACCCGAGCCACCGAGGTTTCCCTGATCGAAGATGTGCAGACGCTCGCCGAGCGCTCCGGCCGCCTCGGCATAGCCGGGTTCGTCGACGACCTTGCGGGTGCCCTGATCGGGCATCAGCACCGCGTCGATCACCTCGTCCACCAGCGGATCCGAGGTGAGGGCGGCGAGCGCGTTGACGGCATCGGTGGGCCGGTTGAAGGTCGGGATACCGACGGTGACCCGCTTGGTATCTGCCGGTTGCGGGCATTCGATCGCCGAATACCAACCGGCGGAGACGATTTCGGTCTCGGTGTCGGTGGTGATGTCGAACCAGATCCAGCCGCCGTCCTCGAACGGCCCGAGGTCCAACTCGAATTCGATGACGCCACGGCCGTTCTCGTCGGTGGCGATCAGATCCCCGCCGATACCGATCCGGGAACCATCGACCTTGGAGCGGTACAGATCCACCCGGCACGTGCCGATGACCTCGACGCGCAGCACCACCGTGCTCAGGACGCTCCAGCGGCGCCAATAGGCGGCGGCGAAGGCGTTGAAGTAACTTTCGAAGCTGACCTCGGACTCGGCGCCGAGAACCACCGAGGTCCGGCTCGGCGAGTGTGCGCGGCGACTGTTGCCCCAGGATTCGACGAGGTACAGCGATCGCACGTCGACCGGTTCACCGGGCCGCGGGAAGATCACCCGCTGCAACAGTTCGACGGCCTTGGACTCCTCGGCCATGGTGGTCTGCGGTTGTGTTTGCGTAGCGCTCACTGCTGTGTCTGCTCCACTCCGGTTCACTGGCCGGTCAACGATGCGCCGTCGGCCAGGTGCGGTGCCAGCGTGTTCTCGAACATGGTGAGCGCGCTGGCGATCGCCATGTGCATGTCCAGGTACTGGTATGTGCCGAGACGGCCACCGAAGAGCACCTTCGCCTCGGCCGCCTCGGTCTTGGCCAACTCGCGGTACGCCCCGACCATCTCGCGGTCTTCGGGGGTGTTGATGGGGTAGTACGGCTCGTCGTCGTCCTTGGCGAAGCGGCCGTACTCCCGCATGATGACCGTCTTGTCACTCGGGTAGGTGTCGCGCTCGGGGTGGAAGTGCCGGAACTCGTGGATGCGCGTGTAGGGGACGTCGGCGTCGTTGTAGTTCATCACCGGGGTGCCCTGGAAGTCCCCGGTGGCCAACACCTCGGTCTCGAAGTCCAGCGTGCGCCAACCCAGCCGTCCCGCCGAGTAGTCGAAGTAGCGGTCCAGCGGTCCGGTGTAGACCACCGGGGCGTCGGGGTTGGCGGCGCGGATCTGCTCGCGCACGTCGAACCAGTCGGTGTTCAGGCGCACCTCGATCCGCTCGTCTGCGGCCATCCGCTCCAGCCACGCGGTGTAGCCGTCCACCGGCAGGCCCTCGTAGGTGTCGTTGAAGTAGCGGTTGTCGAAGGTGTAGCGCACCGGCAGTCGGGTGATGTTGCCCGCCGGGAGGTTCTTCGGATCGGTCTCCCACTGCTTGGCGGTGTAGTGCTTGATGAACGCCTCGTAAAGGGGGCGTCCGATCAGGCTGATCGCCTTCTCCTCGAAGTTCGCCGCATCTTTGCTGTCGATTTCGCTGGCCTGCTCGGCGATCAGCGCGCGGGCCTCGTCGGGGCTGTAGTAGCGGCCGAAGAACTGCGCGACCAGGCCCAGCCCCATCGGGAACTGGTAGGCCTGACCGTCGTGCATCGCGAAGACCCGGTGCTGGTAGCCGGTGAACTCGGTGAACCGATTGACGTAGTCCCACACCTTCTTGTTGGAGGTGTGGAACAGGTGCGCACCGTACTTGTGGATCTCGATACCGGTGGTGGGTTCCGGTTCGGAGTAGGCGTTGCCGCCGAGGTGATGACGCCGCTCGAGGACGAGGACACGTTTACCCAGTTCGGTGGCGGCACGTTCGGCGACGGTGAGGCCGAAAAAGCCGGATCCGACGACGATCAGGTCGTAGCCCTGGTACGAGTCAGGATCTGCGCTGGTATTGGATGCCACGGGTGTTCAGCGTAACGGACCGAACCTGAGGATTCGCCGACCCACGAGGCAACGGCTGCGCGTCGTACTCTGATGGGGTTGGTTTTCTCTGTCCCGGCGAGGAGGACTCGAGTTGACGACGGACATGACATCGCTGATCACCACCCTGGTGAACGAGCTGCGGATACGCAGTGACGGTGCCGAGGACGTGCTGCGTGCCATCACTGCGGCGGCGGTGGGAACCGTGCCGGGTGCCGACGAGGCCAGTGTCACGGTGGTCACACGACGGCAGATCGAGACCCCGGTCGCGGTCGGAGCCGGTGCGGCGCGCTGTGACGACATCCAACGCGAACTCGGCGAGGGCCCGTGCGTGCGGTCGGCGGTCGACGACGCCACCGTGTCGGTCACCGACATGACCCGCGACGAGCGCTGGCCCCGGTTCGCCGCGGCCGCCGCACAGGCCGGGATCGCCTCGATGCTGTGCTGCACCCTCTACATCGACGGCAGCGACTTCGCGGCACTCAACCTGCACAGCCATTCCTCCGACGCATTCGACGCGCAGGCCCAGTCGCTCGCTGAGGTGTTCGCGGCGCACTGCTCGACGACGTTCGCCGCGGTGCGGGAGAAGGAACAGTTGCGTCGTGCCCTGTCGTCGCGTGATCTCATCGGGCAGGCCAAGGGCATGCTGATGGAGCGGTATCGCATCGATGCCGACGCGGCGTTCTACCTGCTGGCCAAGTTGTCGCAGGAGTCGAACACCAAGCTCGTCGATGTGGCAAGCGGCGTGGTGGCCGCAGGTCCGGGGAACTGACGCCCGCTACCGCAGGACGTTGCGCTTGGGGAAGCCCAGCACCGGGATTCCGCCGCGCGCCTGATACCGCGCGAGCCCTTGCCCGGCGAGGGCGTGCGCCCCGGTCGGCTGCGAGAAGAACATCATGCCCTTCTGGAACAGCTGGGTGACCCCCGCGCCGTCCGGGGTCAGCGTCGGCACGCCCAACGCCTGACCGAGTGGTCCGGTGATGCCACCGAGGTCGCCGGACAGACCCTGGAACGCGGTGGTAGCCGCGCTGAGCAGGTCACCGGCACCGGGCAGGAGCTGGTCGGCGAGCCCACCCAAGGAACCGAGATCCAGCGACCCGGCCCCACCGGCGGGTCCGGTCGGCGGTTTCACGATCGCCGGCGGTGTCTGTTGTCCCTGGACGGAGAACCACGACGATTTCAGGCCGAGTTTGGTCCGCGCCTCCTCGCCGGTCGCCTCCACGCTGCGGCCACCGCCAGTGGCACGCACCTTGAGTGCGCGGCCGTTCTCGGCGCCGAGACCGTTGGCCTCGATCACCTCGAACTTGTCGAGACTGCCCAGCCCGAAGGCCGCGGCCACCGCACTCGGGCTCACCGTCGCGGTCCAGTCGTGGTTGGGCGATCCGGCGTCACCGTCGTCGACCACCGCCGGGAACTTGCCGCCGGCACTGTAACCGCCGGTGGACGAGGAGAACTCGGTGAAGGCGGGTTGGCCGTTCTGTAGCCGGATCTGGCCCGCGGTGGCATCGGCGGCAGCGTTGGTTCGCGGGTCCTCACCCGCGACGGCCCCGTACACCTGGGAGTTCTGGGTGTCGTCGATCTTCTTGCCGCCGGCGATAGCGGACAGGGCGTAGCTGCGCGCGACCACCGCCTGCGCCTTGAGCGCCTCCATGCCGCCGGAGTCGGCCCAGCCGGGGATGCTCTCGCGCGGGATGACGCCCTTGACGTAGTCGTCGACGTTGAGTTTGTTGATGACGCGGCCGCCGTCGAGCCCGAGCGATCCGCGGTAGGCGGCGTTGGAGCCGCACAGTTTGAGGAACTCGTTGGCGGGCCGGTTCGGCGCGGTGTTGACCGGATCGACGAAGGGCTGGGTCAGCGGCACCGAACGGATCACCGCGCCACCGCAGCCGGACAGGATGTTCGCCGTGTTGCCCGCGAGGCTGACCGCCTGGCCGGCGGCGACGGGCTGCCCACCGACGCGCATACCCGCATCGGAGTGGACGCTGACGCCGCTCACGTTGGTCAGTCCCACCTGGATCTCGGGGTTGGCCGGGCGTCCGGCCGTCGTGTTGCCGTAGAAGTGCTGCAGGATCTGCTGGTACGACCAGCCGCGTTTGGCGTAGCCGTACGCGCCGTACTGGCCCATTCCGCGGCCGTGGCCGTATCCGTGACCGATCAGGGTGATCTCCGAGCCCGCGGTGAGACCGATGTCGGGTGCGCGGTCGGCGGTGGTTCCGACGAACGCGATGCCCCCGACGAGAGTCAGTGCGGCCGCCGCACCGATGGCCGATGAGGTGCGGCGTCGACGCGCCAGACCGGGGCGAACCCGGGTCGTCAACGCTCGTGTCAGGCGAGTCGCCATCGCTCGAACACCCCTCCCCCTTCGCCGGAACACCGCAACCGGCTGTTACGGATGGTGTTTATGTGACTCAAGTGACGATAGACAAGTCTCTTGAGAATCACCAACCACAGTAGATAACAACCGCATCACATGTTTCGGGTGTGCGGCGTGGGGTCGGCGCGTCGTCGACGTCGCCCGTGGAGGATCAGCGCGGCCGGTGCGGACGAGAGCGCACCGGGCCATGCCGACGTGAAGGAGTGGACCACCCGTGCGATATCCGCGACGCAGACCCTCGATGATGATCGCCGCCATCGCCGTGATCGTCGGTGCGGGTTTCCTCGTCGACGCCGGCGCCGAGCGATCGGCGGATCTGCGCGCGGTGGACACCCAACGCAGCCTCGAGGATGCACCGACCGACGCCGTCGAGAGTGCGACGGTGAAGCTCCGGGATGTCCCGGCCACCGCGCTCGACCTCGCGCGATCCGGGCTGGGCCGCGCGGGGATCGCTCTGCCCCGGCTCGATCTGTCGCAGGTGCCGGTGGCCGATGATGTCCCGGTTCAGACGACGACGTCTTCACCGGCTCCTTCTGCACCGGCGTCGGCGGGTGCGTCATCGTCGGGTGCGTCATCGCCGGGGAGCGCCTCACCATCCGGCGCTGCCCCGTCGGGGCGTCGCCCGGTGGGTGCACTGGTGAAGCATCTGGTGCGGGACACGCCGTTCAAGATGGTCGGATTCACGTGGACCAAGCCGGTGTGGAATGCCGACGAGCAGACGATGTTGCTGCGGGCCAAGCAGCCGAATGGACGCTGGGGCGACTGGATCGAGCTCGAACCGATTCACACGTCGGGTAAGCCGTCGGCGCGGCAGCCGGGCGGCACCGAACCCGTGTGGGTGGGTGGCGCGAAGGAGATCCAGGTCGCCCTGGCCGCCGACGGTCTCGCCATTCCCGCGACACTTGCCGCCGGCGAGACCGGCAGCAGCCTCCTCGATCTCGTCGTCGGCAGTGGCGCCGAGATCCTGAAGAACCTCGCGGGCACGGTCTTCCCGGAGTTGACCGCGACCCTGCTCAATCCGGACAGCCTGCTCTCCCTCGGATCGTCGATGCTGACGACGTTGTCCGGTGGCCCTCAGGTGATCTCCCGGGCGGCGTGGGGTGCCGATGAGTCCATCCGCTGCTCTCAGCCGTCGTTGTCGCCGACGTTGCGTGGCGCGATCGTGCATCACACGGCCGGGAGCAATGACTACACGCCGCAGCAGTCGGCGGAGATCGTCCGGGGTATCTACGCGTATCACGCACGCACTCTCAATTGGTGCGACATCGGCTACAACGTGCTCGTCGACAAGTACGGTCAGATCTTCGAGGGCGCGTTCGGCGGTCTGGACCGCAACGTCGAGGGCACGCACACCGGTGGGTTCAACCGCGACACCGTGGGACTGTCGATGATCGGCAATCTCGACGAGATCGCGCCGAGTGGACCGATGATCGCCTCGGCCGGCCGGTTCCTGAAGTGGCGCCTGAACCTGGCGGGACTGAATCCCGCGGGGACCGCCGACCTCACGTCGGAGTACTTCTCCGACAGCAAGTTTCCCGCCGGAACCCAGACCCACATGCCGATGATCGCGGGACACCGGGACTACAACAACACCTCCTGCCCGGGCAACCTCGGCTACCCGGCGTTGACGCAGATCCGCAGCCTGGCCGGGGCGATCGCCCCGCCCTCACCGGAGGCACAACCCGAGATCGCACCGAGTGAGACCGAGCCAGTTGCACCGACGAATCCACCGGTAAACGCACCGGCGCAGTAGTATTCACTCACTTACCCTCACGGCAGGCCTGGACCGCCGAGGTATCTCACGCTGCGCACCCCTGCACATGGGGCCGTCGAGCGCACGACACCTCTTGTCGGCGTCTACATTTCACTGTGGACTTATCAAAGAACGGATGCGGTCCCGGCCGAAGCCGGGTGCGAGTTGGTTGGTCTGTTATCTATCTGTGGGGTTTATTGGGCGCTGGTAGTTCCCTTATCCAGCTGCTCGATCCGAGCGCTACTTCCGCTGGTCGAGCCGGTCCGGAGCGATAGCGGAGGACCGTGTCGAGACCTCGCAAGGCAAGGCTGGAACCGAATCCTCATGCCACACCCGGCAATCCATCCAACGTCATGGTCCTGCGGTGATAGGACCGCAGCCATCGGCGTTGCGGGTCTACCGTTTTCGGTGGAATCAACCAGGGGTGGTGATCGGCTCCCATGACGACGTCCCATCCGTTATGGTGGACGGCGTCATGGCAGGCCGTGCAGAGCAAAGCGCCGTTCTCCAAACAGGTTTCGCCAC
>NZ_JBDZDI010000028.1:0-64317 GCF_040044975.1 Gordonia oleivorans
CTCCCCGCCATGCTCGGCCAACATCCGCAACGCACGCGCCTTGACCTCCGGATCAATCTTCTTGGGCATACCGCTCATCCTTCCTGACTCAAAAGGAAGCGGCACGAAACCCGGGGGGATTCAGGTCGAGGACTCGCCGACCGGCTACCGCAGCGCCATCGCCGCAGGATGCCATGTCATTGTCCTCAACCTGGTCGCCAGACCCGCAACCGTGTTCCCCGACGCCGAGCTGATCACCGAATCACCCATTGCCGCAGCTCAATACATTCTCGAAACCCGCGGACAACAACAGACCTGACATCTTCGGAAACGCGACAACCGCTCCTCAGCGGTCGGCCCATCGCGCCAAGGCCTCCACGCTTGTCGCGTGATCCACGCCGCGCACAGCCGCCCCGCGCAGCGGGCCGTCGTCGGCGTAGTGGGCATCGAGAACCGGGGGCGGCGCGGATTTCCGGAACGACATCAATCCCGACACGTACGCGGTGTCGAATGACTCTGCCGCACTGGCCCGCAGGAGCGGACCGAGACCACCGAGGGTGACGACATCGGGGTCGTGGAGATTGACCAGCCCACCGATTCCCCGCCCGAAGACCTCGGCGACCTTTTCGAAGGCCACACGTGACCGCGCATCCGCGGGTCGGCGTGCGAGTTCGAGGGCGTATCCGACCGGATCTCGGGGCACCGGGTCACCATGGTGAGCAGCCAGGGCATGTCCACCGACGACCAGATCCCAGCATCCCTCCGCCCCGCATGGACATTGCTGTCCCGGGGTGCCGAATGGAATATGTCCGTACTCCCCGGCACTGCCGTGTGCGCCGAGAGCCGGGACACCGTCGAGGATCAGCGCACCACCCACACCCACCGCGACGATGACGTGAAGCACCGTGCCCACCCCGCGCCCGGCACCGGAGCGCGCCTCGGCCAACCCCGCGAGCGTCGCGTCGTTTCCGATCAGCATCGGCACGTCGTCTCCGTGTGTGGGGAAGCCGGCGATGACCGGTGAGAGGTCCACATCACGCCACCCCGACGTCGTGAATTGGACGAGCATGTCATCGCTCACCGTGCCCGCAACGGAGATCGAGACCGCCCGGACACGCGAGCCGACCGTGGCGCCAACCGACCCGATGACATCAGCCAGGTCCGCCACGACTTGTTCCGGACCGGAGCGCAGCTCATCCGCTTGGACCTCCACACGCGGCTCCGAATCGATACCCGCCAGCGCCACCCGCCATCCAGCTCCGCCCAGTTCCGCGGCGACCACCAGCGGGCCCTGCGGATGAGGTTGGAGAATCGTCGTCGGTCGGCCTCGTTGGCCGGTGGAGGCCGACTGCTCAGAGATCAGCTCCAAAGTGCGCATCCTGCCGAGCAGGTCCGCAGCGGTGCCGCTACTGATCCCCAGCACCTCAGTCGCCTCCGCACGAGTGATTCCGGGGCGATCCCGGACGGCGTCGATCAAGCGCGCCGCGGTCGACCATCGAGCGGCGGCCATCCCCCGCGCAGGTGTGGTCATCGTCATCCCAACTTTATTAAACTCGACAGCCGAGTATATTAGTGGCAGTGACCGCCCCGACCATGACCCACACCGAGCCAACCCACGGCGTACGCGCCGCGATGCCGGGATTGCTCGCACTGGCCATCGCATCTTTTCTCGCGGTCACCACCGAGATGTTGCCAGTCGGATTGCTACCCACGATCGGCGACGCGTTTGGACTGCCGGAATCGACCACCGGTCTGCTCGTCACCGTTTACGCGGCGATGGTGGCAACGCTCTCCGTGCCCCTCACCATCGCGACCCGACGATTTCCCCGACGCGCACTGCTATCGGCGACAGTCGTCGGATATTTACTCAGCAACATCATCATCGCCTGCGCGCCCGGCTTCGCGGTGATCGCCGCCGGACGAGTGGTCGGCGGTATTGCCCACGCCCTGTTCTTCTCTGTCTGCATCGGCTACGTGCCGCGGATCGTCGAGAAAGATCAGGTCGGCCGTGCGCTGGCCGTGGTCAGTGGCGGTTCCACGGCGGGCTTCGTCCTCGGTGTGCCCATCTCCACCACGCTCGGTTCACTGGTGGGATGGCGTGCGGCATTCGCCGTCCTCGCGGGGCTCGCCGCGTTGACGCTCGCCCTACTCCGCGTGAAACTGCCTGCGGTACCAGGGATCACATCACGTCCGCCTGCCAGGTCACGCCGCGAACGCCGCGATCTCCGAGCGGTGGTCACCTCGAACATGGCCACCTTCATCGGGCAATACACCGTCTACTCCTACATTGCCGTCATCCTGCTCACCGGCGGCGCCCACAAGTCGTGGATCGGACCACTACTGCTGGTGTGCGGTCTGTGCGGCCTGGTCGGCCTGGCATGCGTGGGCCGCACGATCGATCGCCGACAGCGCACCACCATCCTCGCCGTGCTCGGATTACTCACCGCGGCAATCCTGTTCGTCGGCGTCGCACACGCCTGGCTCCCCGCACTGATCGTCGCCGTGGCGCTGTGGAGCGGCGCCTTCGGCGGAGTGCCGTCGATGTATCAGGCGGCCGCCGTGAATGCCGCACCGCGCTCGCCGGAGCTCGCGGGCGCCTGGATCAATTCCACCGCCAACATCGGTATCGCGCTCGGCGCATTGATCGGCGGCAGGCTGATCGATGGTCCGCTGATGACCCTGGCCGTCACCGGTGCCGTGTTCATCGTCGTCGGAGCCGCTGTCATCTATCGGACGCGATCGGCGCCCGCATCATGACGGTAGCGGACACGCGGCCGCACGCCGTCGAATGACAGTTCGTGCCGGTTGCCGCGCTTCCGGCACCCCATCCGCACCCGCAGGTCAAAGCCCTTGCCGCGCGCGGTGAGTATCTGGACTGGCAGACGGCCATCAGTGACGAACGGCCGGCACTCGTGGACAGTGCCGCAAGCCCTGAATACCCGGTCGGCTCGATAGTCTCTTGCCATGGCACGGCAGACCGCGGGAGCGCTGCGGGGAATCACCCTGCAGCAGTTGCGCTACTTCGTGGAGGTGGCAGCGGAGGGATCGATCAGTGCCGCGGCCGACATACTTTATGTGGCGCAACCGACCATGTCCGCGGCACTCAAAGACCTTGAAGGTCGGCTGGGACGTACGCTCTTCGTCCGTTCGACGCGGGGAGTGACTCTCACCGACGACGGAGCGGAGTTCCTCGGATACGCGCGCCAGGTCGTCGAGCAAGCAGAACTTCTGGAACAGAAGTATCTGGGGCGCGGCCCCTCGCGTCGACTCCTGGCCGTATCGACTCAGCACTACTCATTCGTCGTCGATGCCTTCGCGCGCATGGTGAAAGCCTCTGAAGCCGCCGAGTATTCGTTCAGTCTCCGCGAGACCCGCACCTGGGACATCATCGAGGATGTTCGTACGCTGCGCAGCGAGGTCGGGGTGCTCTACCGCAACGACTTCAACGCAAGCGTGATCAACAAGCTGATCCGCGAAGCCGGGCTGGTCTTCACGCCGCTGTTCTTCGCGTCACCGCACATCTTCATCGCCCGTACGAACCCCCTCGCAGGGAGAGAGAGCGTGACGCTGAAGGACCTCGAAGACCTGCCCCGGCTCACGTTCGACCAGGGTGTGAACAACTCGTTCTACCTCGCCGAAGAGATTCTCTCGACGCGGTCGTCGAAGCAAGAGATCCGCGTGAGCGATCGAGCAACCATTTTCAACCTGATGATCGGTCTCGGCGGTTACACCATCTCGACGGGCATCATCTCCGACGATCTGGATCCGTCGATCGTCGCCGTTGCGCTCGACGTGGACGAACGCATCGAGATCGGTTGGATCGGCCATGCCTCGGTCTCGTTGACCGCTCAGGCGCAGCGTTTCGTGGCGGAGATGCGCGACGTCGTCTCGGAGTTCGGAGTCGAACTGCTGACATAGCCAATGCCTATGCCTGGCGATCGAAACTAGGAATTAGGCTATCGCGGCCGGTCTCCATACACTGATTTTCACGCCGCTTCGGACTACTGACTCCCAGGTGTCGTCGGTCCGTTCGATTGACCCTCGACCATCGCGAGCTCGATTTCGAAGCGCTATGAAACTCAAGCAGAGAACCGCGCGACGACGCGCACGTGGAATCACTCCTGCGCAGTGATAGGGGCATCAGAGCATGAGAAATGAATGTGTCTTCAGCATCGGCACGACGCGCTTCGACGAGGACTACACCCCGTCGAGCAACTCGCGCGGCACGACAAACTTCGCGAATCTCGCACGCGGAGAAGACCGTCAGCAGAACCTGCGCAACGCGGTGTCGATGATGAACACCCGTGTCAACGAGCTCCTTCATTGGGACAATCCGCGTGGTGACCGCTACGAACTCGAACTCGACATCGTGTCGGTGGATCTGCATCTCACGACAGTCGGGGACGACGCCGCCTTCCCGGTGATCGAAGTGCTCGACGTCGACATCCTCGACACCACCACGGGCGCCCGCACCGAAGGGATCGTCGGGAACAACTTTTCCTCCTACATCCGTGACTACGATTTCAGCGTCCGGCTCCCGGGACACCAGGCGACAGGAATCCCCAACGACTTCGGCGATCTGCACGGTCAGGTCTTTCAACGTTTCCTGGAATCCGACGAGTACCGCGACCGGTTCTCACAGGCGCCGGTCATCTGCATCAGTGTCTCGACGTCGCGGACCTACACCAGGCTCACCAATCGCCACCCGATCCTCGGCGTGGAGTACGAGGCGGACGCGCTGTCGCTCACCGATGAGTACTTCGGGAAGATGGGCCTCACGGTGCGCTACTTCATGCCTCCGGGCTCCGCGGCTCCGTTGGCCTTCTACCACCGCGGCGATCTACTCAACGACTACTCGTTCATCGCGCTCGCGGGAACGGTCGCGACGATGGAGACGTTCCAGAAGATCTATCGTCCCGAGATCTACAACGCGAACACTGCGGCGTCGGAGGTGTACCGGCCGAGTCTCGACAACGGCAACTACTCGCTTCCGCTGGTGACCTACGACCGTGTCGAGCGCACTCAGCTCGCCACCACACAGGGAAAGTTCACCGAAGTGAGTCTCATGCAGCCGTACGGCCATGTCCTGGAGCGTTGGGCCACCAAGCAACCGGCCTGACCACGCGAGACCGTAAGGAACGAGAGATGGACACACTCCTGCCCGCCACGATCGTCGGCAGTCTGCCCAAGCCCTCGTGGCTCTCGGAGCCCGAGAAGCTTTGGTCGCCATGGAAGTTGCACGACGACGAACTGCGCGATGGAAAACTCGACGCCCAGACGCTCGCCGCGCACGAGCAGAGCCGTGCCGGGCTCGACATCATCAGCGATGGCGAGCAGACGCGTCAGCATTTCGTGACCACGTTCATCGAGCACCTCAGTGGCGTCGACTTCGAACGGCGCGAGACCGTGCGAATCCGTGACCGCTACGACGCGAGCGTCCCGACGGTCGTCGGCGCGGTGAGTCGCGAAAAGCCGGTGTTCGCAGCGGATGCGGCGCATCTTCGAGCAGCGACCGATCAGCCGATCAAATGGGCGCTGCCCGGCCCGATGACAATGGTCGATACGCTCTACGACGCCCACTACAAGAGTCGCGAAAAGCTGGCGTGGGAATTCGCAACCATCTTGAACCAAGAAGCGAAGGACCTGGAAGCAGCCGGTGTCGACGTCATCCAGATCGACGAGCCCGCATTCAACGTGTTCTTCGACGAACTGAAGGACTGGGGCGTCGCGGCGCTCGAGCGCGTGACCGACGGGTTGAGTTGCCAGACCGCCGTACACATCTGTTACGGCTACGGCATCAAGGCCAACACCGATTGGAAGGCGACGCTGGGAGCCGAGTGGCGCCAGTACGAAGAGTCGTTCCCCCTCCTGCAACAGTCATCGATCGACATTGTGTCGCTGGAGAGTCACAAATCGCGAGTACCTGTCGAGGTCATCGAACTGCTTCGCGGCAAGACGGTCATGCTGGGCGCGATCGACGTCGCCAGCGACACCATCGAGACGCCGGAGGAAGTCGCGGCGACACTGCGCAGCGCACTCCCCTACGTCGACAAGGACAAGCTCTGGGCCAGCGGGAACTGCGGGATGGCACCGCTCGCCCGACGTGTCGCACGGGACAAGATGGTCGCGCTCGCCCAGGGAGCCGAACTTCTGCGCGCAGAACTCTCCTAGCCGGCCCGGAGGTTCACCGTGCGGCGGGTCCGACACGACCGGGGTGTTCGGACGCTACGGCGATCCGGTGAGCGCGGCCTGGTCAGATGGCGTCGCACCTCCACGCAGCCAGACTGGACGAATATGACTATTCAGACTAGTCCGACCGGTGTACTGTGAGCCCATGAAGACCGTCAGCAGCACCGAGGCCAAGGCGCGTCTCAACGCGCTCCTCGCCGAGGTCGAGCGGACCGGCGAACCGGTCACGATTACCAACCATGGGCGTGCGGTGGCCGTGGTCTCCCCCACCGCTGCACGGCCTCGCGCGTTCGGCCAGTTTCCCGGACTCGTGATTCCCGACGATTTCGATGCCCCGTTGCCCGAAGCCGAGTTGGACATCTGGGAGGGGTCCGCTTCGTGACCGCGGTCCTGCTCGACACCAACGCATTCCTGTGGTTGCTGCAGAACCCTGACCGCCTCGGGAGTCACGCGCTCGAAGTGCTCGAGAATCCGGCCCATGAACTGTATGTCTCTGCGGCGTCGGCGTGGGAGATCGCCATCAAGACCCGACTGGGTCGACTCGATGCCGGACCAGTCCTGTCGACCTGGACTGCCACGCTGGACGCCATGGCGGCAAGCGATCTTGCCATCGACTCTGCCGACGCGGTGATCGCCGGGCAACTCAACTGGGAGCACCGAGATCCCTTCGACCGCATGATCGTTGCCCAAGCGACCCGGCGTGGCCTGACCATCGCGACCAGTGACAAGATCGTCCAGGACGTGACCCTCACACCGGTCATCGACACCCGGCGATGACACAGAGGCGCGTGCGCCTCGACTCCGCCGACGTACGGTGAAACCATGCGCCTGAAAACCCTCATCGCCACCGGAGCGTCCACCGCCGCTGCTGCCGTCGTCGGGAGCGTGGCATCGAAATCCGCTGTGGAGAACTGGTATCCGACGCTGAGCAAGCCGCCTTTCACTCCACCTCCGGTCGTGTTCCCGCTGGCCTGGACGACGCTCTACGCCGACATCGCACTCACTTCGGCCGCCACCCTGGACCGTCTGCACGACGACGCCCGCGACGACGAAGCGCGCCAGTTCGCCGTGGCGCTCGGCACGAACCTTGCACTCAACGCCGGCTGGAGCTGGCTGTTCTTCGGCGCTCACAAGCTCGGACCGGCCGCGCTGGCCGCCGGGTTGCTGACCGCGAGCAGCGCCGACCTCACCCGGCGGACCGCGCAGACTGACAGCACCGCGGGGGTAGCGCTGGCCGCGTATCCGGCGTGGTGCGCATTCGCCACACTGCTGTCGACGGAGATCTGGCGTCGCAACCGCTGACGGCCACCTCCTCGGGCCGGTTTTCGCAGAGCCCCGGTGGCCGCGACCGTAGTAGCTTGGTACCAAGATCACGTAGGTAGGTACCGCATGGCCATGAACATCAAGAACGACCACACGCACTCTGTGGTGAAGGAGATCGTCCAGCTGACGGGCGAATCGCAGGAGACAGCGGTACTACGCGCGGTCGAGGAACGACTACGCAAACTCAAGGCCGCCGATGCCGTCGAGACGACCCTCCGAGAAGGCGCAGAACTAGGGCACCTGCTGGGACTCGACCCCGGCGACGACCCCACTGCGACCCTGTACGACGACTCCGGGATGCCGGCGTGATCGTGGTCGATACCTCCGCCATCATCGCCATCATCGCCGCTGAGCCCGATGCTCGTGATTACGCAGAAGTCCTCGCTGATCACCAGCCGCTGATGTCGGTCCCCACGTACCTCGAATGCTGCATCGTCGTTGATACGAAGAAGATCCCGGAGGCCGGTCGGAGACTCGATCGCATCCTCGATGTGAACGGTGTCGATGTGGTGGACACCGACAAGACAAAGGGCGACATTGCCCGCCAGGCATTCCGGGACTTCGGTAAGGGGATGGGTCATCCTGCCCAGCTGAACTTCGGGGACTGCTTCTCTTACGCGCTGGCCATCCAGCGCAACCTTCCGCTCCTCTGGAAGGGAAACGACTTCATCCACACCGGGATAAGGTCCGCCCTTATCGAGTTCCGCAACAACCGGGACGCGTAATCGCGGGCCTCGCGGCCGCGCACACCGACGTTTGAGCGGATCGAGAGCCCCAAACCGATTGTGGCGCCATCACTCACGTCGGCCCGCCATCCGTCGTCATGATCGTCTCGAGCATCGTTCTGCCGGCGACCCCTCATCACCTATGCTCGATGAATGGCGACCATTGGTGCACAAGACTTTTCCGTCGATGTATCCGGTTTGCGCATCAGCGGTGACCGGTGGCTCGGTGAGCGGTCCGCCGATCACCCCTCGCCCATCGTTCTGTTACACGGGGGCGGGCAGACCCGGCATTCGTGGGATCGCAGCGCAGCCGCGCTCGCGCAGCGGGGGTACGAGGTCTACAGCCTTGACCTGCGTGGACACGGTGACAGTGACTGGGCTCCCGACAAGGACTATGCGATCGGCGCATTCGTCGGTGACCTGGTCGGGTTCGTCAAGACGCTCGATGCACCCCCGATTCTGGTGGGCGCCTCACTCGGTGGCATCACCAGTCTGTGCACGGTCGGCGAGAATCCCGGAATCGCCACGGCGCTGGTGCTGGTGGATGTCGTGGTCGATATCGAGCCGGCCGGCGTCGATCGGATCAAGAAGTTCATGACCGACCACGTCGGCGGGTTCGCCACGCTCGACGAGGTCGCCGACGCGATCGCCGCCTACAACCCGGAACGCAAGCGGCCCCGCAACCTCGACGGCCTCCGCAAGAACGTGCGGCAACACGACGACGGCCGCTGGTACTGGCATTGGGACCCCGAGTTCATCGTGTCCGACGACGACGAACCGCGCCGTCACACCGACCCGGCACGTCTGAGTGCCGCCGCGCGTCGGGTCACGGTACCGACGTTGATCGTGCGCGGCGGCAAGTCGGACGTGGTCAGCGATGCGGGTATCGCCAGCATGCGCGCCCTGGTACCGCACGCCGAGGTCGCCGACGTCAGCGCGGCGGGCCACATGGTCGCCGGCGACGACAACCAGGTGTTCGCCTCGGCCATCGAGTCGTTCCTCGATCGGCACAAACTCTGACCCAGCGGCTTCTGAAGGAACAAATTTCACCGCCGTCGTCGACGACGTGCGACGCGAGACGACGGACAGGACCCCCACCGGCACAGACGGAGGCGACTTCGGCCCAACACGTCTCGAAACACTGCTCGGAACAAACGGCCCTGCCATGCTCTGCACATGCACCGCCAGACCCACGGCCCATCGCTCGCGACGGAGTCCGCTCGGACACGACCGTTCAGCCGTCGCCAGGTCGTCGCCGGTGGCCTGACCGCGGGTGTCGCCGCGGCCATGGCGCCGGTGGGACCGGCGCAGGCGAGCCCGATCGGCAGGCCGAACATTCTCGTCCTGGTGAGCGAGGACTGTGGAGCCCAGCATCTCGCCGTCTACGGCGGACGCGCACACACCCCGACGATCGACGCGCTTGCCGCCAGCGGCATTCGGTGGGCCAACGCCTTCTCCGCCGCCCCGGTCTGCGCACCATCCCGGTTCGCAATGATCACCGGTGTCGCGCCGGAGCGGTGCGCGCCCACCAACCACATGCGCGCCGACGGCGATCTTCCCACCGAACTCCACGGCGCGGGGTGGACCCAATACCTGCGCGACGCCGGGTACTACTGCACCAACAACGCCAAGGAGGACTACAACGCCGCCGGCCTTGATCTCGATCGCACCTGGGATGAGTCGTCCCCCCAGGCACATTGGCGCAACCGGCCCGCAGGCGCACCGTTCTACGCGGTCTTCAACCCGACGATGACCCACGAGTTGTCGATGGCGTTCCTGACACCGTCGCCACCCCCGGGCATCTCGGCGCCCTACCTCCACGAACTCGCCGGAATCCACGCCGTGGCACCGACTCCCATCGTCGGTGGACCGACACGGCCCGACGATGTCCGCATTCCCGACTACTACCCGGACACCCCGACCACACGCAACGATGCGGCCACCTATCTGAATCAGATCACTCAGATGGACTCCGAACTCGCCTTCCGGCTACGCGAACTCGAGGAGGCCGGCCTCGCCGACGACACCATCGTCCTGTACTTCAGCGATCACGGCGGGGTCCTTCCCCGGTCCAAACGGTTCTGCTACGACAGCGGACTCAAGATCCCGCTCATCGCGCGATTCGGACGGAATGTCGCCCACCTGGCACCCGGAAACCCCGGTTCGACCATCGACGACACCGTATGCGTCAGCACCGATCTCGCACCGACCGTCCTCTCACTCACGGGCATCGCGTTGCCCGAATGGATGGACGGCGACCCTTTCTGCGGGCCGGAGCTCGCCGTCTCCCAGTACGCCTTCGGCATGCGCAACCGGATGGACGAACGCTACGACTTCGTCCGAACGGTGCGCGACAAGCGATTTCGCTACATCCGCAACTACATGCCGGACGTCCCCAACGGCCAGCACGTGCAATTCATGTGGCTGCAGGCCGGGTACCGGGAATGGGCCTCGCTCAATCAGCACGGGACACTACCCGAACGTCACGCGCGGTTCTGGACGAGCCGACCGGCCGAGGAACTCTACGACATCCGCGACGATCCCGACGAGGTGACCAATCTCGCCGCGCGTCCCGCGCACGCGGAAGTCCTTGCACGACTGCGTGATGCGCTCGACGCACACATGCTCGAGATCAACGACAACGGCTTCATACCGGAGAGCGCATCGATCGAGGGATACGTCAACAGCAGATCGACGCAGGCCTACCCACTCGCCGAGATCGCGCACCTCGCCGGCCTCGCCATCACCCGGAACCCGATGAATCTGACCGTCTTTCACCAGATTCTCCGTCATCCCAACGCGGTGATGCGCTATTGGGCGGCAAGCGGATTCCGGCTGCTCGGCACGCACGGTGCGCGGGTCGCCGGCGACCTTCGCGACGCGTTCGCCGCGGAGACCTCGGCGCATGTCTCCCTCATGCTCGCCGAAGTACTGGTCATGGTGGTCAATGATCGCCGGGCCCTGCAGCACCTCGCCGACGCGATGGCCCGCCACCCGGACGGATGGATTCGTCTGCAGGCCGCCAATGCGCTGGACCGCCTCGGTGATCGCGCCCGCCCGGTGTCCGACACCCTCCGTCGGGTATCACTCGGAGTCGTTGGAGCCGAGCCGATCTCACTCACGCGCACCGCGGCGACCCATACGTTGCACGCACTCGAGGGATGGTCCGCGGCGATCCCCTGACCGGGCGAATCCGACCGGCGCACTCCTGTTCTCCACAGGTCCCATGTGGCCATCGACAGTTGCGCCACACACGTGTACCATGGAACACATATTCGAGATCCAGCGGGGGTGGGATGTTCGAGACGACCGACGACATCCGTCGAGCACTGACCTCGCTCGTCGAGATGACCTCGGCGGCAACCGAAGCCGACGCCATCGACCGCCTCACCGTCCTCGAGGAACTGAAATCCGCGGCCACCGCCGCGCAGGTCCGTGAAACCGCCCGCCTCGACGAACTCCGCGCCGCCGACGAAGAAGCCCGCCGTGTCCCGCAACGCCGGCGCGGCAAGGGCCTCGGCGCCGAAATCGGCTTGGCCCGCAAGGCCTCCGGACGCAAAGGCTCCAGCCACCTCGGCTTCGCCCGCGCCCTGACCCACGAGATGCCACACACCCTCGCCGCCCTCGCAGCCGGACACCTCACCGAATGGCGGGCCACCATCCTCGTCCGCGAAACCGCCTACCTCACCCGCGAATCCCGCGAAACCATCGACCGCGAACTCTGCAGCGACACCGCAGCATTGGACGGCGTCGGCGACAAAGAACTCGAAGCCAAGGCCAAAGAACTCGCCTACCAACTCGAACCCCGCGCCGTCGTCGACCGCAAAGCCAAGGTCGACAAGGACCGTCGCGTCAGCGTCCGACCGGCACCGGACCTCATGACCCACCTGTCGGCACTGGTCCCCATGGTGCAAGGCATCGCCATGTACGCCGCCCTCAAGAAACACGCCGACTCCCTCATCGGCGCCGACGACCGCACCCACGCCCAGATCATGGCCGACACCCTCGTCGAACGCGTCACCGGACAAGCCACCGCCGACGCCGTCCCCGTCGCGGTCAACCTCATCATGTCCGCCGAGACCATGCTCGGCACCAGCGACGCACCCGCCGACATCCCCGGCTACGGCCCCATCCCCGCCGAGATCGCCCGACGCCTGATCCTCCTCGGCGTCGACGCCACCACCACCTCCACCATCCGCCGGCTCTACGTCCGACCCGCCGACGGCACCCTCGTCTCCATGGACGCCCGCAGTCGCTGCTTCCCGAAGAACCTGGCGCACTTCATCTCCCTGCGCGACCAGCGATGCCGCGTCCCCTACTGCGACGCCCCCGTCGAACAGATCGACCACGCCCACCCCCACCGCCGCGGCGGCGCCACCACCGCCACCAACGGTGACGGCACCTGCAGTGACCACAACCACTCCAAGGAAGCCGACGGCTGGACCTACACCATCTTCACCACCAACAACGGCCCCCACACCCTCGACATCCGCACCCCCACCGGCCACACCCACCGCAGCATCGCACCACCGGTCCTCAGACCCCAACCGCCCGCACCACAACCACCACGCCCCCACCCACCCATCCGCCGCAGACCACGCCGAACCACCCGCAACCGCACCGCCACCCGCAGACGACTCCGATCACCGATCTGACCGTGCGAGAAGTCTGCAGCATCGTTATCCACAGGCAGACCTCGACGCAGGCCCCGACATCGGAGTCCGTGTCATATTCGGCACATGGGAATCCGCTACTACGCATATCCAATCCACGCCGAGGATGTCGGGTCCGCCAGGCGTGATCCGTACCCGTTTCTCTCCGACGACCCATTGGCCGACGCGTGGGGACCCAAGGATCAGCGGCCGCGGATGCTGTATCTCGACAAGGCCTGGCGGGAACTGCAATTCATGTTCGCGGTGAAGGACGATCACCTTCAGCCCCGAATCTCCTTGGAGTTGGTCAAAGGCAATGTGACACCTATTGGTCCGTATCACGCGCATATCGGCTTCGTCCACGTGTTGACGCCGGACCTGGTGCGCGAAATCGCCGAGGACATTGTTCTCGTCGAACCCGTCGACGACGACACGATCAAGAAGGTGTGTTCATACTCGAGCGCGGACTATGCGAATACCCATCTCCGCGCCGCGCAGGAGTTCATGACCACGCTGTCACGCGATGGTCTGGGCCTGGTGTACACGATCAGATGAGGTCCAATCCGACTGTGCAAGAATAACAACCATGCCACCGGAGGACATCTACACCCACGGCCACAGCGAGGTCGTCGTCGGTAGTCACGCCGCGCGCACCGCGGCGAACTCCGCGGCCTATCTCCTGCCGTTCCTGCGTCCGGGCCTCGATCTCCTCGACGTCGGGTGCGGCCCGGGCAGCATCACCGTCGACCTCGCCGAGACCGTCGCACCCGGACGCGTCCGCGGCATCGAGATCACCGAAGACCCACTGCCACAGGCACGCTCGCTCGCCGCCGAACGGGGGATCACCGTCGACTTCGCCGTCGACGACGCCTACGAGTTGTCCGACCCGGACGACAGGTACGACGTCACCCACAACCATCAGGTACTCCAACATCTGTCGGACCCAGTGGCGGCGCTGCGTGAGATGCGGCGGGTGACCCGGCCCGGCGGAGTGGTGGCCGCTCGGGATGCCGACTACGCCGCATTCACCTGGTGGCCGGCCGATCCCCGTCTGGATCGGTGGCTGGAGATCTATCGCGCCGTCGCCCACGGCAACGACGCCGAGCCCGACTCCGGTCGCCGACTGCTGGGCTGGGCCCATGCAGCCGGATTCACCGAGGTCACACCGTCGGCGTCGGTGTGGTGTTATGCGACGCCGGAGGATCGCGCGGCGTGGGGTGGCATGTGGGCCAAGCGAATTCACTCCTCCGTCGGCCAGATGGCGCTCGATCGTGGGCTGGCGACGGAAGCCGATCTCGACGCGATCTCGCGGGCGTGGACGGATTGGGCCGAGCATCCGGACGGGTGGATCATCATCCCGCACGGGGAGATCGTCGCCCGTGCATAGCCCGGGCTCAACCCACGCGTAGATCACCGAACGGCAACGGCGCGGTATCCAAACGCTAACGACACGCCCGAGTGAGTCAAGCGACCCAGTTCGGGCCCCTATCGTGCGACACAGCGGAGCATCGGTCGGGGATGCTTCGCTCACCATCGGGAGGTGGCACGGTGACACACAGCAGGCAACCGCGACAACGACTGCGCTCCTTGCGTTCACGTGTCGTCACGGTCTTTCTGGTGGGTGCGGCCGCGGCTCTCGCGGTGGCGCTCACGGCAACACCCGCCACCGCCGATCCCCCGAACATGATGGGAATCAACCCGCAGATCCCGCAGGCGATCAACGGGGTCATCGGCCCGCCGCCATACCCGCACCTGGAAACGATCCCGCCGCGCGCGGAGTCCCCGGGCTTTCCGCGGCGCGTCGAGGAACTCCGCGAGGCGACGCTGCCCTCTCCCACCGGCGATCCGCTCTTCGATCGGTGGCCGTCGAATCTCGCGGCCATGGCACCGGGCACCGTCATCGCCGTCCGCCACGTCACGGCCACCGCAGCTCCGGTCGTCACCGCGCCGATCACCTCGGCGCGCCTGATCAAGTTCCGCAGTACCGACGCACTCGGCCGACCGAGCTACGGCACCGCAACACTCATCGTGCCGCGCGCACCATCACCGACGCCGGGACCGCGTCCCATCCTGGTGAACAACCTGCCCATCGACTCGCTCGGCGCCGCATGCACACCCGGTTACACACTGGCCCATGGGTTTTCCATCGCCACCGGACCGACGGACATCATCCCGCCGACGACGGCCCTGGCGTTGTCCCATGGTTACGCCGTACTGATTCCCGATCATCAGGGCCCGCGGATGGCCTACGCCGAACCGATCGTCGCCGGACATGTCGTCCTCGACTCCGTCCGGGCGGCGAGCGCTCTCGAACCGGATCAGTTTGGCCGCAGCCGAGTCGCCATGACCGGCTACTCGGGCGGCGCGATCGCCACCAACGGCGCCGCGAAACTGCTCGGCAGCTACGCACCCGAACTGGCACCACGGTTCGTCGGTGCCGCCCTGGGCGGTGTGCCCGCCGACTTCCGCATGCTGGTGGGCAGCATGAACGCCAACCTCGCCACCGGGCTGTTCCATGCCGCGACCTTCGGTATCGCCCGGGAGCGGCCCGAGATCCTCACCATGGCCAACAATCCCGCGCTGTGGATCGCCACATCGCCGCTGAAGAATGTCTGCCTGATCCCCGAGGCGCTGGCCGGTCAGACCTTCATGCCGATGCAGTTGCTGGCCAACGTCGGAGACCCGTTCCACTCACCGGTCGCCGAGCACATTTATCGGGTGACGAAGATGGCCGACAAGAAATCCGTTGTGCCGCTCTATATTTACAACGGCGCCCAGGAGTGGTGGATACCGGCGGCCGGAGCGCGGAACCTGTTCGCCGAGCAGTGCCGACTCGGCGCCACCGCCGTCTACCGGGAGTACTTCGGTGAGCACATCACCACGATGTTCACCGGCTTCCCGGGTGCGATGACCTGGCTGGACGCACGATTGCGCGGCGTCCCGGCTCCCAATGAATGTCCCTGAGGTCGGGTTACCCATCGCCGACCTCGCGGTGACCGTCGTGGGTCCTGGTGGCCACTCGACCGGACAGGGCGTCGGCGACGCGGAGCCAGAACATGTCGCTCAACCGGGTGCGGGCCTCGTCGACGG
The DNA here is from genome assembly GCF_040044975.1 of Gordonia oleivorans. Taxonomy (NCBI): domain Bacteria; kingdom Bacillati; phylum Actinomycetota; class Actinomycetes; order Mycobacteriales; family Gordoniaceae; genus Gordonia; species Gordonia oleivorans. The sequence continues at coordinate 15,959 of NZ_JBDZDI010000028.1, forward strand.
TGACCCACTCGACGGCCGACGATTCGTCGGAGGTGCGCACCTGTCCACCGATGGGAGTGCATCGAAAGACGAGTGAGACCACACCGCGGGTCATATTCTTGTAGACACCACTCAGACCGTCGACGCGCACGAGGATACCGGTCTCCTCCCGGATCTCCCGCATCGCACCGCGTTCGACCGATTCGTCCACTTCGAGTACACCACCGGGTATTTCCCATGCTCCGTTGTCGCGGCGGCGGATCACCAGGACATGCCCGGCCCGGTCGATCACCACGCCGGCGACACTCACGAAATGCTTGGGTAAGTCGGCATCGGTCATCTCCTCGAGGGTAGGACAATGGGCCCCATGACCGACCCCACGACCGATACCGATGACATCCACTTCTACTTCGACCCGGTGTGCCCGTTCGCCTGGATGACCAGCAAATGGGTGCGGATGGTGCAGGCGCAACGCGATTACGCCGTCGACTTCCGGTTCATCTCGCTGCGGCTGCTGAACGCGCACATCGACTACGCCGCGCACTTCCCGCCGGAGTACGAGGCCGGGCACACCGCGGGACTGCGCTTGTTGCGTGCCGCCGCGAGCGTTCGCGCCGAGCATGGTCGGGCGGTGATCGGCCCGCTCTACGAGGCGTTCGGCACTCGCATCTTCGACTCGCATACCGGCACGTATCTCGTCGACAACCGCGATTTCCGGGGAACCGCAGACTTCCTCGGCCCGATCCTCGAGCAACTCGGCTTACCCGACCACCACCTCGCCGCACTCGACGACGTCTCCTTCGATGCCGAGATCCAGGCCGAGACCGACGAGGCCCTCGCGTTGACCGGCCGCGATGTCGGCACGCCCATCATCCACTTCGAACCACCCACTGGCGTCGCCTTCTTCGGTCCGGTGATCAGTCGGCTGCCCGACGCCGACGGCGCGCTGGAACTGTGGGATCACGTGATCGGTCTCGCACGCTTCCCCGGCTTCGCCGAACTCAAGCGCAGCCTTCGGGAGAAGCCGCAGCTCAAGGCTTTTGGCGTCGACGTCGACGAGGTCGGAACCTCCGAGGACTGGCACGCCGGTAGTCGCCGCACGAAGCATTGACCACGAACCTGCGGTGCGGCAGTAACGATTGTCCGCCGCACGCCGATGACACCGGTACCGAAACAGCGCACCCCACCATCGAAGGGCGCCGAGATGGCATTCACTCATCCGAAATCGGAAAACTCGAACAGCGAAGCGCGTGCCCGGCGTCGCCGCCACCCGATTCGCCTGCATCCGGTCCGATGGTGCGTCATCGCGGTGTCGTGTCTGCTCCTGGCCGCGATACCGGTCACCGCGAAGGCCGAACCCGTCAACCGCACCGTGCTGGCCGGCCCACTGTGGACGGTGGCCGACGGTCCACTCTGCGGCGGCCGGGTCAGTCTGCTGGCAGCACCCAGTGCACCGGGCACCGCCCACATCCAGGTGGTCGGAGGATTCTTCGGCGTCTCTGGTACCTCACTGCCGTGCAGCGTCGGAGTGAGCGTTCACTGGCGAAACCTGAATACCGGCGCTCATGGTGTGACCAACGGATGGGTATCGGGCACCATGCTGCCGTCGGCGCCGACGCACGTCCTGCACGCCGATGTCCGGACCGGTCCCGGTCTCATCAGCCTCCGAATGGACCCGCACCGGCCGAATCTGCCGATCCCGTCGGTGCTTCTGCGGGTTCCGTGACCGCTGTGCCGCCCGCTCTTCGCGGGTTACTGTGAGCACATGACGACCGACTGGCGAACCGAACGTGCCGACGAGGTCCGCGCACTGATCCTGGCCGCGGACTCCGAGATCACCGAAGAGGTCAAGTGGCGCAAGCCGTCGAATCCCGATGGCGTTCCCACCTTTTCGCTCGACGGGATCGTCTGCACGCTCGAAACCTACAAGGACAAGATCAAGCTCACCTTCGCACAGGGGGCGTCGTTGCCCGATCCGGGAAAGGTGTTCAACGCCAGCCTCACCGCCGGCACACGCCGCGCCGTGGACATCAAGGAGGACGACGTGCTGGACTCCGACGCCTTCACCGAACTCATTCGGGCGGCCGTCGCACACAACCGCGCGTAGTCGCCGTCACGACACCCGAGCCATGGACACCGCACCCGACGTCCGGCACACCGTCATCGCCACCGAGTTGTGCCCACTCGTGGTGGTCGCCACCGGAGACACCCTCACCGGACTGCGCTTCGAACGGTCGATGACACCGGCGACGCCACCGCCGGGTCGCCGAGTCGAAACCGACGACGATTCCCTTCTGGATCGAGCCAGAGCCCAAGTGGTGGAATATCTTTCGGGTCGACGCCGCGAGTTCGACCTCCCCCTCGCGACACACGGTGACGACTTCTCCGAGCGGACATGGGCACTGCTGCACACCATCGGCTACGGCGAGACCACCACCTATGGCGCGATCGCCGAGGAACTCGGCAATCGTCAACTCGCGCAACGGGTCGGGCAGGTCGTCGGCCGCAACCCCATCGCCATCATCATTCCCTGTCATCGCGTCATCGGGGCCGACGGCAGCCTCGTCGGCTTCGGTGGCGGCCTCGATCGCAAGCGCCGGCTCCTCGACCTCGAGGAGCCGCCGGAGCGTCGTGCCGAGAGACTGTTCTGACGGTTCTCGATCATCCGTCAGGACGACGATTCGCGCCCGTCCCACAGAATCGGATCTTCTTGCGCCGTCGGCAATTCCAGTCCGATCTCGGCCAGATGAGGCACGATTCGGTCGAGCGCCGCGTTAAGCCCGGCCAGCCGCTCGTCGTCGAGGGCGGAGAAGATCAGCCTCCCCGCCTCGTCGGCGTGACGCGGGGCGGCGTCACGCACGATGTCGAGCCCGGCGTCGGTCAGCGTCACCGACACCGCGCGCCGATCGTCGGCGTCGGCCGACTTGGTGCGACGCAGCCATCCCCGCTTCTCCATCGTGGTCACCGCGTGCGACAGCCGACTCTGCTCGGCGTGAGCCAGGACCGCCAGCCGACGCATGCCCAGCGTCCGGTCCGGCGCCTCCGACAGCCGGAACAAGACGATGTACTGCGAGTGCGTCAGTCCGCTGTCGCGGCGCAGCTGGGTGTCGAGCGCATCGTCGAGCAGCATCGACACCATGAGCAGACCTCGGAAGGCCCGCTCCTGATCGGGGGTCAACGCCACCGGACCATCCTAGCAACTACTTGAACTTTCATATAGATGGCAGTACCCTCGAAGAAACATGAAGATTCATCCACCCCGGTGGACAGTGAAGGAACAGCCCGATGGTCGACAGCACCCCACCCACCGTCATGCCGATGGCCTTCATCGGTCACGGCAACCCGATGAACGCGATCGAGCACAACCAGTTCACGCAGGCGTGGGCGCGGTTCGGAAAGTCGGTTCCCCGCCCGCGCGCGATCCTGATGATCAGTGCGCACTGGTACATCAACGCCACCGCGGTCACCGCGATGTCCAGGCCCCGCACCATCCACGACTTCTACGGCTTCCCCCGCGAACTGTTCGACTTCGATTACCCGGCACCCGGTTTGCCCGAATTGGCCGACGAGGTCGCCGAAACCGTCAAGCCGACCTGGCTCGGCAGCGACCTGGACAGCTGGGGTATCGATCACGGCGCGTGGTCGGTTCTCGCGCACGCATTCCCCGACGCCGACATCCCCGTCGTCCAGCTGAGCATCAACGGTGAACGCGACCTCGACTACCACTTCGATCTCGGTGCGCGACTGGCACCGCTGCGCGAATCGGGCGTGCTCATCGTGGGCAGCGGCAACATCGTCCACAACCTGCGGGCCGTCGACTTCTCCCGGCCCGACACCGGATACGCCTGGGCCCAACGCTTCGACGACGCCGCCCGCACCACGATGCTCGAGAACCCGGCCGACTACCTCACCCTGGCCGAGCACGCCGACTACGCGAAAGCCGTTCCGACACCGGATCATTTCCTTCCGTCGGTGTATCTCGCCGGCATGCTCGCGGCCTCATCGACGTCAACCCCCGACGCCCCCGAGGTTCTCGTGGACGGCTGCTCCTACGGGTCGCTGTCGATGACGTCGTACGTGGCGGGCTGATCGGGTCAGTGCCGAGATCGGCGAGCCCGCCACACATACACCCGCGTGGCGATGCCGACGATCAGCAGAATCCCGACGGCCCACCCGGACACGATCGCTGTGCTAACCCACCAGCCCCTGGTGGCCTCACACGAGAAGTAGTCGGCGCCAGAGGTTGCGGTGCACATATCCGACACCGCCGAGGACACGACGACAAACAGCACCAGCGCGAGTCCGGCAAGGATGAAGGCGATCGTGGAGACCGCGGTCGCCGTCGGGTGTCGTCGCCGGGCGCCGCTGATGCGCGCGGTCCGGGAGGTCCAGTCGGTGCCGTCCCAGTAACGCAGTACGCCGTCGGTCTCGTGGTCCGGGTACCACCCCGGTTGGCCGGACGGAGCATTCACGGTCGTCAGGCTATCGCCAATCGCCATCGCCTACCATCGCACCGACACGATCCCGGACCGGAGGCGCCCATGTTCTCGACGTCGACGACGCTACGTTTCGCGCTTCTGCTGACGTGTGCCAACGGTTTCCTCGACGCGTACACCTTCATCTGCCGCGGTGGGGTATTCGCGAATGCGCAGACCGGCAACGTCATCTTCTTCGCCATCGAAGTGTCCGAACGACATTGGTCGCAGGCCATTGCCCACGTCTGGCCGATCCTGGCGTTCGTCGCCGGGGTCGCCGTCGCCGCTCATGTGCGGGCGGGGCGTCTCGAAGGGGTCATCCCGTACCCGATCCGCTCGACGATCGCACTGCAGGCGATCATCCTGTTGATCATCGGCTTCGTCCCCACCTCGGCCCCGCACTATGCGGCCACCGTCCCGATCGCCTTCGTTGCCGCGATGCAGATCGAATTGTTCCGCAGCATCGGCGATCTCAACTACGTCTCGGTGGCCACCACCGGCAACCTGATGCGCTTCGTTGAAGCCGGATACGGCACCCTCATCGACCGTAACCGCGACTCCCGACGACCCTTTGCCGTGTACTCCGTCGTGGTCGTGGCCTTCGCGCTCGGCGCGATGATCGGGGCGGCGACCACCCAATGGATCGACGGGCGTGCCGCGTGGATCCCGGCCGGGTTCCTCGCGGTCACCCTCGTCATGTTCGTCGTCGATGAGGGCCGCGAACGCCGAAACGTCTGAGTCGCTCGCCGTCAGTCCTCCGGCAGAGCCGCGAAATCCTTTTGCGCCTTGCGGTACCACTTCATCCCGGACACCGGACGACGCCATCGGCCCTTCATATCGTCGGCGGCGGCGCGGTGCGTCTCGTCGCCGGCGGCGACCGCATCCTTGAGATGTTGGTCCTGCGCGTGGATCACGTCGTTGGCGTCCTCGCCGCGGTGCGCGGTGTCGCACGGTCCACCGAGTTCACGGCATGTCATGGTCTTCATCGGGTGCTCCTCTGGGGTGTTGGTAACCGTCTGAATCATCGGGTACCGCAACGTTATGACCGCGGGCCGGTGGGTTGCTTCTCGATTCCTGATCGATCGAAGACGGCAGAGACGGCCGACCGGTCCCCGTCGATGTCGAGGGAGTCGACGGGAAGCATCCCCACGGCCACGCCGAGCAGCACATCCGCGCCGGTTCGGATGACCGCGTCCACCGGGCCGTCGGCGGATCCGCCGAACTCGAATCCCGAACGCGTCGAGGTGATCACGATCGTGCCCTCCGGTAACTCCACTCGGATGGACACCGCCCGGCGCGGCCGTGGCCGATCCGCCAGCACCGCGGGCAGGGCGAGTTCGAGCCACTCGGCACGGAACTGATCACCTTGCGGCCCGCGCGTCATCAGCGGTGTGGACCAGCGGATGAGGCCTTCGATCGGCTCGCGAAGCTCTCGGCCCCAGGGGGTGAGCGCGTACTCGATGCCGTCCGCGTCGTCGGCGAGGCGTCGCTCGATCACGCCCGCCGCCTCGAGCTCACGCAGCCGTCCGGCGAGCAGGTTGGTCGCCACGCCGGGCAGACCCGATCGCAATTCGCTGTAGCGGGCCGGGCGGATCAACAGCTGTCGCACGATCAACAGGTTCCATCGGTCACCCACCACGTCGAGCGCGCGTGCAAGCCCGCAGTACTGGCCGTAGTCTTTACTCACATCCACCTGCTTGATATTTTAAAGTTGCCTTGATCATATCAACCCTAGCCGAGAATGGACATCACCATGCAGGTCAGCCACCGGCCCGACTGGGTCGACGAATCGCTCTATCCGTTCACCAGCCACGTGATCGAGATCGACGGCAACGTCGTGCACTACGTCGACGAGGGTCCCGAGACCGCCCCGGGCGCCACACTGCTCTTCCTGCACGGCAACCCCACCTGGTCGTTCGTCTACCGCGACGTCGTCCGCGACCTGCGTGGTCAATTTCGTTGTATCGCACTGGATTATCCCGGCTTCGGGCTGTCCGAGGAGTCCGACGAGTACACCGCGCTGCCCGAGGATCACACCCGGATCGTCACCGCGTTCATCGATCGGTTGGATCTGACCGACCTGACCCTGGTGGCCCACGATTGGGGCGGCCCGATCGGCCTGGCGGCCGTCGCGCGGGATCGATCGCGGTTCACCGGGCTGATCCTCGCCAACACGTGGGCTTGGCCGGTGACCGCACCCCACGTGAAGATCATGTCGTATGTGATGGGCGGCCCGATCGGGTCGCTACTCATCCGGCAGTTCAATCTGTTTGTGAACGTGATGATTCCGGCGGGACACAAACTCCGCAAGCCCTCTGACGCCGAGATGAACCACTACCGCAATGCCCTGGACACCGGTCAACGACGGCAAGGGTCATCGATCTTCCCCCGGCAACTCACCGCCGGACACGATTTCCTCGCCGCCGTGGCGGACGCGTTGCCCGACCTCGCGACAATGCCCGCGTTGATCATCTGGGCCGATGCCGACATCGCCTTCGGGACTTCGGAACTGAAGCGCTGGGAATCGACCTTCGATGATCATCACACCGAGATCATCCACGGTGCAAGCCATTTCGTACAGTCGGATGCACCCGATCAATTCGCCGCAGCCATCCGCACCTGGTTCGATACACGCGGGTAGCGGGTCAGTCCAGTCCCACCAACTCCGCTGACACCGTCCACAACTGGTCGATCAACTCGGGATCGTGCGCTTGTCGGCTCTCCGGTCCGCGTGCGCGATGCCGGGAGAAGTACACGCCGTTGATGTCCGGATCGGCACCCCGATGAACCAGGTCGATCAGCGCCGCGGCACCCTGCTCCGGCGTGATCGGACCCAGTCGCTTCAGCGGCGTCCGGTACAGCAGCCCGATGACAAAGGAGTCGCGTCCGAAACTCGACGCCACAGCACCCGGATGCACTGCCGCAGAGACGATCCCGTCATCGCGCCACCGCTTGGCGATACCGCGGGTGAACAGGATGTTCTCCAACTTGCTGGTGCCGTAGGCGCGGAATTGTGTTGCGCGGCGGCGCCGGAAGTCGAGATCGGTCGGGTCCACGCGGCCGATCAGGTTGCCGATACTCGACGTGTTGACGACGAGCGCACCGGACTCGGCTGCGGCGAGTCGGTCGTGGAGCAGGTTGGTCAGCAAGAACGGCGCCAGATGATTGATCTGGAAGTTGGGTTCATGGTCATCGACCGTCGGCGGCGTCGGTTCGAAGGTGCCGCCGGCATTGTTCAGCAGGACATCGATGGACGTCGTGCGGTCGGCGATCTCCTTGGCGAGCGCGCGGACGTCATCGAGGCGGGCGAAGTCCGCGGTCAATCCGACAGCTCCGGTGTCGGCGGTCACCTTGGCGAGTTTGTCGGCCGAGCGACCCACGAGGATGAGGTCGACGTCGGGCCCCGCCAGTTCGCGGGCGGCTGCCGCGCCGATACCGTCGCTGGCACCGGTGATCACGATGGTCTAACGGGTCGGCACGTGCCGTCACCCCTCTCCTCAGAGCTCGTCGTCACGCTTGGCAAGTGAACGGCCGCGGTCGCCCGCCCACTCCCGACCCTACAGACCGACCCCACCCGGCCAAGGACGATCGACTCGCCTCGTCGTTGACAGCGCCCGCCTCGTCGTTGACAGCGCGCCGACATCAAGCGATCACTGACCGCCTACGACCACTGAGCTGCGAATCAATCATCTAGGCGAAGGTTCGGACATCGCACTCGCAGCCCGCTGCTAAACGCAGGCTTCCGACTGCGCGGCCACCAGGGGTGGCCATACACCACTCAGAGGGCGGCGCGTATCTGCGGCGCGAAGGCCTTTGCGAAACATCTTCAATCGACACTGGTCTCAACCACTACGTCCTGGGGATCATGAGTTCACACAGCATGTCCTCGATTGAATGCGCGAGATCGCTGATGGGAGCGAGTGTGTCGGCGCCATCGCCCCAGCCGGTGTTGTCAGTTCGTCGCTGGTCGACCGCCCACGCTCGGTTAGTCGTGCCTTCAGCGATTACTCGCAGTTGCGAGAAGTCCGGCCATAGATCGCGCGGCACCGCGACCTGGTAGTCGCCCTCGCGGTGGACGTACATCATCTCCGCATCGGGGTCGACGTAGTCGATCCATAGCTCGGACATTGTCGGCATGTCCAGAATCGCTAGGAGCCCTTGGTCCCACGAGTCGAGCATGAAGCCGTCGTGGAACTCAGTCGCGAGATCGCCCAACACCGACCGGGCAGAACCCCACCACGCAGGCAGCTCATGTCGAAACGGTTGGCGTCCGATCCACGCGTTGAATGTCGCGACGTGATCCAGATCCCGAGTGATGTACACCAGCGCGATGTCGGTGGTGTCGTAACCCGCGCGGTCGCCAAGTTGGAAATCTCGGACCACGTGGTGCGGAGTCGTCATCCGCGACAGCCCGACCTGAATCAGGTTCTCCTCCAAGAAGTCCGCGACACGAGGAAGACGCGGGCAGAACTGCCGCCAAAGCGAGGCGACGGCACCACCCGCCCCATTACCAGAGGCGACCAACTCCCGCCAGATCGTGGGCAGGTCTTGCGCCTCCTTGGCGGTCAGGTCATCGAGCTCCAGATAGGTAGCGTGCCACGTCCCGTAGAAAGACCTACGGATCTCATCGACGTTCATGTGCGCCCCTTCGAAACTCTGCAGGTTACGACGGTACTAAATTTAGCTGCGCGACCGCGCTGCGCAGCAGGTCACGAGCATGCGAGGGTGCCACCGGGAGTATCCGCCCGCCTCGTCGTTGACAGCGCTCAGCGTAGTGCCGGTTGGCCAAACCAGAGCGCCGTGAACGTCGACTCGAGCGCTGTCAGTGACATTGAGAGCGCCGTCAACGGAATTCAGGGCGCTGTCAACGGAACTCGGCACCGCAGCGCCTCGCCGCCGCGCCCACCCGTACGCCTCACTCCGCGAGAGCGTCGCATCCAGGGGCCGGTGCGTCCTCGAAAAGTGGCTTGCCCAACGGGATCAGGTACAGCACGTCCAGGACCACCGGCGTGTTCCCGAGATTCCGGCCGACGTGCGTATTGGACTGTCCCGCCGGTTCTTTGATGATGTCCCCGGTCCGGTAGATCACCGGCTTGCAGTCAGCTCCGGGATGAGTCAGGGTTCCGGCCCGGACCAGACCGACCAGTTGGCCATCGTGATAGTGCCAGCCGGTCGTCCCACCCGGAGCGATCGTGATCTCCCGAACGGCGACGTGGACCCCCTCGGGGACGAACGGCAACAGATCTGCCGGGATGTCTCCCTCCGCGAACGTGACCGCGGGGACCCCGGACGACGGCGTCGCCCGCGCGATCGCCGGCACGAGACCGACACACAGCACCACCGAGACCATCACCAGCATGCCGCGTGCGAGTTGCCTCATTCGTCGACGGTACTGCCGTTCACGCCGGTCGGAGCCGTTTCGGCAAGACCCACCTGGTTCGCACACCCCATCCGGTGGCACGATGTGGACCACGTGACACCCGACGACGTGACACCCCAACTCCAGGAGCACAACGATGAGCACCGTCCCCGACCAATTCACTGCGCTCGTGGCCACGGAATCCGACGGCGCGATCACCGTGGACCGTACCGATTTCGCCGCGGCGGACCTGCCCGGCGGCGACGTGACGATCGCGGTGCAGTACTCCGGCGTCAACTACAAGGACGCCCTTGCGGTGACGCCGCGCGGCGGCGTGGTGCGCAATTACCCGATCATCCCGGGCATCGACATCGCCGGCGAGGTGATCGAATCCACCGACCCGGATTTCGCCCCCGGTGACCGCGTCGTCGCGCACGGCGGCCCGATCGGTACCGAACAGCACGGCGGTTACGCCGATTACGCCCGTGTGCCGGCGGCGCAGGTCGTGAAGCTCACCTCGCTGTCCACCCGCGACGCCGCGGCCATCGGCACTGCGGGATTCACCGCCGCGATGAGCGTGGCAGCCCTCCTCGATCACGGCCTGACACCGGATGACGGGCCCGTCGTCGTCACCGGAGCCAGCGGCGGCGTCGGCGCCGTCAGCGTCGACATCCTTGCCGCACAGGGCTTCTCGGTGACCGCCTCGAGCGGAAAGGCGGAGGCCGCCGAACTGCTCACCACACTCGGCGCCGCCGAGGTCGTCGGCCGCCTCGTCGACGACGAGACCAAGATCCGCCCACTCGGTAAATCGGTCTGGGCGGGCGCGGTCGACTGCGTCGGCGGCAAGACCCTCGCCTACGTGTTGAGCACGATGAACCACAGCGGTGCGGTCGCCGCCAGCGGACTCACCGGCGGTGCCGACCTGCCGACCACGGTGATGCCGTTCATCCTGCGAGGCGTCGCCCTGCTCGGCATCGATTCGGTCCTCATCGGGGCCGATCTCCGACGGGCCATCTGGTCGCGAATCGAGGGCGACCTACGCCCGACACACCTCGATGCCGTCATCGCCGAGATCGGACTCGACGACCTACCCGCCGCCCTCGACTTGATCCGTGCGGGCAAGATGACCGGCCGGACGGTGGTGCGGGTTCTCGGCGACTCCGCCTGACCCCGCAGCCAGGACACCCCCACGCGCCCCGACGACGATCGGGGCGCGTGGGTGTCCCAATCGACGAGCACACACCGCCGATGTCTGTCACCGTTGATGCATGACCGATCCGTCACCGGCTTTCGACGTGAACAAACTGTTCCCGGGAAAGTTCTTCATCAGCACCACGCTCGACGTGCTCGAGTCGAAGAAGAAGATGACCGGCCACATGCGGCGACGGTTCCTGCAACGCGCAGCGATGGCCGGCGCCATCATCGCCATCTTCTACGTCATCAACTACACGATCGTCGCCGCCTTCAATCAGATGGGATCGACGCCCGAGCAACTGCACGCGGTGGGCAAACTCATCGGAGCCTTCATCTTCGGGTGGGCACTGGTGTTCATCTATTACACCAAGTCCGAACTGCTCACATCGAACATGATGATCGTCTCCGTCGGCGCCTACTACCGACGGCTCACCCCGATGCTGTTCATCCGCATCCTGGCGTTCTGCTACCTCGGCAACATCCTGGGCGGCCTGTTCATCGCGCTACTCTTGCGCGGCACCACCCTCATCGAGGGACCGGTCCTCGAAGCCATGCACCATGCCGTCGAGGTGAAGACCGGCTACGTCACCGACGGCTTCTCCGGATGCATGGACCTGTTCATCCGCGCCATCCTCTGCAATTTCATGATCAACATGGCGATGCTGCTGGTGTACAACGGCTATCTGGTGGAGGACATCGCCAAATGCATGGCGATGGTCACCTCCGTCTTCGTCTTCGCCTTCCTGGACTTCGAACATTCGGTGGCCAACACCGTCCTGTTCATGATCGTCGGCATGCATGGCGACGTGAACCTGTGGCCGGCGCTGGGAAATCTCGGAATCGTGTTGGCGGGCAACTTCATCGGCGGTGGTTTACTCATCGGCATCTACTATGCGTGGGTCAACGACGAGCACGACACCCACCTGCCGCATCTACGCCACCGGCGTAAGTCCTGACGCCGGTGGCGTTAGAGCACCTTGTCGATGTCGTCGGTCAGCTTCTCGGGCTTGACCGTCGGAGCGAATCGGTCCACCACCGCACCGGACTTGTCGACGAGGAACTTGGTGAAGTTCCACTTCACCCGTGAACCCAGAACTCCCGACTTCTGTTGGCGCAGCCACTGATACAGCGGATGCGCCTGATCACCGTTGACGTCGACCTTGGCGAACATCGGGAATGTCACATCGTAGGTGAGTGAACAGAAATTCTTGATCTCCGCCTCATCGCCGGGCTCCTGATGAGCGAACTGGTCACACGGAAAACCGAGGATCACCAGGCCTTTGTCGGCGTACTCGCGGTGCAGCTTCTCCAGTCCCTCGTACTGGGGTGTGAAACCACACTTCGACGCGGTGTTGACGATCAGCATCGGATGGCCCCGGTACTTCTCGAGATCCACCGGATTGCCGTCGATGTCGGTTGCAGTGAAGTCATAGGCGCTGGTCACGGCCATCCCCTGTTCCGTCGGTGTCACGCTCGCTGGTTGCGGCACGTCTGGCTTCTCACCCTACGGCCCGGTTACGTCGCCGACCACCATTGCACTCATCCCACGCAGGCAGCCCGCCCTCGGACACCTCGACCGCGTTGACAGCGCTCTGAATTCCATTGACAGCGCTCTGGTTTCGGTCGAACGACCCACCCTGTCGGTCGATCCCCGTCCCGCCTGTCGAGCCGCCCCTCCCGTCGGTCGAGCCTCCCGCATCTCGTCGGTCGAGCCGATCCGGAGCGCCAGCCTTGCGACAATGCTGATACGGAACCAGCAGCAACACAACAGGTCTCGAGGCTCGTCGCTAGCGCTCCTCGCACCTCGACCAGCGGGACAAAAGGCTCGACCAGCGGGACAAGGGCGCGCTCGGCGGTCAACGATCCCGTGGCTGGTGCACAGCGTACGCTACCTCGACAACCGTCACCGTGCGGCCGCCAGCCGACTTCGTCCGATCAGACTTGCAACGACCGCACATACACCGCCGCGACAGCCTCGAGCCCTCGCTGATCGTCGTCGCTGAACCGATCCGCGTCGGGACTGTCGATGTCGAAGACACCGATGAGTGTGCCATCGTCGGCGACCAGCGGGACGACCAACTCCGACCGACTCCCCGCGTCACAGGCGATATGGTCCGGCACGGCGTGAACGTCGGCCACCCGTTGAGTCCGGCGGGTCCGTGCGGCCGCGCCACACACACCACGATCCAGCGGAATCCGAACACACGCCGGCTTGCCCTGGAACGGCCCCACCACCAACTCGGTGCCGTCGAAGAGGTAGAAACCAACCCAATTCAGTCGGGGCACAGAGTGATAGATCAGCGATGAGATGTTGGCGGCATTCGCGATCCGGTCATGTTCGTCGGCGACCAGCGTTGCCGCTGCGGACTCGAGTTCGTCGTAGGTCCATTCCGCATCTGTCGACAGCTCAAAGCTCATTACCCCATCATGCCCACCTCGCAGGGGTTCACCCACCCACCGATCACCCCGATTCCATCCGCCGATCCGCCCATCTCCGACATTCCGGTAGGTTGGGAGATCATCATGATCCTCGTCTTCGCAGCGTTCCTCGCGCTCATCACCTTCTGGCTGCACCGCCGCATCGTTCGTGCCACGGCCATGCCGCGCCCGTGGTCGATCGTCGCCGACGCCGTGCTCGTCATCATGTGGGCATTCGCCGTGGTCGGCATCGCCACCGGACGCGAACTCAACCCGTCCGCCTTCCGGGCCCCCGCGTGGCTCGGGCTGACGTGGCTCGCCGTGGTTCTCTACCTGGTTCTCGGATTCATCGTGGTCGGCCTGATGTCGCTGATCTGGCGACTGGTCCTGCGGGTCAGACCCAGCGATACCGGGCGACGACGCCGCCTCCTCGCAGTACGCGTCACCACCGGCGTCGTCGTCATCGCAGCACTCGTCACCACCTCGTACGGCGTCTGGGAAGCAGCTTCACCACGCGTCACGCAGACGACGGTCACCCTCCCGCAACTGCCCGAGCAGTTCGACGGCATCCGCGTCGCACTGATCTCCGACCTCCACGTCGGCCCCGCACGCGGACGCAACTTCACCCAGCAGGTCGTCGACGAGGTCATGGCCGAAAAGCCCGACCTGATCGCCATCACCGGCGATCTCGCCGACGGCACCGTCGCCGAGGTCGGTGCCGACATCGACCCCCTCGCCCAACTCCGAGCTCCGCTGGGAGTGTTCGGGGTCAGCGGCAATCACGAGTTCTACGCCGACGACGGGGGACGCTGGCTCGACCACTGGGAGCAGCTCGGCATCACCACACTGCGCAATCAACGAGTCGAGGTCACCCACGACGGTGCGACGATCGACGTCGTGGGCATCCAGGACTACACGGCACCGAAACCTTATGAACCGGACCTTCCCGAGGCGCTCGACGGCAGCGACCCCGACAGGTTCCGGCTCCTGCTCGCCCATGAACCGCGTCAGGCGCTGCAGGCCTCCGATCTCGGTGTGGACTTTCAGCTGTCAGGCCACACGCACGGCGGTCAGATCTGGCCGATCCGCTATCTCGTACCCCTCCAGCAGCCGTCCGTCGAGGGCCTGGATAAGGTCGGCAACACCGTGCTGTACACGACGCGCGGTGCCGGTGCGTGGGGCCCACCGGTGCGTGTCGGCGCACCGCCCGAGGTCACGATCCTGGAACTGCACCGCGGTTGACCTCACCGGCGCCCGAATCTCGGCCCGCACGCGCCAGATTCGCGTGCGATCGCCCATAGAAGGCGTAGATGAGGAGTCCGATGACCAGCCACACCACGAACCGCAACCAGGTCTCGATGGCGAGGTTCACCATCAGTCCCGCGCAACAGATCGCGGAGACGATCGGCAGGACCGGTGACCACGGAACACGGAAGGGCCGCTTCATATCCGGCTGGGTCCGGCGCAGCACCGGAACGGCGATCGAGACCACCAGGAACGCGAACAGCGTTCCGATCGACACCATCTCGGCCAATGCCGCCAACGGGACGAACGCCGCGAGCAGCACCACGACGGCGGTGGTGATCATCGTGATGCGGTACGGGGTCTGCCATTTCGGATGGATTTTGCCTGCCGAATGCGGGATCAGCCCATCACGCGACAGCGCGAAACCGATGCGGGACATGCCGACGATGTCGACGAGGATCACCGACGTCAGCCCGGCAACCGCAGCGATCCCGAGAAGCACACCGGCCCAACTCAATCCGACCTGATTGAACGCATCCGACAGCGGCGCCCCGGTGCTGAGATCGGTGTAATGCACCATGCCCACCAGCACGAAGCACACGCCGACGTAGAGGACCGTGCAGATCAACAGGGTGCCCAACAAGCCGCGGGCCATGTCACGTGCGGGATGCCGGGTCTCCTCGCCGAGGTTCGCGACGATCTCGAAACCGCTGTAGGAGAAGAACACCACCGCCGAGGCGAACAGCACCCCGGCCACCCCGAATGCCGTCGCCTCCACTCCGGAGATCCACTGCCACAACGGTTGCCGCCAGCCGCTTTCCCCGCCGGTGGGTTGCGCGGGCGGGATGAAGGGCGTGTAGTTCGCCGCCTTGATGAAGAAGAGGCCGGCGACGATGACGAAGACGCAGATGCTCACCTTCAGATAGACCAGCGCGTTGGTGACCCAGCCCGATTCCTTGATACCGACGGTCGCCACCACACCGAGGACCAACGCGATCGCGACCGCCCCCAGGTTGACCGTCGAATCCTCACCGAAGAACGTCGTCGGCAGGTTGAAGACGTCCTGCAGGTAGCCCGACCACCCGCGGGACACCACCGCCGCACCGAGCGCGAACTCGAGGATCAGATCCCAGCCGATGATCCACGCGATGATCTCGCCGAGGGTGGTGTAGGCGTAGGTGTAGGACGATCCGGCCGTCGGCACCGCGGAGGCGAGTTCGGCGTAACAGAATGCGGCAAACAGGGCGATGACCCCGGCCACCACGAACGAGATCATGATGGCCGGTCCCGCATTGTCTTTCGCCTGCACGCCGGTCAACGTGAAGATTCCCGTACCGATGACCATGCCGACGCCGAACCCGATGAGATCGCGGGCCCGCAGTGTCTGTTTGAGTCGTCCGCCTTCGAGTTGGTGTCCCTCGTCGTTCTGATGGATCACCGTGTCGACGGGCTTCTTCCGGAAGATGCCGCCCAACTGCGTCATCCCTCCGACGCTAGACCCGTCCGCGTCGGTCGGCAGCCAACACGCCGGAGACCGACAGCGCCTAAACCAATTGGGCCAACTTGGGAAAGCCACTGCGGTGGAAGATGAGTGGATTGCCCGATTCGGGATGTTCGACGCCGTGCAGTTCGAGGAGAACGATGAAGTGGTCGCCCGCCTCGACCTCGCGGTAGATGGTGCAATCGAAGTGCGCCACACCGTCATCGAGGGTGACCGCGCCGTCGTCGGAGGCCTTGATCGCGATATCGTCGAATCGGTTGGCGACCGGCCCGGCCAGCTGACGGCACACGACGGCCTGGTGCTCGGCGAGGACGGTGACGCCCAGGTGGGCGGCACGCCGCAGATCCGGCCAGGTCTTCGACGTGTTCGCGATAGAGATCGAGACGAGCGGCGGATCGAGGCTGACGCTGGTGAAAGAGCTTGCGGCAAGACCGATCAACTCGCCGTCGACCTCGGCGGCCACCGCGACGACGCCGGTCGGGAAGACCCCGAAGGCCT
This sequence comes from Gordonia oleivorans, assembly GCF_040044975.1. NCBI lineage: Bacteria > Bacillati > Actinomycetota > Actinomycetes > Mycobacteriales > Gordoniaceae > Gordonia > Gordonia oleivorans. Next base: position 32,628 of record NZ_JBDZDI010000028.1, read on the forward strand.
TGCGTAGTCGCGCCGCATCGAGATCCTGGTTGGTGGCGAAGTCACTCATGAAAGCACTCCCAGTTGTCGGGACACGATGGGCGCGGTGGCCGCCAACCAGTCGGCGTACGCCGACGGATCGTCGTGACGGGAATCCACCACGTACAGACCGCGACCGGGGACGGTGCCACCGATCTCGGTGAGCACCGGCCGCAGCACCAGTTCCGGAGCCAACGAATGCGCCTCCGAACCACCCAGCATCAACGGGATGGCCAGACCGGAAAGTCCTGTACCACCGGCAAATCGGTCCAGGAACAGCTTCAGCAGACCGGTGTAGGCGGCCTTGTAGGTGGGACTGGCGACGACGACGAGGTCGGCCTCGCCGACCTGCCGCACCAGATCCGACACCTCCGGATCGGACCAATCCAGCACTGCCGCACCAAGAGTGGCGATGTCGATGATCAGATCCGGTTCGGCACCGGTCAGCTGGGTGGCCACATAGCTCGCCGCGGACAGGGTCCGACTGGCGGGCTTCGGATTGCCCACCACCACAGCTGTTCTCACGGTCGTCACGATGCCGACACCGCCGTCGCCGGGCGGCTGTCGGGGCGGGCAGAGACGGGGGCCTGCGCGCCGAAGGGCACGGATGCGGCCCGGACGTTCGGCGGCGCCGGGTGTTGCCAGAGACCACGCCGGGTCAACTCCGGCAGCACGCCCTCGCCGAACCAGTACGACTCCTCGAGATGCGGATACCCGGACAACACGAATTCGTCGATACCGACCTCGTGGTAGGCCTCGATGAGGTCGGCGATCTCGGTGTACGACCCGACCATCGCCGTACCCGCGCCGCCACGGACCAGGCCGATGCCCGCCCACAGGTTCGGATAGATCTCCAGATCGTCCTTGGAACCGTTGTTGAGAGCCAACATTCGCTGTTGTCCCACCGATGCCGAACGTTTGAGGCCCGACTGGATGCGCGCGATGTCGTCGGCGGAGATGTGGGTGAGCAGGCGATTCGCCTCCGCCCACGCCTCCTCGGAGGTGTCCCGGGCGATGGTGTGCAGGCGGATGCCGTAGACGAGTTCCCGGCCCTGTTCCTCGGCGGCGCGCCGGACGCGGGCGATCTTCTCGGCCACCGCCTCGGGTGGTTCACCCCAGGTGAGGTAGACGTCGGCGTGTTTGGCGGCCACCGCGATACCGGCGGGCGAGGAGCCACCGAAGTAGATCTCCGGTACCGGGTCCGGAATCTGGTGCAGCGTCGCATTTTCCACCGACAGGTACTGTCCGGTGAAGTTCACCGTCTCCCCGGTCCACAGGCGTCGCACGATCTCGAGGAATTCGTCGGCGCGCGCATACCGCTCGTCCTTGGTGGAGAAGTCGCCGAACATCGCCTGCTCGGCGTCCTCGCCCCCGGTGACGACGTTGAGCAGCAGCCGGCCGCCGGACAGATTCTGGAAGGTGCCCGCCATCTGCGCGGCCAGGAAGGGAGCGGTCACTCCGGGCCGGAAGGCCACGAGAAACTTGAGCCGTTCGGACAGGCTGTTGAGCATGGCGGTGGCCACCCACGCGTCCTCACACCAGGCGCCGGTCGGCGTCAACGCCGCCTCGAATCCCAGTTGCTCGGCGCTGCGGGCGATCTGTCCGAGGTAGGGCACCGTCGCCGCGCGCGACGACGCCTCGGCCGCCAGTCCGTGACCGCCGCCGACCACACTGCGTCCGTCACCGCCGTTGGTGGGAAGAAACCAATGAAACTTCACGCCAGCTCAATCCATTTCTCATCGTCGTCCTCTGGGCACAACCCCACGATTGCACCCGAGAATCGACGACCCGCCAAGAGTTTGGACCGCGGTGATCGGGACCCGTCCCTACCTGGGCATCCACCCTCCTCGTCAGCAGACCGAACGCACTTCGGGTGCTTCCCCCTGCAAGGTCACCGACAGCGACCGATAGCCGCGGACACCTCCGCACATCCCGACGTCGGAGGCGACCAGCGTCGTCGGTACTCGAGAATCCGAGGCACTTCGGCAGGCCGTCCCCGTCCCTCTCGCCGTCGGCGCGCCCCACGATTCCCACACGATGTTGCCGATCGTGTTGGCACACAACGAGCTCAGCGACAAGGTCGGAGGTCGCACCGACCCATAACCCACCGAGTACGCGCCGTCGGGTTGACCGAGAACCAGATTCGGCTCCACGGACACAGCCGAGGCGGCGGATGTGTCCTCGCCGGACACGGCCGTTCCGTCGGTCGAACAGCCGGCGGCGAACAGCGCGATCAGAACCACTGCGATACACATCGGAGGCTTCAGGAGGTCAGAGGTGGCCACAGCTGACGACTGTAGGCCGCCGCGAGCGACCTCGTAAGCACCCGATCGGACCACGCGCGGTGCCTGGTCAGGGCCGCTGAGCATGGTCGACGGGCAGACGAGCGACGGCGCCATCGGCGTGGCCGAGGGCGCCGTCGGTGGTCACAATGCCTTACGACTCGTCAGACGTGATCAACTCGTGCAGAAACTCCATCTTCTCCAGAACCTTCGGCGGCAGCACGAACGGGTACAGGTCCTGATGACCCATCGAGCGGTTGATCTGGTTCAGCGCCCAGGTCAACGGCAACCACCATTCGATGATCCGGTCGAAACCGACCTGACCGGGCAGGTCCGCGTCCAGGGTCGCACCGGCCGGGGCGAGAGCGAACGCCGCTGCGGTGTCGAGCGTGTCACGAATGTGCAGGTAGTGCGCGAATGTCTCGGCCCAGTCCTCGGCCGGATGCATCGTCGCGTAGGAGGACACGTAGTCGTCCTCCCAGTTCGCCGGCGGGCCCTCGCTGTAGTGCCGGTCGAGCGCGGCCTGATAGTCGTCGTCCGGATTGCCGAACAACTCCTCGTAGCGGGCGCGGTTCGGGCCGTCCCCGACGAGCACCATCTGATAGAAGTGCCCGATCTCGTGCCGGAAGTGTCCGATGAGGGTGCGGTACGGCTCGTCCATCGACACACGCAGTTGCTCGCGGTGGACGTCGTCACCCTCGGCGAGGTCCAGGGTGATCACACCGTCGGCATGGCCGGTGATGACCGATTCGTTCGCACTCGACAGCAGGTCGAAGGCGAGGCCGACGGCGGGGTCTTGGTCTTTGCCGAAGATCGGCAGGCCGAGTTCGTCGAGTTCGACGATGACGCGCCGCTTGGCCAGTTCGGCCTCGGCGAAGGCCTCCATCGCCTTGGTGTCACTGTCTTCCGGCCGGGTACGGGTCAGACGGCAGGATTCGCACAGTGCCGGGAGATCGTCGCCGACGGCGACGAGCCAATTGCAGGCGGCCACCGGTGCGTTCGCACACCGGGCCACCGGCACATCGTCGACGGTTGCCGTCTCGTTGTCGTCGAGCACCTGAATCGTGCGGGACGGCAGGTGGAATCCCAACTGGCTCTCGCAGTTGAGGCAGAGCGAGTTCTCGAAGATCAGCTGTTGGCCGCATTTACGGCAGTGGAAGTCGCGCACTCTTTGCCACTCCTTGGTTGTCGATCATGTGGTCATGGGGTCGGTCCGGCGGCATTGTCGATCGCTTCTTGATCGGTGGGCATGCCGCGCCCAGTTGTTGGTCGAAACACATGGCCAATCGTGCACATGAAGGTGATGGATGTCACATCAGGTTATCGAATCCCCTGCAGTTGGACGGTCGGGGTCGGCCGACCACTGCGACCACGACCCGGGATAGAGCACCCCGGAGATCCCGGCGACCGCCAGTGCGGCGATCTCGTGCGCCGCGTTGACCCCCGATCCGCAGTAGACGACGGCCTGTTTCCCGTCGGTGATGCCGTTCGCCGCGAACCGGGCACGCAGGTCCGCCGCCGACAGGAAGTGCCCGTCGGAGGTGAGGTTGCCCGCAGTCGGTACGTTCACCGCCCCGGGGATGTGGCCGGCCCGGGGATCGATCGGCTCGACCTCACCGCGGTACCGCTCGTCGACGCGCGCATCGACGAGCGCGTCGCCCGCCGCGTCGTCGGCGCACAACCGGTCCGACAACGCCGCGACCTCATCGATGGTGACGCTCGGCAGTTCGCCGGCGCGCAGCGTGATCGTGCCGCGGCGGGGTGCGGTGTCCCCGGTCGACAGGCGCAGTCCGGCCGACCGCCACGCGGCGAGCCCGCCGTCGAGGATGCGCACGTCGGAGTGACCACCCCAGCGCAGCAACCACCACGCCCGTGCCGATGCGAGATTGCCGATGTCGTCGTAGACGACCACAGGCGACGCGTCGTCGACACCCCACCTGCGTGCCGCCTCCTGCAATCGCGACAGCGACGGAAGCGGGTGGCGACCCGCCTCGGGTGTGGGCGGATCGGCGAGTTCGGTGTCGAGATCCACCCAGACGGCACCGGGCACATGACCTTCGCGGTACTGCTCATGACCGTCGGTGCGCCCGAGTTGCCACCGCACGTCCAGGATGACCGGTGGCCGGTCCGACAGCATCTCCTCGGTCAGTGCGTTGACATCGATCAGTACCTCGGTCATGGACGTTCTCCTCCTGATCGGCTGTGCGGTCTCGATTAAACGGGTCGCCCGGATCGATCCGCAATCGAGGGTGACGATCACTACGATCGCAGGCATGAAGCAATCAGATGGCGAGTACTACGTGACGGCCGACGAGGTGGCAGCGTTCGAGCAGTCGGGCAAGCAGTACTGGTACATGCGTGAGGACGGTTCGACGGACCTCTACCTCGACGAACTCGACATCACCCACGGCTGGCCCATCTTCCTGATGAAGCGCGACGATTCCTGGTTCGCCAAGTGGGACGGCGACTACGAGAAGGCCGTGGAGACCGACCTGAATCCGCATCTCATCAAGAACTTCGAAGAGCTGATCACGCAGGGCAACTGGCCGCACGACCAGGACTGAACGCCCACTCGCCGCAGAGCAGCGCACACTCAACGGGATTCGACGCACACTCGACGGGAAACAGCGCCCACTCAACGCAATCCGACGCACACTCGACGGGAAACAGCGCACACTCAACGCAATTCGACGCACACTCGACGGAAATGGGCGCCCACTCGCCGGGCCCGGGTCAGTACTGCGCGACCTGCCCCTTCTTCGGTGCGCGATACATCTGCCACAGCACCCGCGGCACCGTGTGCAGCGGCACCGCCCGCGGCCAATCCCGGCCCCGCAGAAGCGCTTCGGTCCCACCGTCGACGGTGACGACGGTGCCGCACATGAAATCGGCTGCGGGAGAGAGCATTAGCATCACCCACTGGGCCAGCTGATCGGGGGTTCCGTATTCGCGCACCGGAACCGGGAAGGAGCGCACGTTCTTCGCCGACGGCCCGTCGAGTTGCGATTTCAGCAGCGGGGTCATCACCGGGCCCGGCGCGATGACGTTGATGCGAATGCCCTCACCGGCCCACTCCGGAGCGGTGCCGTGCACGCGACACCACCGGGTGACCGCGATCTTCGACGCCGCGTACGCCGCGGGGCCCGACAACATCGGTCCACGCCGCCGGAGGATGGCGGTTGCGCGTTCGCGGTCGCCACGCAGCAGTGCGCGTACCGCCCGGGCCGGCACGAACGGTGTGGCGGTCGTCGAATTCGAGCCGAAGACAACGACCTTCGCCTTCTCTGAGGCGGCGAGCGCAGGGCGCAACGCCTCCAGCAGGTCGGTCACGCCGGCCATGTTCACCTCGACGATGACGCGTTCGCGATCACGTGCGGGACCCAGACCCGCGGCGAACACCGCGCCGGCGAGTTCGCCGCCCGATTTCTCGAGGATCGCGTCGATGGCGGCGCGTCGCCCCTCCTCGGTGGACAGATCGGCCGTCACGTCTGCGGTGTCACGGTCGATACCGATCACCGTGTGACCGGCGGTGCGTAGGGCCTCTGCCACGGCCGCACCCATCCCGGATGCCGAACCGGTCACGACGTACCTACCCATCACGATCCCTCTCGTGTCATTCCCGTTGTGCGACTCGGTCATCCGTGCCGGCGGTGATCACCGTCGACACGGGCCTCGGCGCGCAGTGCGCGATCGTAGGCCTCATTGAATGCCTGCAGCTCTCGCAGGAGCGCGTCGGGCTCGCCGGGTGCGAGATCGGCGAAGACCTGCTCGAGGCGCCGCACCCGCAGCATGCCGTCATGGACGAACGCCTCGTGTCCGGCATCGGTGGGGCGAACCATCCGACTCAACGAACCCTCGACGTCGAAGCGTTCCAGGTAGCCCAACTTGATGGCCGCGTTGACCTGACGATTGACCGTCGACTGTTCGAGATCGAGGTCCTCCGCGAGGTTGCGCAGAGTGCGGGGCCGGCCATCGGAGAGCACCAGCAGGATGGCGAACGCCGAGCCCTCCAGGATCGAGTCGACGTGGTACTGCCCCTTGCGGCGGTGCAGCCGACTCAGTTCCTCGACGAGGTCGCGATACAGCGGCGACGGCCACGGCGCATGGTCATCGTCCACGTTCGCGTCATCCATTCTCCGGCCCCCTCGGTCCATGATGTTCGGTCCATGATGTCCGATTTGTCGCGGCACCGTACCGCCGAGTTGATTATGTACGGTACATATGTACCCTACACATAGCCAAGGAGGTGTCATGTCTGACGCGCATTCTTCGCCGGGAACAGAGAATCCGGCCCCCTACGCCGATACCCCCCGCGACGGTTCGTCGCAGGGAGCGGCGATCGCCACCGTCGTCGCGCTGTGCTTCGGCGGTCTCATCGCATCGCTGATGCAGACGCTGGTCATCCCGATCCAGCCCGAACTACCCGAGTTGCTCGGCACCTCACGATCCAACGCGTCGTGGGTCATCACCGCGACGCTGCTCGCCGCGGCCGTCGCGATGCCCATCGCCGGTCGGCTCGGCGACATGTTCGGCAAACGCCGCGTGATGCTGGCCAGCGCCGTCCTGCTGGTCATCGGATCGATCGTGTGCGCCCTGAGCACCTCGGTCATCCCGATGATCGCCGGCCGCGCCATCCAGGGTCTGGCCATGGGCTTCATCCCGGTCGGTATCAGCCTCATGCGTGAGGTCACCCCACCCCGGATCACCTCGATGGCGATCGCCGCGATGAGTGCGACCCTCGGCGTCGGCGCCGCCATCGGTCTGCCGCTGTCGGCGTGGATCGCGCAGAGCTGGAACTGGCACGGACTGTTCTGGATCTCGGCGATCCTGTCCGCGGTGGTCGTCGCGCTGGTCGTGGTGGTCGTCCCGAATGTCTCCGACGCGGTCGGCGGTCGCCTCGACATCGGCGGCGCCATCGGCCTCGCCATCGGCCTGTGTGCCGCACTGATCGCGATCTCCAAGGGCAATGACTGGGGCTGGGCGAACGGCAAGACCCTCGGCCTGCTGATCGCCGGCGTGGTCGTCCTCGTCGCGTGGGGCTTCTTCGAACTGCGCACCACCGACCCGCTGGTCGACCTGCGCACCACCGCCCGTCCGGCGGTGCTGCTCACCAACATCGCCGCCATCGCCATCGGCTTCGGCATGATGGCCCAGTCGATCGTCATCCCGATGCTGCTGGAGATGCCGAAGGAAACCGGTGTCGGACTCGGGCAGTCGCTGCTGCACGCCGGCCTCTGGATGGCTCCGGGCGGTCTGATGATGCTGGTTTTCGCACCGGTCTCGGGCACCCTGATGAACAAGATCGGCGCCAAGTACACCCTGGCGATCGGCGCCACCGTGCTCGGCAGCGGATATCTGATCGCGATGTTCCTGATGAACTCGCCGTGGCAGCTCATGCTGGCCTCGATCATCGCCGCATCGGGTGTGGGCATCGGCTACGCGGCCATGCCCACGCTGATCATGGGCGCGGTGCCGATGACCGAAGCCGGTGCCGCCGTGGGCCTCAACGGCCTGATGCGCTCGATCGGCACCACCATCTCGTCGGCGGTGATGGCCGTACTGCTGACCACCTCGACGATCTCGATGGCCGGCAGCGACGTCCCGACGCACACCACCTTCAAGCTCTGCTTCCTGGTGGGCGCTCTGGCCGCCTTCGTCGGCGCCGCGATCACGCTGCTCATCCCCAAGCGTGGACCGCAGCCGGTCCCCTCCGGTGTGGTGGTCGGCGGGGAATCGCGGTCGCCCGCGGCGTCGCACTGATCGGCCGTAACCCGCACCGCTACTCCTCGGCTCCGGCGTATCCTGCTCCTCGGATACGCCGGAGCCGTCGTATCCGGCACGCCGATCGGCGCAGTGACGTCGGACGCCACGACATCCGGGGGGAACATTTGGACACGGCCGGACGGGTCTTCGTCGTCACCGGGGCCGCGAGCGGGATCGGGCGTTGCGTCGCACAGGAATTGGTGCGGCGCGGCGGATACGTGGTGGGCGCCGACCGCAACGACGCCGGGCTGGCCGAGACCTCACTGCTCATCGGCGACCGCTCACGCTTCTCCACCCATGTGCTCGACATCGGCGACGCCGACGCGATCGCCGTATTCCCCGACGAGGTGATCGTCGCGCACGGACGGGTGGACGGACTGTTCAACATCGCCGGCATCCCACAGCCGGTGTCGACGGTGACCGAGGTCGACGCCGACACCGCCGAGCAGATCCTGCGCATCAACTTCTTCGGCACGCTGTGGATGTGCCGGGCCTTCCTCCCACGCCTCGAGGAGCGGCCCGACGGCGCGGTCATCATGAACACCTCGAGCCTGTCGGCGATCGCACCGTTCCCCGGCGCGGCGATCTACGGGGCCTCCAAGGCCGCCGTCGCCCTGATGAGTTACGGCCTGGCCCAGGATCTTCGAGGACGCTCGAAGGTCACCGTGACCGCCGCTCTACCCGGAACGGTGTGGACCGGACTGGTCCGCGACACCGCCCGCTCTCTCGGCACCAGTGAGGCACTCGCGCAACGGTTTGCGATGCGCCCGGAGCGCGCGGCCCGCCGGATGGTCGATGCCACACTCAAGGGACGACAGCGGGTGGTGATCGGCGCCGACGCGCATGTCTTCGACGCGGCCAACCGACTGAGTACCCATCTGGCAGAACGGATCTCCTACCTACAGGTCGGGCCGTTCGTCTATCGGCGGCCGCGGGACTGACACCCGCATCAGACGATGCGGTCACCGGTCTCCGGGTGGAACAGGTGCACCGCCCGATCGGCCTGGCGCAGTCGCACTCCCTCACCGCGTTTGGCCGGGGCCCGTTCGTGCGAGCGGGCGACGAGCACCATCGGCTCACCGTCGAGGTTGCGCACCGACTGATCGGCGAGACTCGCGTAGACGTAGGTCTCGCTGCCCAGTTCCTCCAGCAGCGCGACATCCGCGGACAGGCCACGGTCGTCGTCGGAGAGCGCGAGATGCTCGGGTCGGATACCGACGATCACCGACGACAGGCCCGCCTTGCGCAGCGCCGCCTGCGACTGTGCGTCGATGTCGATCGATGCTCCCGAGATGGTGATGTCGCCGTCGGTGACCGGGGCGGTGAACAGATTCATGCCGGGTGAGCCGATGAAGCCGGCGACGAAAGCGTTGACCGGATGATCGTAGAGTTCGGTGGGCGTGGAGAACTGCTGCAGTACACCATGTTTGAGGACCGCCACCCGATCCCCCATGGTCATCGCCTCCACCTGGTCGTGGGTGACGTAGACGGTGGTGGTACCCAGCCGCCGCTGCAACGCGGCGATCTGGGTGCGGGTCTGCACGCGGAGTTTGGCGTCGAGGTTCGACAACGGCTCATCCATGCAGAAGACCTGCGGCTCCCGAACGATGGCGCGTCCCATGGCAACTCGCTGACGCTGACCACCGGAGAGCTTGGCCGGTTTGCGGTCGAGAAAGTCGGTGAGGTCGAGCAACTTCGCCGCCTCGGCCACCTTGCGCTTGCGTTCCTCGGTGGGCACGCCGCGCATCTTCAGCGCGAAACCCATGTTCTCGCCGACGGTCTTGTTGGGATAGAGCGCATAGTTCTGGAACACCATGGCGATGTCGCGGTCCTTGGGCGCGACGCCGACCATGTTGTCACCGCCGATGCGGATCTGGCCGGAGTCGATCTCCTCGAGGCCGGCGAGCATCCGCAGCGCGGTGGACTTGCCCGAGCCGGACGGGCCGACCAGGACGACGAACTCGCCGTCGTTGATGTCGAGGTCGAGGGAGTCGACGGCGAGTTTGTCGGCGCCGGGGTAGACGCAGCACGCCTTGTCGTAGGTGATGGAAGCCATGGTGTTCTCCTTGGTGAAAAACGTTGTAGTGGTGGGGTGGACGACGGATCTACTTGATGGCGCCGAAGCTCAGGCCGCGGACGAGTTTGTTCTGGGCGATCCAGCCGCAGATGACGACCGGCAGTGCGGCGAGGACCGACGCCGCCGACAGCTGCGCCCAGTACAGTCCCTGGCCGGACATGAATCCGGTGAGGAACACCGGCATCGTCTGGGCGTTGACGGCGGTCATGTTGACGGCGAAGAAGAACTCGTTCCATGAGAAGATCACGCAGATCAGTGCGGTGGCGGCGATTCCGGGTGAGATGAGCGGCAGGATCACCTCGCGCACCGAGGTCCACAGGCTCGCTCCGTCGATGCTGGCCGCTTCGAGGAGTTCTCCGGGTACTTCCAGGAAGAAGGACCGCATCATCCATACCGCGATCGGAAGATTCATTGCGGTGTAGAGGATCACGAGTGTCCAGATGTTGTCGAGCATGCCCATCTTGCCGACGATCACATACAGCGGGATGATCGCCGCGACGATCGGCAGCATCTTGGTGGAGATGAAGAAGAACAGCGCGTCCTTGGTCTTGCGGACCGGTCGCAGCGACAGCGCGAACGCCGCGGGCACACCGAGTAGCAGCACCAGGATGGTGGAGACGATGGTGGCGAACAGCGAATTGAGCAGCGGGGTACCGATTCCCGCGTCGAAGACGTCGCGGAACTGCTGCAGCGTCGGCGTGAAGATGAACGTCGGCGGGTTGGTGGCCGCGTCGCTCTCCTGCTTGAACGCGGTCAGCACCATCCACAGCACCGGGAAGAAGAAGCCGATGGCGAGGATCCAGGTGATGGTGGTCAGTGCCATCTGCCGCGGGTCGCGGCGGCGTTCGATGTCGTCGGGGGTCAGGTGTCCGGCGGACGCGGGTGCGCTCGCCTCGGGGCGGATGTCGGTGCTCATCAGGCCGGCTCCTCTGTTCCGGTGAAACTCTTGAAGATCAGGCGCAGGGCCAGTGATGCGACGACGATGGTGCCGATCACGGTGACCACGCCCATCGCTGCGGCCTGCCCGATGTCGAATCCGAGGAAGGCGCGTTGATAGATGTAGTAGGACAGGTTCGAACTCGACACCCCGGGACCACCGGAGGTCATCATGTACACCGCGTCGAAGGTGTTGACGAGGTAGATCGCGCCCAGCACGGTGCCGAGTTCGATGAACCGCCGCAGGTGCGGCAACGTCAGTTCCCGGAACAGCCGGAAGCTGGTGGCCCCGTCCACCCGTGCGGCCTCCTGGATGTCGCGCGGCATCGACTGCAGGCCGGCCAGGATGAGCAGCATCATGAACGGTGTCCACTGCCAGACCAATTCGGCCATCACACTCATCAGCGGGAACTCCGAGAGCCAGTCGGTGTGAATTCCGAAGGGACTCAACGCCCAGTTGACCAGGCCGTTGGTGGGTGAGAGGAGGCTGGTCTTCCACAGCAGGGCGGCGGCCACCGGCGTCACCAGGAACGGCGTGATCAGCAGGGTTCGAACCACCCCGCGGCCCAGGAACTTTCGGTCCAGCAGCAGCGCGAAGATCAACCCCAGGACCACCGACACGATGACGGTGCCGACGATCAGCACGATGGTGTTGAGGGTGACCCGCCAGAACTGCATGTCGGCGAACACGGCGCCGTAGTTGTCGAGTCCGACGAATCGTCGTGAACCCGGTCGGACCAGATTCCACGACTGGGTGGAGTAGTACAGGGTGAACACGAACGGGATCTGGGTGACCACGATCATGAAGATCAGCGCGGGCAGGAGTGGGCCGCGGCGGCGCCAGCCTTCGGCGCGGCTGATGTGGTCGCGTCGCGACGTCAACGGCGCATCATCGCCGCCGTCCGTTCGCGACCCGGCGGTCGATACTGCGGTGGCCATCGCTACTGCTCCCTCTGGTAGGTCTTACCCACGACCTGGGCGTATTGCTGCGCCTGTTCGAGGGCGTCGTGGACGCTGATCTGTCCGGCGATCGCGGCCGAGATCTGTTGGCTGACCCGGGTTCCCAGGTCTTGGAATTCCGGGATCGCCAGGAATTGGATTCCGGTGTAGGGCACCGGATCCACGGTGGGCTTCTGCTGGTCGGCCGCCTGCATGGCCTGCAGTGTCTGAGCCGCGAAGGGTTTCGAGATCTCCTGGTAGGCGGGCAGCTGGTAGGTCGAGAGCCGGCTGCCGGGCGGGATGTGGGTGGCACCGAGGGTGTCGGCGACGTGCTCGATGTATTTGCGGTTGGTCATCCAGTCGATGAACTTCCACGCCTCGTCCTGATGGCTGCTGCTGGTCGGGATGCCCAGCGACCAGGTGTAGAGCCATCCGTTGTCGCTCTTGGCCATTCGCGGTGCCGGCAGGTAGCCGACATCACCGGCGATGGTGGAGGTGTCGGGGCTTTCCAGCACCGAGACCGCCGACGTGGCGTCGTACCACATCGCGACCTGCCCCTGCGACATCAGGTTTCCGCATTCCTGGAAGCCCGACGACGATGCGCCGGCCTCACCGTACTTGCGGACGGTGTCGACGTAGAACTGCACCGCGGCCTCCACCTGCGGGCTGGTGAGCTGTGCGTTCCAGTCCTCGTCGTACCAGCGGCCGCCGTAGGCGTTGATCACCGTGTTCAGCGGGGCGAGGACCTCACCCCAGCCGGGCTTGCCGCGCAGGCAGATTCCGGCCGTGCTGTCGGTGGTCAGTTTGCGGGCGGCCTCGGCGACCTGCGGCCACGTCGGGTCCGCGGGCAGACTCACACCGGCCTGCTGGAACAGTTTCTTGTTGTACATCAGGAACGACGACTCGCCGTAGAACGGCGCCGAGTACATCGAACCCTGGTACGACAGTGCGGATTTGAGTGTCGGGATGAAGTCGTCGGCCTGATAGCTCGGGTCGGCGTCCATGTAGGGCGTGAGGTTGACCAGCCAGCCGTTCTCGGCCCACATCGGGGTCTCGTAGTTGCTGATCATCACCACGTCGAATTCCCCACCCCCGGTGGCGACCGATGCGGTGATCTTGGCGCGTGCCTCGTTCTCCGACAGGGTGACGAAGCGGACCTTGACGCCGGGGTTCTGCTCCTCGAACTGACTCGAGAGCGAGACCGCGTCCTGCATCTGGGAATTGGAGACCATGGCGACGGTGATCTCACGATCCCCGCCGCCGGTCAGCGAGCCCGCGCCCGCACAGGCGGTGGCCGTCAATGCCACCGCGGCGAGGACGGCCACCACGGCCGCACGCCCGTGCCGCCAGGTCCGGCGCACCGTCGCGCCCGGACGTCGTCGTGAATATCTCACTGTTGACCTTCCTGTTGTGAGACAAGCCATTCCGCGGTGGTGACGTCGGTGACGAGAATGGTCGAGTAGCCACCGCGGAGGGCACCGAGAATCGATTCCCGGCGGTGGGTTCCACCGGAGATGAGAAGTGCCGTGGGACAGGCCCGGATCGCTTCGAGCGGGACCGACACGGTCCGCTGCACCAGACTGGAGTCGACGGGAGCGCCGTCCTTGTCATAGAACCGGCCGCCGATCTCGCCGACCGCGCCGAGCTCGATCAGTTCGTCGAGGACGATCGCGTCGATGTAGGCACCCTCGAACAGGGTCGTCGAGGTGGATACCGAGCCGACCCCGAACAGCATCACCTGGGCGCCGCGCGCCGCGGAGAGTGCCTGCGAGAGAATCGAATCCCGGTTGAGGGCGATCACGGTCTCCGGATCGGCGAAGAGCGGGGCGACCAGTCGCAGCGGTTGCGCGTGCAGCCGTTCGGAGAATCGCGCCAGGGCGTGGTCGACGCCGGTGTGGTAGTCCACCGAGGTCATCGATCCGTCCATCTGGACGACCCGCTGACAGCTCGATGCCCCGCCCATGGCGTCGGCGGTGGCCACCTGCTCCGGGCCCCAGGTGAAACCGAAGGTATCCGATGCCTGGATTCGGCGTGCCACCACCGAGGCGCCGGCGCGCCCGAGTGCCGCGTTGCCCGACGCCGATCCGTCGGCCTCCTCGTCGATGATGAGGACCTCGTTGAGTCCGAAGACCTCCTCCACGCGTCGTTCGAGGTCGGTGTGGATCGATGCCGACAGGTGCGCCGGGGCGGTCACGCTGACCTGGACGAGGCCCTGCGCGCGGGCCCGTTGGATGAGTCGGCCGGCGGTGGGTCGTGACACGCCGAGCCGGGCGGCGATGTCGGCCTGGGTGAGGCCTTCGAGGTGGTACATGGTCACGGCGCGCACGAGCAGCCGCAGGTCCTGCCCGGTGTCGGTGGCCGAGCGCACCGTCTCGGTTGTGTGTGTACGGGATGCCATCGGCGGTGATTCCGTCCTGTCAGCATTCGTGAGCATCTGCTCACTAGCGGTGAATGTGCTCAGTACGCTAACATCCTCGATGTGAGCTACGCAACAGTCATCGATCAACGTGAGGCAACCGGCCACACCATGCGAGCGGCGGTCCTGACCCCCGGGCGCACCATCACCACCGAGGACCGGCCGATCCCCACTCCGGCACGTGGCGACGTGTTGGTGCAGGTCAGCGCGGTGGGTGTGTGCGGTTCGGACACCCACTACCTGCGCCACGGCCGGATCGGGGAGCACGTCGTCACCGAACCGCTGATCCTCGGACACGAGGCTTCGGGCGTGATCACAGCCGTCGGTGACGGCGTCGACCCCGGTCGGATCGGCCGACGCGTCTCCATCGAGCCCCAGCGTCCGGACCCCACGACCGCCGAATCCCTGCGCGGCGACTATCACCTCTGTCCGCACATGCGGTTCTTCGCCACTCCCCCCGTCGACGGCGCGCTCGCCGGCTTCGTCACGATCGGATCGGCGTTTGCGCACGACATCCCCGACGAGGTGAGCGACGAGGCGGCCGCTCTCTTCGAACCACTGTCGGTGGGAATCGCGTCGATCACGAAGACCCACGTCGGGATCGGCGACTCCCTGCTCATCGCCGGCGGCGGACCGATCGGCCTGATGTGCGCGCAAGTGGCCCGCGCGGCCGGCGTGTCACGAATCGTCGTGAGCGAACCGGATGCGGATCGACGCTCGCGCGCCGCGGAGTTCGGCGCCACGCTGGCGGTGTCCCCGGGCGACGAGGTCGCACCCGTCGACGCCTTCGTCGATGCCAGTGGTGCGCCCATCGCGGTGCGTGCCGGACTCGCGGCGCTGCGCCCGGGTGGCCGGGCCGTCCTGGTCGGCATGGGTGCAGACACCATGGAACTACCGGTGTCGCTGATCCAGAACCGCGAGATCGTGCTGACCGGCGTGTTCCGCTACGCCAACACCTGGCCGACGGCACTCGCGCTCGTCTCGTCGGGGGCCGTCGATCTCGACTCGATGGTCACCGCGCACTACGGCCTCGACGACACCGAGCAGGCCCTGAACTCCGATCGGATACCCGGGATGATCAAAGCCGTTGTCCATCCCCAGATCTCACATCTTTCCGAAGCGATCACTCCGTCGCCCACAGCATCGGCGAAAGGCTGACTCATGACCATCACACTGACCGAGGATCACCTCACATCCATTACCGGCACGCCCACCCCCACCTACGATCGCGGCGCCGTCATACCGTCGATCGTCCACTTCGGGGTCGGCGGATTCCACCGCGCCCATCAGGCGATGTACCTCGATCGCCTGCTCTCCCACGATCCGTCGTGGGGAATCCGAGGCGTCGGCGTACGACCCGCCGATGCCCGGATGCGCGATGCCCTCCTCCCGCAGGACTGCATGTACACGCTGACCCTCAAGCATCCGGACGGGGAGGTCGAGACGTCGGTGATCGGGTCGATCGTCGACTATCTCTACGCCCCCGACGATCCCGAGGCCGTCATCGAGGCGCTGGCCAGTACGGCCACCCGTATCGTGTCCCTCACCGTCACCGAGGGTGGATACAACTTCTCGCCGGCCACCGGAGAGTTCGACGCAGCCAATCCCGAGATCGTGGCCGATCTGTCCGGGACACGCTCTCCGACAACGGTATTCGGCCTGGTCACCGAGGCCCTCGCCCGCCGCCGCGACCGCGGAATCGACTCCTTCACCGTGATGTCGTGCGACAACATCGCGGGCAACGGCCACGTCGCACGAGCCACCTTCCTCGCCTACGCCCGGCTGCGTGATCCCGCTCTGGCGGAATGGATCTCCGAGCACACGACCTTCCCCAACTCGATGGTGGATCGGATCACGCCGGCCACCCCACCAGATCTCGCCGACGAGGTGGTGGCGCGCACCGGCATCGTCGACCGCTGGCCGGTGGTGGCCGAGCCGTTCACCCAGTGGGTCCTCGAGGACGACTTCGCCTGCGGACGACCACCCCTGGAGACGGTGGGTGTGCAGGTCGTCGACGATGTGGAACCGTATGAACTGATGAAGCTGCGGCTGCTCAACGCCGGCCACCAGGCACTCTGTTACTTCGCGTATCTCCTGGGGTACCGCTACGTCCACGACGCCGCCGTCGACCCTGATCTGCGAAGCCTGCTGCGCCGCTACATGACCGAGGAGGGCAAGCCGACGCTCGCGCCACTGCCGGATGTGGACGTCGACGCCTACATCGACACCCTGCTGGAGCGATTCGCCAATCCCGCTGTCGCCGACACGATTGCACGACTGTGTCAGGACTCGTCCAATCGGATTCCGAAGTGGCTGGTACCGGTGATCCGCGATCGCCTCGACGCCGGCGGTTCGGTGGATCTCGCGGCCGCGGTGGTGGCGTGCTGGACGCGCTATGCCGAAGGTGTCGACGAGAACGGCGAACCCATCGACGTCGACGACCCCCTCGCCGATCGGCTCGTCCCGCTGGCCCGGCAATCCCGCAACGATCCGCTCGCCTTCCTCTCCGAGGAGTCGCTATTCGGCGATCTCGGCACCCGCGAGGCATTCACCGCGCCCTACTCCTGGGCGCTGGAATCACTGCGCAGCAAGGGAGCTCGCGCCACTCTCGCCGAGTTGCTGTCATGACGCTGGTCGCCGGCGTCGACTCGTCGACGCAGTCGTGCAAGGTGGTGGTGTGCGATGCCGACACCGGGGCGGTGGTCCGCATGGGCGGCGCACCGCACCCCGAGGGCACCGCCGTCCATCCCGATCGATGGTGGGAAGCGTTGTGCGCGGCCATCTCCGCCGCCGGCGGCATCGACGACGTGGCCGCAGTGTCGGTGGCCGGACAACAGCACGGCATGGTGTGCCTCGACACGTCCGGTGCGGTGGTGCGGGATGCGTTGTTGTGGAATGACACCCGATCCGCACCCGCTGCAGCGGAGTTGATCGAGGAGCTCGGCGGAGCAGGTTCGTGGGCCGAGCAGGTCGGCGTCGTACCGGTGGCCTCGATCACCGCCACCAAACTGCGGTGGCTCGCCGACCACGAACCGGAACACGCCGACGCGACCGCCGCGGTGTGCCTGCCCCATGACTGGCTGACGTGGCGGCTGTCGGGCACCGGTGACATCGCGACACTCACCACCGATCGCAGCGACGCCTCCGGCACCGGCTATTTCAGCGCCGCTTCCGGCGAGTACCGAAAGGACTTCCTGGCGATGGCTTTTCGGGGGCGTACCCCCGCGCTGCCCCGGGTCCTCGGTCCCGCGGAGTCTGCCGGGCGGACGCCGACCGGAGCCCTGCTCGGCGCGGGTGCGGGTGACAATGCCGCTGCCGCATTGGGTTTGCACGCCGGACCGGGCGACGCGATCGTGTCGCTGGGCACCTCGGGGGTGGTCAGCGCCGTCACCGAGGTGGCACCCCACGACGCGGACGGACTCGTCGCAGGATTCGCCGACGCCACCGGACGGCACCTTCCCCTGGTGTGCACCCTGAACGGCGCGCCGGTGCTGGCCGCCGCCGCGCGAGCACTGGACGTCGACCTCGCGACGTTCGCCGACCTCGCGCAGTCGGCACCGTCCGGAGCCTGCGGCCTGACGATGGTGCCCTACCTGGGCGGTGAACGCTCACCGAACCTGCCCGACGCCACCGGAAACCTGGCCGGGATCACCGCCGCCAACTTCACACCCGCCAACATCGCACGAGCCGCCGCGGAGGGGTTGCTGTGCTCGTTGGTGTACTGCCGCGAACAGATCGAGGCCCAGGGCATCACGCTGCGCCGGTTCATCACGATCGGCGGCGGCACCAAATCGTGCGCGGTGCAATCGATCGCCCCCGGACTCTTCGGGGGATCGATCGTCCTGCCCGCCGACGGCGAGTACGTGGCGCTCGGCGCCGCCCGCCAGGCCGCCTGGGCGCTCACCGGCGATCTGCCCGACTGGGAGATCGGGTCCACCCTGATCAGCGCGGACCCCAGACCCGAGGTGTACCAGCAGTATCGCCGGCACGCGGACGTCGCCTTGTCGTTACGCTGACCACCGTGCCAGCGTCTCGCCGTCATCTGTCGGTCGTCCCCGATGCCGCCCCACCGGTGTCCGATGCGGGCGGCTTCATCCTGCGCGTCGAACTCGACGAGATCACCCCACCGATCTGGCGTCGCCTCCGGGAGGCATCCACCATCGCCCTCGACGACCTGCACCTCGCCATCCAGGCTGCGATGGGCTGGGACAACTATCACCTGCACCAGTGGCGTTCGCGTTCCGACCCGAACGACCGGAACCTACCTACGTACAAGCCGACCTACGCCTTCGCCGACTGGGAGACCGATGAGGACGAGCGTGACGAGGCCGGGGTGCCGTTGACGACGCTGCTGCATGATGTCGGGGATCGGCTCGGCTACGAGTACGACTTCGGCGACAGTTGGGATCACACCATCACCGTCGAGGCCGTCACCGAGGACGCCGGAGCGACTCGCTGTCTCGATGGGGCGCGCGCCTGCCCGCCGGAGGACATCGGCGGCACCCACGGCTACGCGACACTGCTGGAGGTCAAGGCCGATCCGGAGCACGAGTATCGGGACTGGCTCGGCGAACATGCCGACGCCTTCGATCCCGAGGCGTTCGACGTCGACGCGGTGAATCGCCGCATCTCATCGGAAGCTCACGCGGCAGCCATCTTTCGGACCGCAAAGGCCAACTCGGCGCTGGTGTCCTCGATCGCCGGACGCCTCTTTCCGGAGTCCGTGCCCGACTTCACCGCGGCCCTCGGCGCGGCCCGACTCGACGAGCCGGTCACCGTCCCCGACGACGCGGCGCAATTCCTGGCCCCGTTCGCCGCACTCGTCCGCGCGAGCGTCGGCGGCATCAAGCTCACCCAGGCCGGCTATCTTCCACCGGTGGTGGTCGCCGAACTCCGTGAGCTCATCCCGGACACGATCGGTCCATCCAATCGGGAGATCGACCACTATCAGGTCAGCATGCTGCGCGAGTACGCCCGCTCGATGGGCCTGACCAGGGTCTACAAGGGCACCTACATGGCGACCAAGATCGGCGGCCGATGTGCCGAGGACCCGATACTGTTGTGGGACACCATCACCCGCAAGATCCCCTTCGACAAGGACGACGCCGACCGAGAGCTCGCCATCATCGAACTCATCCAGATCGCTGCGGGCATCCTGGATCGCGGGCCGCTGGCACACGAGACCATGACGGCGTTGAAGTGGCGTAAGACCAACGGCGGCAACATGGGCGACAGTTACTCCGAACTCCAGCGACTGTTCACCATGCTCGGCGTCGAACGGCCGTCTCGATGGAGCAGGCGACCAACGCCGCCGATCTCCGACACTGCCCGGATGTTCGCCCGCACGGCGCTGGTGCACTCTTGACCTGCACCCCCGACCCGCACTCCTGACCGCAGCGGCCGAGCCGTTCACGCCCAGAAGCCGCGTTCCTCGAGCAGCGCCACCGCGCGGTGACCGCCACGCAGGAAGTGTCCCTCGGTGAGGGTGCGGGCCATCCCCGGTGACCGGCTTGCGAGCGCGTCGACGATCTCGCGGTGATCGCGCAACGAGGATGCGACCGACTCGGGATGGGAGTCGAAGAAGCCGTCCGGGATGGCTCCGCTGAGGAGTTTCAGTTCGGCGACGAGCCGCCGCGACCGCGCACCGAGGTTGATGAGCCGGTGGAAGCCGAAGTTGAGGCGTTCGAGGGCGAGGAGATCGTCGGCGGATTCCATTCGGGTGGCCAGTGCACTCAGTTCGGCGAGTTCGTCGTCGGACAGATTCATCGATGCGCGTTCGGCGGCCAGCCCGGAGATGACGCCGAGCATCCAGTAGTGATCGCGGATGTCCTCACGTGCGAGGTCGGCGACGAAGGCACCACGCCGCGGGATGGTCTCGATGATCCCCTCGCCGGCCAGGGAGATCAGCGCTTCGCGAACGGGGAGTTTGCTCATGCCGAGCCGATCGGCGAGCGCGTCCTGATCAACCTTGGTCCCGGGCTTCATCTCGCCGGAGAACACCCGTCGCCGGATCTCCTTGGCGGCGGTCTGCTTGAGCACCGACGACGAAGAGACCGCCGACGAGGAGTCAGGGGTGGCGGGATGCGGTTCCGCGCGGGTCATGGGCTCTCTTCCGTTGCTGGTAGGCGACGCGCATAGATTATCAAATCCTGACGCCATAGGCAGAGTCTTACAGGTACTTTTCGACTTCCTCTGGTTTGTGGTCCACGTTTTTGATAATTTTGGGTCATGTCAGTCACGACTCAGCCACACACCCCCACCGTCGGCGCCGACGATTTCGAGCAGATCCGCGCGGTCGTCCACGACTTCATCCGCACCAAGGTGGTGCCCCGCGAAACCGAGATCATGGAGACCAACGCCATCCCCAGCGACCTGCGCGCACAGGCCGCCGAGATGGGGCTGTTCGGCTACGCGATCCCGCAGGAGTGGGGCGGTCTCGGCCTCGACCTCACCCAGGACGTCGAACTCGCCATGGAGTTCGGCTACACCAGCCTCGCGCTGCGGTCGATGTTCGGCACCAACAACGGAATCGCCGGACAGGTGCTGGTGAACTTCGGCACCGAGGAGCAGAAGAAGCAGTGGCTCGAAGGCATCGCCTCCGGCGAGGTGGTGGCATCGTTCGCGCTGACCGAGCCCGGCGCCGGGTCCAACCCCGCGGGACTGCGCACCAAGGCGACCCGCGACGACGACGAGTGGGTGATCGACGGGCAGAAGCGGTTCATCACCAACGCCCCCATCGCCGACCTGTTCATCGTGTTCGCCCGCACCCGCCCCGCCGACGAATCCGGCACCGGCATCGCGGTGTTCCTCGTCCCCGCCGACACACCCGGTGTCGAGGTGGGCGTCAAGGACAAGAAGATGGGCCAGGAGGGTGCGTGGACGGCCGATGTCTCCTTCGACGGTGTCCGCGTCCCGGCGTCCGCCCTCGTCGGCGGCAAGGAGGAAGCCGGCTACAAGGCGGCGATGACCTCCCTGGCCCGCGGACGCGTCCACATCGCCGCACTCTCGGTGGGTGCGGCGCAACGTGCGCTCGACGAGTCGGTCACCTACGCCGCCAGTGCCACCCAGGGCGGAAAGCCCATCGGCTCTTTCCAATTGGTACAGGCGATGCTCGCCGATCAGCAGACCGGTGTGATGGCCGGCCGCGCCCTGGTCCGCGACGCCGCCGCCAAATACGTCTCCGGCGAGGACCGCCGGACCGCACCGTCGGTCGCGAAGCTCTATTGCACCGAGATGGTCGGCAGGGTCGCCGACCTCGCGGTCCAGATCCACGGCGGCACCGGCTACATGCGTGAGGTCCCGGTCGAACGCATCTATCGCGAGGTCCGCCTGCTGCGCCTCTACGAGGGCACCAGTGAGATCCAGCGACTCATCATCGGCGGCAACCTGATTCGCGCGGCGTCGAAGTAGTCGGACCCAACCCAGGTCGGTCGAGGTGTGACCCTCACCCCCGCCGGGAGAGACCACCCCCGCCCCAGCCGGTCGACACCGCCACCCTCCCGCCGGTCGAGGCGCGAGGAGCGATAGCGACGAGCCTCGAGACCACCGCCACCGCAGCTGGAACCTAACCACCCGCACACCACCGCAACCCCCCGCCGGTCGAGGCGTGAGGAGCGATAGCGACGAGCCTCGAGACCACCGCCACCGCAGCTGGAACCCAACCACCCGCACACCACCGCAACCCCAAAGGACCCACCCATGCCCGGACCACTCCTGAACAACCAGACCGCCGTGATCACCGGCGCCGCACAGGGAATCGGCTTCGCCATCGCCCAGCTATTCGTCGACGAGGGTGCACGCGTCGTCATCGGTGACGTCAACGCCGAGGCCGCCGAGAAGGCCGCAGTCGAACTGGGCGGCCCGTCGGTCGCGATCGGCGTGCGTTGCGACGTCACCAAGGGTGACGATGTCGACGCCCTCCTCGCCGCCGCCGCGGACACGTTCAGCCCTGTCGACGTCATGGTCAACAATGCTGGTATCACCCGGGACGCGACGATGCGGAACATGACCGAGGAGCAGTTCGATCAGGTCATCAACGTGCACCTCAAGGGCACCTGGAACGGCACCCGCAAGGCCGCCGCGATCATGCGGGAACGTAAGAGCGGCGCCATCGTCAACCTCTCGTCACTGTCGGGCAAGGTCGGCATGGTCGGGCAGACCAACTACTCCACCGCCAAGGCCGGCATCGTCGGCATGACCAAGGCCGCCGCCAAAGAGCTTGCCCATCACGGTGTTCGGGTCAACGCGATCCAGCCCGGCCTGATCCGGTCGGCGATGACCGAGGCCATGCCACAGAAGGCGTGGGATCAGAAGATGGCCGAGATCCCGATGGGCCGCGCCGGTGAGGTCACCGAGGTGGCCACGGTGGCACTGTTCCTGGCCACCCATCTGTCGTCCTACATGACCGGCACGGTCATGGAGGTCACCGGCGGGCGGTTCATGTGAGCGCGCAACAGCTTCGACGGGCCGCGATCGTCGCACCCGCACGCACCGCGGTCGGCACCTTCGGTGGCGCCCTCCGCGATGTTCCGGTCGAGGACCTCGGCGCCACCGTCGTCAAGGCGGTCGTCTCGCGCTCCGGCATCGATCCGGAGCGGATCGACGACGTCGTCGTCGCCCAGTCCTACGCCAATTCCGAGGTTCCCTGCGTCGGACGCTGGCTCGCCCTGCACGCCGGGTTGCCGATCTCGGTGGGCGGCATGCAACTCGACCGCCGCTGCGGTGGTGGCCTGCAGGCTCTCGCGACCGCGGCGATGATGGTGCAGACCGGTGCCGCCGACGCCGTGCTCGCCGGCGGTGTCGAATCGATGAGCCGCATCGAGTACTACTCCACCACCAACCGCTGGGGTGCCCGATCGGGCAACGTCACCATGTACGATCGCCTCGACCGCGGACGTGAACGCTCCCAACCGGTCTGGCGGTTCGGCGAGATCTCCGGAATGATCGAGACCGCCGAGAACCTCGCCGCCGACTACGGCATCGGCCGCGAGGCCGCCGACGCCTACGCCGCGCGCAGTCACCAGCGGGCGGCGGCCGCGTGGGAGGCGGGTCGGTTCGATGACGAGATCGTCGAGGTCAGTGTCCCGCAGCGGAAGAAGGACCCGATCATCTTCGCCAAGGACGAAGGCGTACGACCCGATTCAACCGCGGAATCACTCTCGCGACTGCGTACCCTGATGCCCGACGGCACCGTCACCGCGGGTAACGCCAGCCAACAGAACGACGCCGCCGCGGCGTGCCTGATCGTCGCCGAAGACCGCCTCGACGATCTCGGCCTGGAGCCGATCGGCTACCTCACCGGCTGGGCGGCGGCGGGGTGCGATCCGTCCCGGATGGGGATCGGCCCGGTTCCGGCCACCGAGAAACTCGCCACCCGTCTCGGATTCAATTCCGCAGCCGCACTTCTCGACTCGGTCGACCTGGTGGAACTCAACGAGGCATTCGCCGTCCAGGTGTTGAGCGTGCTGGAGGGCTGGAAGTGGAATGATCAGGACCGGCTGAATGTCAACGGTTCCGGGATCTCGCTCGGTCATCCGATCGGTGCCACCGGCGTCCGCATGACCACCACCCTGCTGCACGAGTTGCATCGTCGTGGTGGCGGTCGCGGCCTGGTCACCATGTGCATCGGCGGCGGGCAGGGACTCGCCGCCGTCGTCGAAGCCGTCTGAGAGTCAAGGAGATCTGACAATGACGTCGTCCGATACCCATGCCCGTCCGCTCGCCGGTGTACGCGTGGTGGAGGTCTCCAGCTTCATCGCCTCCCCGCTGTGCGGGCTGACACTGGCCCAGTTGGGTGCCGAGGTGATCCGCGTCGATCCCATCGGTGGGGCCGCCGACGTCCACCGGTGGCCACTCACCGATGACGGCACCACCTCCATCTACTGGACCGGACTGAACAAGGGCAAGAAGTCGGTCACCGCGGATCTGCGATCACCCGACGGACAGGCCCTGGTCCAGCGACTCGTCACCGAATCCGGTTCCGGTGGCGGTATTCTCGTCACCAACGCGGGTGGTCGCGACTGGATGAGCCACGACGCCCTGACCGCATTGCGATCCGATGTCATCACCCTGGAACTCCTCGGCGGCTCCGACGGCACCCCCGCCGTCGACTACACCGTCAATGCGGGACTGGGGTTCCCGCTGATCACCGGCCCACTCGACCACGACGGCCCGGTCAACCACGTGCTCCCGGCGTGGGATGTGGTGTGCGGACTCTATGCGGCGCTGGCGATCACCGCCGCCGTCCGGCGCCGTGAACAGACGGGCGCGGGCAGCCGGATTCGGTTGCCGCTGGAGGACACCGCCCTCTCCATCGCCGGCACACTCGGCTATCTCACGGAGCCGCAAGTCAATTCGCAGTCCCGCCCGGCCGTCGGCAACGACGTGTACGGCACCTACGGCACCGATGTGGTGACCGCCGACGGTGACCGGTTCATGCTCGTCGCGCTCACCGGACGGCACTTCCGCGACCTGGTCCGGATCACCGGCACGGAGGCGGTCGTCGACTCCCTCCAGCAGTCGCTCGGCGTCGACTTCTCCACCGAATCCGATCGCTTCACCCACCGAGCCGTGCTGAACGCGTTGTTCGGCAAGTGGTTCGCCGACCATTCGACCGATGAGGTCGCCGCCGCACTGGCCGGATCATCGGTGCTGTCGCAGCGGTACCGCAGCTTCGACGAGGTCGTCGCGTCGGGTCAGCTTGCGACGAATCCGCTGTTCGCCGAACTCGATCAACCCGGAATCGGCCGTTACCTCGCGGCCGGGCTGCCCGCGTCATTCGACGGGCAGCAGTACTTCGTCGGTCCCGCCATGCCCTTGGGCGCCGACACACCCTGACCCGATTCGCCGCACCCAACCCGGTATCGCCGGCTCCGAACGATGCATCCGCCATAATGGATAAAACTTCGTCGAAAGGAGCGGCCGTGGTGCAGTCCTCAGCCGGATCATTGCCACGCGTCGGCACCCCCAAGCAGCAGCTTTCCGAAGACGTGGCCGGCTACGTCCGTGAACTGATCATCTCCGGCCGGGTCAAGCCGGGCGACTTTCTGCGCACCGAGCCGATCGCCGAGGCCGTCGGGGTCAGCAACACGCCGGTGCGCGAAGGCCTGCTCCTGCTCAACGGAGAAGGGTTCGTCGAACTGGTTCCGCGGCGCGGTTTCATGGTGGCCTCGTTCAGCCGTCAGGACGTCCGGGACATCTTCTGGGCGCAGGCCGAGATCGCGGCCGAACTGACCGCCCGGGCCGCCAAGTCGATCACCCCAACGCAACTCGATCACCTGGAGAGCATCACCACCCGACACGCCGACGCGGTGCGCGAGGGCGCCGACTCCGACACCATCGTCGCCCTGGGCCACGAGTTCCACCGCACCATCAACCTCGCCGCCAATTCACGCAGGCTGGCTCTCATGCTCCGCACGATCGTCCGCCAGCTGCCCAACCGGTTCTACATCGAGATCGAGGGCCACGGCGCCGACAGCATCGACACGCACCCGCAGATCGTCGACGCCTTGCGCAAGCGCCGCGGGAAGGCCGCCGCGGCCCTGATGCGCGACCACATCATGTCCGGTGCCGACGAACTCATCACCATGCTCGAGAAGCAGGGCGTATGGGACGACGAGAACGACGCGGACGCGACCGCCTGAGGCCGTCACCCCGGCACGTCGGATCGGCCGTCACGCCGGAATGAGCCGGCTCGTCGTCACCGCAGCGGTGGGCTCGAGCATCGGCGTCAGGCCGGTGGTCTGGCCGCGATACTTCGCGCTGTAGGCGTCGGCCACGCGCCGGTTGAGCGCGTCGTCGGAGATCCGCTCCAGCATGGCGTCCGATTCGACACCGCCGGCGCTCACGTGTGCGGTGCCCGTAGAGGCGTGCCGGAACCATGCGCCGCTCTCACCGAACGCCGAGCGGATGTACAGGTCATCGTCGACTCGCACGACCCAGATCGGAATTGCCTTCCGCAGCGTGCCATCGGTGCGGTAGGAGCTGATGTGCAGTTCCTGCGCACCGGCGATCGCGTCGAGTTGGTCAGCGTTCCATGCCATCGTCTCGGACCTCCTTGTCGGCGGGTGTCCATGCCAGGCTATCGGCAGCCGGGAACGGGAAACAGATACCGGCGGTACCTGCCTGGCGAATGCGCGGGCGCACCGGGCCGTCGTCGGATCCGGGTGTGCCTGCTGGCAAGTCCGGTCATGACCGCGCACCATGAGCACCACTCCACCCCAGCCGCGGCCCCCGCGAACGCCGACCAGGAACGGATCGACGACACCCGATGAGCCCCATCCAGAACGTCCCCGCCGGCGATCCGGCACCCTCCGCCGGAGAACGGTTCTACCGGCATGGCCTGCGCCGCATGACCGGCCGCGACACGGGCGAACACCACCGCACCGCGAGCGTGCTGGAACTGTTCTTCGACCTGACCTTCGTAACAGCTTTCGGGGTCGCCGGTTCGCAACTCGCCCACGGCATCGCCGAAGATCACGCGGGCGCCGCAGTCATCGCCTTCGCCATCGCCATACTGTCCATCATGTGGGCGTGGGTGGGCTACACCTGGCTGGCAACGTCGTTCGACAACGACGACTGGCTGTTCCGGGTGTTGACCCTGGTCCAGATGGCCGGGGTCATCGTCGTCGCCGTCGGCATTCCCGACCTCTTCACGTCCGTGCGCGAAGGCGAGGATTTCCACGTCGGGGTGATGGTGACCGGTTACGTCATCATGCGTGTCGGGGTGGTCGCCATGTGGTTGCGTGCCGCACACGACGACCCTGCCTCGCGCAGCCTCGCGATGACCAACGCGGTGAGCGTCGGGGTGGCCCAGATCGGTTGGGTGGCATGGCTTCTCCTACCGTTGTCGTTCACCGCCGCCCTCGTCTGGCTGGTGATCATCTGGATTCTCGATCTCGGCGGACCCATTCTCGCCGAATTCAAGGGACGTCGACGCGGTGGCGGCTTCCCGTGGCACGCGCACCACATCGCCGAGCGCTACGGATTGCTCGCCATCATCGCGATCGGCGAGTCGATCACCGGCACTCTGGCTGCTGCCCAGATGATCTCGGACGCAGAGGGGTGGACGGTCGAAGCCGTGGTCACGATCGCCGCCGGTGTGCTCATCTCGTTCTCGTTGTGGTGGACCTACTTCGTGCTGCCCTCTGGTCCGGTCCTGGATGTCCGGCGGGACAAGGTGATTCCGTGGGCGTATGTGCACATCGTGCTCTTCGCCGCGATCGCCGCGATCGGAGCCGGCCTACACGTGCTCGGCTACGTCTTCGACGATCACTATCACGTGTCGACATTCGCCGCGATCTCCTCCATCGCCATACCCGTGCTGATCTTCATGGCCTGTGTGTTCGTCTTGCTGTGGTGGCTGCTCGGGGCACCACCGCGCAACATCGGTCATGTGGTCACGTTCGCGATGCCGGTCGTGGCCATGGTGTTGGCGGCCGTCGGTTGGCCACTGTGGGCGTGCCTGCTGGTCGTGCTCGTCTCGCCGCTGTCGGTGATCGTGTTCTACGAGACCTTCGAATGGCGTTTGCTGGCGCGGCGGTTGGACGTCGTGATCGACGGCGCCGCCGATATCGGTTGACGTTCACTCCGTCCGGAAGTACGGCCGGTGCTTCCGGTTGGCCTCGACGATCTCTCCCGCCATCGTCAGCGCCACCGAAACGGTGTCGGTGCCGGCCGCCGTCGAGCGATTGAGCACCTCCCGGGCGGTGTCGGCGATGGCGTCGACGCGTTCGGTGAGCCCGGTCTCGTCGTCGCGTACCTCCGCCTCGACGGCGAGAAGTCCGCCAGCGTTGGCGACGAAGTCGGGGATGTGCACGATGCCGCGTGTGCGGAGTTCGGCCGCAAGGGAATTGGTGCTCAGCATGTTGTTGGCCGCACCGACGAGCGCGGCGGCACGCAGCGCGCCGACCGTCTTCTCGTCGATGACACCGCCACCGGCACATGGCGCCACGACGTCGACGTCGAGCTGCAACACATCCGCGAGATCGACTGCGATGATACCGATCTCGTCGACGGCGCGATGCACCCGGTCGGCGTCGATGTCGGCACCGAAGACCTGCGCGTCGGCCCGGGCCAGCATCCGCGCGACGTGCAGGCCGACGTTACCGAGTCCCTGCACCGCCACCCGCGCGCCGGCGACGGTCCGGCCACAGGCATCGAGGGCCACCTCGATGCTGCGCACCACGCCGCGAGCGGTGAAGTACGACGGGTCGCCGCGTTGACTGGAGACGACGGGCACGTGGCGTCCGATCAGTTCCAGGTCGCGCACCGATGTACCCATGTCGACGCCGGGAATGTACCGGCCGTTCAGTGAGGCAATGTATTTGGCGTGGGCGATGAGTACCTCGTCCCGATTGGCCACTCGCGGATCGATGTTGATCACGCTCTTGCCGCCACCGAGTGGCACTCCGGCCAGCGCCGCCTTGTAGGTCATCGCCTGGGCGAGGTTCATGGCATCGGCGACGGCGTCCGCGTGCGAGGCGTAGGAACGCATCCGGACACCGCCCAGTGACGGACCGAGCGTCGTATCATGCACGGCGATAACGGATTCGAGTCCCACCTCGGGATCGCGGCAGAGCACGATCTGCTCGAAGTCGCGATCGTGCAGCGCGGTGAGGAGTTCGGTGGTCGAGGTCTGTGATGTCATGGCGCAGGACGCTATTGGCGATAGGTTGCGTCGCACAAGGACTTGGTGCGAAGTGGCGACAAGTACGCAACTCTTTGTCGCCACGACGACCATCGCGATAGATTATTGCGCATGGTCCAACTCGATGACGTCGATCTCCACCTGCTCGCACTGCTGTCCGACGACGGTCGGGCGACGTTCTCGGATCTCGCATCGCGGGTGAATCTGTCGGTGGCCGCCACCAAACGGCGCGTCGACCGACTTCGCGCACAGAACGTCATCACCGGTTTCACCGCGACCGTCGACCACGCCGCGCTCGGACGCCCCGTCGAGGCCTTCACCGAGGTCCGCTACGTCGGCACCTCCCAACCGGACGAGATGATGGCCGAGATGACGCAGATCCCCGAGGTGGAGGCGGTCTACACAATCGCCGGCGACCCCGACATGCTCGTCAAGGTGCGCGCCCGCGACCACAGCCATCTGCAGCAGGTGATCAACCACCTGCGGCGGGGCGGCAAGGCGACCGGCACGAAGACGATGATCGTGCTCGGGTCCTGGCATCGCTGAGCGAGACCCACCCGAACACGTCGTCGTCGAACACAAGAATTTTCACCGGTTGCGGCATCGTGCTCGACTTCTTTGCGTATCGGCACCGGGATCGCCGTTCTCCTTGGCGTGGCCCAGGTCACACTGATTGCATGACGTGCACTGCCGATCATCGCCTGCCCGCACCGGCCACAGCCCTCGTGCGCGCAGGCACCCCAGTGCGTGCCACGGGTACCCCCGTGTCCGGTCGGCAGCCAGAGATGCACTGCGCGTAGCGAACTCGCAACGAGGAGACACACCTATGCGGGGAACCGGGATATGGCGGACAAAATCCGTCGAGCAGTCGATCGCCGAGACCGACGAACCGCGCAGCAAACTGCGCAAGGACCTGACCACCAAAGATCTCACGGCCTTCGGGGTCGCCGTGGTCATCGGAGCGGGCATCTTCACCCTCACCGCCCGCACCGCCGGTGACATGGCCGGGCCGTCGGTGTCCTTGGCGTTCATCCTCGCCGCGGTGGCGTGCGGGCTCGCGGCGTTGTGCTACGCCGAGTTCGCGTCCACCGTCCCCGTGGCGGGCAGCGCCTACACCTTCTCCTACGCCACCTTCGGTGAGTTCATCGCCTGGATCATCGGGTGGGACCTCATCCTCGAATTCGCCTTGGCCAGTTCGGTTGTCGCCAAGGGATGGTCGCTGTATCTGGCGGACTTCATCGGTCTGCCCACGACCATCTCGATCGGCGGGATCGACACCGACTGGGGTGCGGTGGCGGTGATCGGCGCGATCACCCTGACCCTGGCGTTCGGGGTCAAACTGTCCTCACGCGTCTCGGCCGTCATCACCGCCATCAAGGTGGCGGTGGTCCTGCTGGTGATCATCGTCGGCGCATTCTTCATCAACACGGCGAACTATCACCCGTATGTGCCTGCGGCAGAACCGAACACCGACAGCGACGCGGGACTTCAGCAGACCCTGTTCGCGGCGCTGAGCGGGTCGGACGGCAGTAACTACGGCTGGTACGGACTGCTGGCCGCGGCCAGCCTGCTGTTCTTCGCGTTCATCGGCTTCGACGTCGTCGCGACCACCGCCGAGGAGACCAAGAACCCGCAACGCTCCATTCCGCGCGGCATCCTCGGTTCCCTCGCGATCGTCACCGTGCTGTACGTGGCGGTGACCGTCGTGCTGACCGGCATGGTCGGCTATCAGGAACTGCGGACCGGCAGTCCACTGGTCGGCGACGGCAGCGCCACCCTGGCCACCGCATTCGAGGCGCACGGCATCACCTGGGCACAGACCGCGATCAATGTCGGTGCCCTGGCGGGCCTCACCACGGTCGTGATGGTGATGATGCTGGGTCAGACCCGCGTGCTGTTCGCGATGTCACGCGACGGCCTGATCCCACGATCGTGGGGAACCACCAATGCGTCGGGAAATCCGGTGCGCGTCACCATGATCGTCGGCATCGTGGTCGCGGTGATCGCCGCACTGTTCCCGATCGGCGTGCTCGAGCAGATGGTCAACATCGGCACGCTGTTCGCCTTCGTGCTCGTCTGCGCGGGCGTGCTGATCCTGCGTCGCACCCGACCGGACCTCAAGCGCGGATTCCGGGTTCCCGGAAGCCCATTCGT
The DNA here is from genome assembly GCF_040044975.1 of Gordonia oleivorans. Classification (NCBI taxonomy): domain Bacteria; kingdom Bacillati; phylum Actinomycetota; class Actinomycetes; order Mycobacteriales; family Gordoniaceae; genus Gordonia; species Gordonia oleivorans. The sequence goes on from NZ_JBDZDI010000028.1 coordinate 63,860, forward strand.
CCCGATCCTCGCGATCGTCGCCTGCGGCTGGCTGATGATCAACCTGTCGGTCGAGACCTGGATTCGGTTCGTCGTGTGGATGCTGATCGGCGTCGTCGTCTACCTGCTCTACGGCCGTCGTCACTCGGTCCTCGCACTGCGGTCCCGACAGGCAGGGCAGCCCGACACCGTTGACAGCGCCCTCGCCCCCACTGCCCTCGTCCCCACTGACAGCGCTCACCTGGACACTGACAGCGCTCTCGTCCCCATTGACAGCGCCCGGACTGACGTTGACAGCGCTCGCCGATGACGTGACAGCGCTCGCATGACGTCTGATGGCGCCCGGCTCACCCCAGCCCGTTGTATGCCAATCTGGGTGTGAGTCACTTCCGAGGAGGAGGTTCACAACATGAGTATTAGTGCTGGTTACACGATCGCTGAGATCACAGCCTATGTCCGGGAGTATCTGGAGTTGCCGC
>NZ_JBDZDI010000029.1:0-53465 GCF_040044975.1 Gordonia oleivorans
CGACGTCCACCATAACGGATGGGACGTCATCATGGGAGCCGACCACCACCCCTGGTTGATCCCACCGGAAAGTGTTGACCCACAACGACGATGGTTGCGATCCTATCACCGCAGGACCATGACATTGGATGGATTGCCGGGTGTGGCATGAGGATCCGGTTCCAGCCTTGCCTTGCGGAGGTCTGGACACGGCTCGTCGTTTCGACGGAGCTCAACGCGGCGGCTAGCGCTCCTCACCGGCTCGACCGGCGAAACAACGGCTCGACCGGCTGGCAAAGGAGCTCGACCGGCGAATGGGAGGCGCTCGACCAACGGGGTAAGACCCTCGCCCACAGATAGATAACAGACCAACCAACCCGCACCCGGCTCCGGCCGGGACCGCATCGGTTCCTTGAGAACTCCATAGTGAATTGGGACGCCGACCTCGGGTCGACGGTCAGCGCGACAGCGCTTCTCGCGCCATGTCGGCCACCGAACCGTCGACTCGAGGTCCGTGTCCCGGGAACAGTACCGTCGCATTCAACTCGGTGAATGCCTCGACGCTACGACGGGCCGCGGCCACATCATGCTGGAAGACGTCCGGAATGCATTGGCAGCCATGGATTCCGGAGATCGGATGGTCGCTGACCAGCGCATCGCCGGACACCAATGCAGCCCCGTCGGCGACGAGGTAGGCGCTGTGGCCGTCGGTGTGGCCGTGTGAGGCCACCGGCACCGGCGATCCGGGTAGGTCAAGGCGCTCCGGGAAGGCCTCCGCCGAGTCGATTCCCTTGCGGCTCAACACTCCCAGCGGGGTCACTTCGGCCAGCCATCGCCACACCCTCGGCCGATACGCCACCGACGCGATGTCGAGCGGCGACGCCTGCTGGAGGTGATCGCGATGGGCGTGGCCCACCTCTGCGGGATCGACGAACACCGGAAAGCCGTACCGCTGCACGAGTTTCGCCACCCCGCCGATGTGGTCGACGTGCGCATGGGTGAGCAAGGCGCCACGAATGTCCTCGGGGCGTGCGCCGATCCGGGAAATCGACTCGACCACCAGATCGGCCTGGCCGGGGTAGCCGCCGTCGATCAGGGTGAGTCCGGACTCATCCTGGAGGACAACCCAATTGACGGCATGGGTGCCGACGAACCAGGCCCGTGACGACGCGCCGTCGACATGACTGAGGTCGAACTTCTCGGCCGGCACGATCACCTCCTTGGTGTCACTGACGAACCACCAACACGAACGGCCCGATCTCGGTGACCTCGAAACGAGGATCGTCGAAGGCCTTCGGATCGAAGGTGACGGTGTAGCGCTTCACATTCGGATCGTTCGGATACACATCCTGCGCCAACCGCAAAGCGTAGCCGTCCGCGGAGTAGCGGAACAGGAAGACATTCGGTGCGGGCCAGGCGGCGTGGTCGAGCTGATCGATCATCTCGTCGGGCGTGGTGACCTGTGCCCACTTGGCGATGGTCGCGGCCCGTTTGTCGAACTCGGCCAAGGGATTCGCGTAGTGCGACGTCAATCCCTGGAAACCCCAGTAGGGATACACCGAGAGGAATCCGTAATCGGCCGTGAGAACCACATTGTCGGTGGCCGGACGGCCGGTCTGCGCGGTGATCTTCCGGTCGATCTCCGGGAAGAAGGACTCGGCACCGGCCGGACGCTGGTCGGCGCGAACGCCATAGCCGTCGGTGTCGGTGTAGGCGGTGGTGATCTCACCCGACAGGTACTCGGGAATGCCCTGTGCCGCAGCGATTGCAGTGGCGGCCGCGACGACTCCGATCAACGTCCGGATATCACCGAACCGGCCGACCGCCCACCGTGACAATTCGGCGACACCGAGGACACCGGCGGCGGCCAGCACGGCCACCAGGATCGGTTCGAGCCGGAACGACAGCAGCGTCGACCCGACGGCCGTGCGGATCATCGACAGCAGGCAGAACAGATAGATCCCGACCACCGTCACACCCAGGGCGAGCGCGATGGTGCGCTCGCGGAACCGCAGCAGCAACCAGATCAGCCCGATCATGGTGATGACGCCGACGATGGTGAGGTGGAGCATCGGGAGTGGCAGAACCGCGCCGCGCCCGGGCAGATAGTGCTCGGCGGTCCCGCCGCTGGACGGCGCATTGCTCACCCGCGCCAACAGGTAGGGCGTCCAGACAAGCAACGCGACGATCCCCGACACGGCAGCCATCACGATCAGACGCACACCCACCGCGACGATCACGGCCCGCCGCGCCGCGGACACCTCGGCCGACGGCAGCGCCTTGTTGCCCGCCCGGACCCACCCGAACCCGATCAGCACCAGCGCCATCAACACGGCGACACCGGCGAACAGCCCGGCGTACAGCGTGTAGAACGTCGCACAGAGTCCGAGGAACAGCCCGGCAGCGATCACCGCAGGCCAACTCGTCCCCGCCCGCAGCGACCCGGTCGGCCCGTCGGCCATCCGGCTTCGACCCCGCAATGCGTACTGCATTGGGATCAGCATCGGCACACCGATGAGGACCAACACCGCGGCGTACGGCTCGGGGGAGGCCTCCATCAGCGTCACGACGGTGACGGCGAGCGCGATCGCCGCGCCACGATCCGCGCCGACCATCCGGTTCCACAACACGACACCGACGGCCGCGGCGACCGCGATGGTGAGGATCGCCCACGGCTTGTACGCCTCCCAGCCGGGCATGCCCTGCGCGGCGGCGAACCGACCGCCCCACCAGAACCAGCCCGCCGGGTAGTAGGGCGGCAGATCGAGGTAGGTCATGTCGGCCAGATGCGGGCTCGAGGTCATCCGGGTCAGGTATTCGGTGCGGAACTGCTGATCCGCCGACAACCCGAATAGATACAGCCGGGTCGCACCCAACGGCATGCCCAGCGTCACGGTCACCAGGCCCGCCACACCGGCCGTCGACAGCACGGTGGTCAGCCATCGGGACCGGCCGTACCGATACAGCAGGGCGGCTCCGACCAGCACGATCACCGCGATGACCTGGCCGACCGTGGTCAGTGCACGCGTCACGTTGGAGGAGTTGAACGCCGGCCACTGGACCGCGTCGATGACCTTGAGGCCGACGACGGAAATCACCACTCCGAGGGTCACGGCGATGACGAGGTCTGCGAGATCGGAGAGGAGGGGTCTGATCTGTCGCAGCACTCGGGTCTGCCGCTCTCGGGTCTGCGCAGTCACGCAGTCAGTTGTAGCAAGACGCGACAGTCATTCGGAGAGGGGACGTCGGTAATGGGCATCGTTAGGTGTGCGAAATAACTCGCGAGGCCCATCCACCACCCGGAAGGACGATCACGAGGACTCGCTTCACCGTCGCCGGCGCCACGGCATCGCTGGCCACCGCCCTGCTGCTCACCGGATGCGGGGCGTTGAGTTCGCCCAACGACCCGACGTCGACCACCATTCACACCTCTGCGGCAGCGCCCACCGAGGTCGCCGATACTGTCACCGCCACGGTGACGACCGACACGACTGCCACGAGGCCCATCGCTACAAGGCCCGCCGACACCACAACGTCGACGACAGACCCCACGCACACCCTCCCGCCCGGCCACGGGACCGGCATCTCGGCCTTCGCCGGTCACTGGCAACGCCACGAGTCGTCCCTGGACACCACACTCACCGGAACACTTCTGATGGGGGCGTCCGCGATCGACGACGAGAAGTGGAACTTCACCTGGGAACGTCGCGATACCGACTCCGACACCCACATCGTCGGCACCCTGACCACGCAGATCAACAAGTCTGGGACCGGCGTCGGATTGCACGCCGGACAGACGTTCACCGCCCGACTCTCCACCGATGCGTCGAACACGACGATCCTGCTCACCGACGGACTCGGCGACACCGGAGGCACGCTCACCTGGTGCATGGTTGGAGCGCCTTCACCCGATTGTGGGGCGTGAAAGCTCGGATCCGGTACCGCTGAACGGTGTTCGGCAGGGGAACGCTGACCGGCTGGTTCAGGGACGTGGGTCACAGCGACTTTGTGGTGAAAGTTGCTGCCGCACAGGGCTAGTTCGTGGATTCGTTCCCTGCTCACCACCGCGCTGCGATGCTGCCCCGCTGCCTCCCAGCGGGCGGTCAGGAGACGGTAACTGACAGCCGCAGGAAGCGTTCTGGGCCGGGGTACAGCGCGCAGACCCAATTCGCATTGAACACACTCGCAATATAATTGTGCGAATCGAACGAAATTCCGACGCCCAGGAACAATTCCTGATTGATCTCTACAGGAACAATGTGAAAGTCGTCAAGATACTGCTCAGCAGGCCGGTCTCTGATTCCAAGATAGCGGGAGACGGAGGCAGGCAGTCTGACCGATTCGTCCGCTGACGCACGCCGGATCACTGTCTCGAGGATGATTACGGGATCGCTGGGAAATTCACGCCACGCATACTCGTTCCGATGTACGTCAGCCTCATGTGCGGTGGTGAGCCATAGATCGCTTCCATCGTCAAGTGACCACCAGTAGGCCGACCCTTCTGTGGGTTTGATACCAGTGGGGCCATCAGCGAACCAAACCCGATTCGACGAGTTCAAGAAGGATTTCATTCTGCCCATGCGAACCATCGAACCACGGCGCCAGGATCCGGTAGATTCCCGCAGGCCGAGGCCAGTTGGCGATCACTCAACGGTAGGAACGAGTGATCGAGTCCAGTGGTCGTGTGACGTCGGGATCGCTCTCACGCCTCGGAGACGAGCTGAGATGGCACCTCTAGACCGCTCTATACCGGCAGCTTGCGGAACACCTTCCGCGGGACGTGGCGCAGCACCATCATGATGAAGCGGAACGTTCCGGGGACCCACACGATCTCCTTGCCGGCATCGACCGACTTTGCGACCGCCCGCGCGACGTCATCCTTGTTGACGGTCAGCGGTGCCTCGGCGACGTTGGCCGACAGCCGGGTACGCACCTGGCCCGGCCGGACGACGAGGACGCCGATGCCCTCGGGTGCGAGTGCCTCGCCGAGGCCGAGGTAGAAGCCGTCCAGACCGGCCTTGGATGAGCCGTAGAGGAAGTTGGACCGCCGAACACGTTCTCCGGCAACCGAACTCATCGCAACGATCTGTCCGTGTCCCTGCCCGCGGAATTTCTCGCCGAGCAGCACGCCGACGCTGACCGCGGCGGTGTAGTTGATGGTCACCTCGGTGACCGCCTTCTTCTGGTCCTGCCAGACGGCCTCGTCGTCGAATTGCACACCCGCGGCGACGATGGCGAGATCGATGTCGCCACCGGCAAACGCCTTGTCGATGACGGCGGCGTGGGTGTCGGGTGCCAGCGCGTCGAAGTCGATCAGTTCGACCTCGGAGGCGCCGGCGGTCTTCATGGTGGCGACGGCCGCCTCGGCGGTCGGATCGCCGGGGACGACGGCGAGAACGACCCGCGCCGGGCCGCGGGTGAGGAACTCACTCGCGATGGCCAGGCCGATCTCGGAGCTGCCGCCGAGGATGAGGATGGACTGGGGGGCGCCTACGGCGTTGAACAAGGTTTCTCTGCTTTCAGATCGGATCGGGTCAGGCAAGCTCGAGGCGCCGGGCCATGTCGGACATGAACACACCGGTCGGGTCGATGGTGCGGCGGGTGGCGATCCACTCGTCGATCTGCGGGTACATCTTGTGGAAGTTCTCCGCCGAGGTGCGCGAATCCTTCGCGGTGTAGAGGCGCCCGCCCATCTCCATGACGCGCCGATCGAGGTCGTTGAGGAACTCCGCGAGCCCCTTGCGGACCGGGAAGTCCAGGCACACATTCCAGCCCCGGAACGGGAAGGACAGCGGCGCGCGATTGCCGTCGCCGAACAGCTTGATCACGTTGAGGAAGCTGACGTGCCCGGAGGCCTGGATGTCGAGGATGAGCTGCTTGAAGTCGCCCTCGTTGCCGGTCGGCACGATGAACTGGTACTGGGTGAACGCGCCACCGCGGCCGTAGGCGTTGTTCCAGTTCCCGATCAGATCGAGCGGGTGATAGAACTGCGGCAGGCTTTCGATGATGCCGCGCTTGTTGGAGCCCATCCGGTAGTACAGCTCGCCGATCAGCGAGAAGTCGAACTTGTTGTCCAGGCCGCGCGGGAAGACATTCGGCAGCGAGATCAGCGGCTTGACGTCGAACTTCAGTGCCTTGTCGCGCAGTTTTGCGGGCAACTCGTCGAGGGTGGCCAGGTTGCCGCGGCTGAAGGAACCGCGACCCAGCTTCGATCCGCCGCTGATGGTGTCGAACCACCCCGAGGCGTATTCGAAGCCGTCCTCGTAGCGCTGCTCGAGGTGCAGGTCGATGGTCTCGTCGAGGTTCGCGGTGGTGAAGGTGTCGGCGAGGAAGTACGCGGTCTCGGTGCGCTTGAGGGCGATCTTGGCGCGCAGCACGATGCCGGTCAGGCCGATACCGCCGACGGTGGCCCAGAACAGGGTGCCGTCGGGATCATCCGCCGATCCCTCGGGCGTCAGGATCAGGATCCGCCCGTCCGCGACCAGCAGGTGCATCTCGACGATGTGATCGCCGAAGGTGCCCGTCGCGTGGTGATTCTTGCCGTGGATGTCGTGGGCGATACCGCCACCGATGGTGACCTGCCGCGTTCCGGGCATGACCGGCACCCAGAAACCGCGGGGTACGACGACCCGCATCAGGGCATCGATGGACAGTCCGGCGTCGACGTCGACGATGCCGGTGTCCTCGTCGAGGGAGTAGATCCGCGTCAGCGGCGTCATGTCGACGGTGAGGCCGCCGGAGTTCTGCCCGGACTCGTTGTAGGAGCGTCCGAGTCCGCGGGCGATCACACCGCGCTTGAGGTAGTCGGGTTTATCGGCGTTGTCGTCGGCGACGCGCGCCACCGCCTCGGCGATGACCTCGGGATACGGCGTCGAGAGCACGTGGCCTAGGACCGGTGTGGTGCGTGACCATCCGACCAGTTCACGGGTCGTGATCGGCAGCAATTCATCTGTAGACATCGCTCAAGAGAGTACCCGCATCGGTTTTGCGGCCCGCGGCGTTCACCATCCCAGGACGGCGGCCGCGGCATTTCGTCCGGGGATTCCGCTGACGCCACCACCGCGGCGGGCGCCGGCACCGCACAGTTGCAGTCGTGGGTGGCGGGTCTGGACACCCCAGGTGCCCACCTCGGTGGCCTCGGGCGCCCAGGGCCACTGCAGTGAGCGGTGGAAGATGTTGCCGCCGGGCAGACCCAGTGCGGTCTCGAGGTCGAGCGGGGTCTTGGCCTCCAGACAGGGATTGCCGTGGACATCGTGGGCGATGACCCGTTGAACCGGTTCGGCCAGAACCGAATTCAACGACGCCAGGGTCGCCTCGACGGCCTGTGCGGCGGCGCCACCGGCGGCGAACACCGCCGGCGGCATGTGCAGGCCGAACAGGGTCAACGTGTGTTTGCCGGCCAGTTCGGGACCGAGGATCGACGGATCGGACAGGGTGTGGCAGTAGATCTCGCACGGCGGCAGGGCCGGCACCTCGTCATTGCGGGCCTGCTGCCAGGCCGTGCGCAACTGATCGTAGGACTCGTTGATGTGGAAGGTGCCGGCGAACGCGGCGGTCGGCGACGTCGTGGGGTCCCGCAGTTCGGGTAGCCGGTCGAGCAGCAGGTTGATCTTGAGTTGGGCACCCGCGGTACCCGATTCGGTGGTGAGGGGTTCGTCGAGCATGGTGTTGAGCACGTCCGGCGCGCACGCCCCGTGCACCATCTCGCCCCGGACGGTGGCCACGCGTTGCCGGGAACTGCCGTGATCGGTGGTGAGGTATTCGACGATCCCGTCGCCCGGGTCGATCCCGACGACGGTGCTGGTGGTGTGGATGTCGGCGCCGGCGGCCAGTGCGGCCTGATACAGCGCGCCGGAGACCGCACCCATGCCGCCGACCGGCACATCCCAGTCGCCGGTGCCGCCGCCGATGAGGTGATAGAGGAAGCAGATGTTCTGCCGCAGGGAGGTGTCGTGCAGGTCGGCGAAGGTGCCGATCAGGCCGTCGGTGGCGACGATGCCGCGGATCAGGTCGTCGTCGAAGTACCTCTCGATCAGTTCGCCGAGGGGGCGTTCGGTGAGCATCTCCCAGAGTTCGGCGCGCGACGAGTCGCCGTCGACGACGAGATCGGTCATCTCCTGCGCCGAGCGCAGCGGCTCGATGAGGGTGGGGAACACCGCGCGTGCGATCTCACCCATCCGCTCGTAAAACCATTGCCACGCACCGAATTCCGTGTCGCTGCCGGTGGCCTGGGCGAAGGAACGCGCAGTGGCGGCGTCGTCGTGCGTGTCGACGAGGACACCGCGCGTCGGGTCGGCCGGCAGCGGTGTGTACGAGGAGTACCGGCGCCGGATCAGGGTGACGTCGAGGTCGAGGTCGGTGATGATCCGGGCCGGCATCAGCGACACCAGGTAGGAGTAGCGCGACAGGCGGGCGGTCATCCCGGGGAACGGCATCGCCGACACCGCCGCACCCCCGACGTGATCGGCGGATTCCAGGACCAGGACGCTGCGGCCGGCGCGCGCGAGGTAGGCCGCGGCGGTCAGCCCGTTGTGCCCGGCCCCGATGATGACGTCGTCGTAGGTCCTCACGGTGCCGCCGCCCTCATCGCCTGATCCGTCATCGCATGATTCGGGCGAGGAACGGGGTGGAGTCGGGGATCGAGGCCAGCACCGTGCCGGAGTGATCCTTCGTGGGGTAGACGTGCAGTTCGACGGGCTGACCGGCCGCCACCATCTGTGCGTACAGCGACAGCGCGGACGGGGCCGGGACGTCGGAGTCCAGTAGGCCTTGGCCGAGGAAGATGGGTCGGTCGTAGCCCGACGACGGGGTGCCCATGTAGTCCGTCAACGCCTCGCGGATACCTGGGATGGAGCTGACCGGCCGGGACAGGAACTGATCCAGCCGAACCCCGGACGCCAGCGGCGTCATCTCCGGGTCGCAGACGGTGCGCGCGTCGGCGACGAGTTCGCGGCCCTTCGGACCGAGGACCTGCGCGATGTCGATGTCGGGTCGGGCGTCGGCGAATCCGGCGAAGATGTAGGCCGTGTAGACGGTCAGGGCCGCGGGTAGCGCGACGGGTGCGGGCGGGGCGAGGGAGACGATCTGCTCGATGTTGGCGGGCGTTCCGGTGGCGACGACGCCGCGGTAGTCCAACCCGGAGCCGGCCGACAGTGCGCTGGCGCGGCGCGCGGCATTGAGTGCGGCACTCGCACCCTGCGACTGCCCGACGATGGCCCACTTCGTGGACAACGGCAGGCCCATCTGGTGCGCGGCGATCACCGAGTCGACGACGGATTGTGCCTGCGCCACCCCGCTCAGATAGTTCATCAGCCCCGGGGTGCCGAGCCCGACGTAGTCGGTGGCGACGACGGCGTAGCCCTGATCGAGCCAATGATCGAGGTAGGTGGTGTCGCGGGCGCCTCGCGGCTGCACCGACGGGGCGCAGTCGTCGCCCAGTCCGGTGGTGCCGTGCGCCCACGCGATCACCGGGTGGCCGCCGGCGGGTGCGGCGCGTTTCGGCAGGAACACCGCGCCGGAACTCACCGCGGGCCGGCCGTGCACGTCGCGGGAGGCGTAGAGGATGCGGTAGGCGCGTCCGGCCGACGGCAGGGTGAGCGGACTCGCGAGCGGGACCTGCGCGATCAGGGTGCCGGGCGCACCGATGGGACCGGAATAGCCGGCCGCGTCGAGACCCGAATCGATCGGCGTCGCGGTGGGCGGTGGACCGTCGGCGCGGGCCTCGGTGGGGACGAGGAAGGCCGGGACCAGTCCGGCGAGGATCAGGGACACGATCAGCGCCACGGAAAACCCGAGGGTTCTCGGCGCACCTCGACGGAACACGGCCATGATCTCGACCATAGCGCCGCACATCGGGCCTTGTTAGCCGACGCCGATGGACGGTTGGCCCATATTCTTAGACGGTGGAGATCCCTTCGGTCACGCTCGCGTCCGGTTTTTCGCTGCCGCTGGTCGGCCTCGGCACCTACGACATGCTCGGGATGCCCTGCGCGCATGCCGTTTCGCATGCGCTGGGCGCCGGCTACCGGCTGCTCGACACGGCGTCGCGCTATTCCAATGAACGCAGCGTCGGGATGGGGATCGAGGAGTCGGGCATCGACCGCGCCGATGTCGTGGTGCAGACCAAGCTCGGCGGCGGTGATCAGGGATTCGACGAGGCGATCAACGCGGCCAAGGACAGTGCCCGGCGGCTCGGGGTGGCCTACCTCGACGTCTACCTCATCCACTGGCCGTGCCCGAGTCTGGGCAAGATGGTCGAATCGTGGAAGGCCCTGCTGACCCTGGCCGAGGAGGGATTCATCCGGGTGCCGGGCGTCTCGAACTTCAAGACGCATCATCTGCAGGCGCTCTACGACGAGACGGGGAAGTGGCCGGAGCTCAACCAGATTCAGTGCTCACCCGCACTGGCGCGTGACGACCTGCGAGAGTTCATGCAGCACAACGGAATCCATGCGCAGGCGTGGCATCCGACCGGCCGCAAGGAGGGCATGCTCGCCGACGCCGTCGTCATCCGGCTGGCCCGCAAGTACGGCAAGTCGCCCACCCAGATCGCGTTGCGCTGGTCGGTGCAGCAGGGCATCGGTGTGGTGCCCAAGTCGGCACACAAGGGACGCCAGCTCGAGAACGCCGACCTGTTCGATTTCGAGTTGACCGAGGCCGACATGACCGACCTCGCGAGCCTGGATCGCGGTGAGAAGGCGGCCCGCGACTCCGATGTGGAAGAAGAATTCTGACCCGGCTGCCACGTGAATTCTCAGCGCCATGACCTAGGGTGATGCGCGTGGTGGACCAGAGTTCCGACGAGCCGAAGCACACGCACGACGAGTTCGCGACGCGTCATGCGCCGATGCCCCCGGAGCTGCCCCTCGACGACGGGGAGGCCTCCACCGACGTCCCGCTGATGACACAGATCATCCGGTTCGTCATCACCGGCGCCGGGTCCGGGGTCATCGACTTCGGTCTCACCGCGCTGCTGCAGTACCTCGCGGGACTGCCGCCCGGTCTGGCCAAGGCCATCGGCTTCATCTGCGGCACCACCACCGCTTACTACTTCAACCGGCGGTGGACGTTCCGTGCTGAACCGAGCATGGCCCGGTTCATCGCGGTGGCCGTGCTCTACGGCGTCACCTTCTTCGTCAACGTCGGCGTCTACGTCTGGCTGTCGCATCTGTGGCCGGAGGAGTTCATCTACAGCCTCGTCGCCTACGTCATCGCGCAGGGGCTGGCGACGATCATCAACTTCGTGGTCCAGCGGGCCGTGATCTTCAAGATCCGGTAGCGAGCCGTGGTCGGGGGATCGCCGCGCACCGCCGCGGTCGTGGGTTCCGGGCCGAACGGGTTGGCCGCCGCGGTTCGGCTGGCGCAGGCGGGGCTGGCGGTCACGCTGTTCGAGGCCGCCGACGAGATCGGTGGTGGTACGCGATCGGGTGAGCTGATGGTTCCCGGCGTCGTCCACGATCACTGTTCGGCCTTCCATCCCCTCGGGGTCACCTCACCGTTCCTGGCGTCATTGCCGCTGCACCGGCACGGACTGCGATGGCGGTGGCCGGAGATCGACTGTGCCCATCCCCTCGACGACGGCACCGCGGCGCTGCTGTATCGCGACATCGAGGTGACGGCCGCCGGGCTCGGCGTCGACGGTCCGCGCTGGAAGCGTCTGTTCGGCCCACTCGCGCGGCATTTCGACGACATCGGCACCGACATTCTCCGGCCGTTCCTGCACGTGCCGCGACATCCGGTCACGTTGACCCGATTCGGTGTGCGGGCGCTCGCCCCGGCGACCGTGTTGGCGCGGACGATGCGGACACCGGGCGCTCGGGCCTTGTTCACCGGGATGGCCGCACACGGGTTCACGCGGCTGGACCGGCCGGGATCGTCGGCGGCCGGGGTGATGCTCGTCGCCGCCGGCCATCGCGCCGGGTGGCCGGTGGCCGAGGGCGGATCGTCGGCGATCGCGGCGGCCATGGCCGGGCTGCTGCGCGAGCTCGGTGGCGAGGTCGTGACGGGCCGTCGGATCGACCGTATGTCCGATATCGCCGATGCCGACGTCGTGATCCTGGACACGGCTCCCGAGTTCGCGACGGATCTGCTGGGCACGGCCATCCCGCCGCGCATCGGCCGGACGTTCCGCGCGGTCACCCACCGGACCGCGGCCTTCAAGGTCGACTATGTGATCGACGGTGAGGTGGGCTGGACGGCGCCCGGCTGTGACCGGGCCGGCACCGTGCACCTCGGCGGAACCTCGGCCGAGATCGCCGACGCCGAGCAGAGCGTGCTGGGTGGGCGGATGCCGCAGCGGCCGTTCGTCCTGGTGGGGCAGCAGTGGCTGGCCGACCCGGGTCGCGCGTCGGGCTCACTGCGGCCACTGTGGGCGTATGCGCATGTGCCCAGCGGATACCGGGGACCGGTCACCGAGCTGGTGACCGCGCAGATCGAGCGATTCGCGCCGGGTTTCGCCGATCGGGTCGTCGACGTCCGGACGCGAACCCCGGATGAACTCGAGATGGACAATCCGAACTACGTGCGTGGTGACATCGGCGGTGGACCCAACGACCTGATGCACCTGGTCGCGCGGCCCCGGCTGACGACGACGCCGTACGCCACCGGAGTCCCCGGGGTGTATCTGTGCTCGTCGGCGACGCCGCCCGGTGGTGGTGTGCACGGAATGTGCGGATTTCACGCGGCGCAAACGGCACTGGATCATCTGATTACGCGCGCGTGATTTCCGGCTGGTAGGTCGCTGTGAGTTAGTCTCGACGGGAATCGCGCCGAATCATCGAATCGATCCGTACGACAGCAGAGGCCTGATGCACAACGACGACCTGATGGTGGTCCAGCGAACCGTGTTCGCCGGACCCAATTCCCGTGTGAATCCCGGGATGTACGTCGACGCGGACATCGCGGCGGTACGAACGGAGCGGACCGAGGTCCGGATGGATGCGGGCGTGACACTCAGCACGAATACGTATTTCGGGCGATTTGCCGCGAGTTATTGGCAGCGGTATTCCGCGATCACGGAGGTACGCCTCGAATTCGATCACGAGGTTGCCGACGATGCCATCCTGCGTTTCGAGGTGCACGCATCCGACGCCAGCGGACGGGACCGTCCGGTGGAGATCATCGAGATCACCGGGACGGGTCGGGTGTGCCTCGACCTCGCGGTGCGACGCTTTGTCGACGGGGGTGCCATCTGGTTCGATGCCACCGCCATCGGCGGGGGCGCGCGACTGGCGAACGTGACGTGGTCGGCGCCGCGACCGGAGCGGGTCCGGCCCATCTCGGTGGTGATCTGCACGCACAACCGGCCATCCGAGGCGACCGCGACAGCCTTGGCCCTGGCGTCAGAGGATGTGGTGCACAACAAGATTGCTGCGGTCTACCTCGTCGACCAGGGCACTGATCGAGTGGATTCGCATGCGGACTTCGAACGGATCAAGGCGGCGCTCGGCGACAAGCTGCATTATCTGACGCAGCCGAATCTGGGTGGGGCCGGCGGGTTCAACCGCGGATTGTTCGAGCTCACCCGCGGCGGCGTCTGTGACACCGACGTGCTGCTGATGGACGACGACATCCTGGCGGAACCGGAGTCACTGCTTCGGCTGTCCACCTTCGCCGCGAGCACCGTCGAGCCGATGCTGGTGGGTTCGCAGATGCTGCTGCTGTCGGAGACCTACCGCGTCCACATGACCAGCGAGTGGGACCGACTGGGTCGCTACAAGGCGGGTATGAAGGGCGCGTACAGCCGCAACGGCATCAACGCCCTCGAGAAGCAACAGGAAATCCGGGTCGATGCCGGGTACAACGCCTGGTGGTCGTGTCTGATACCCGCGGAAGCTGCTGTATCGCTTGGTCTCTCGCTTCCCATGTTCTTCCAATGGGATGACGTGGAGTACGGCATCCGCGCCCGAAGGCAGGGATTCGGTACCGTGACCTTGCCCAATTCCGGTGTTTGGCACGCGGATTTCCATCTCAAGGACTACGACGATTGGTCCCGGTACTTCTCGTGGCGTAATGCGTTCATCGTCGCCGCCCTCCATGGGCGCGTGGATCCGCGTGAAGCCGTGACGGTCTCGCTGCGGGAGATCGGTCGTCAGATCAGCTGCATGGAGTACGGGCTGGCCGCGACATTCATTCTCGCCCTGCGTGACTTCCTGGTCGGACCCTCGGTCCTCGCCGACGGTGGTCAGGGAAAGCTCGCCGAACTCGCCGAGCTGAGATCACACTATCCGGAGACCAAGGTCCGTCCCGCCGCAGAGGTGGGACGCGAGATCCGTTCGCCGATCGTCGCGCGGCCGCCGGAGCCACAAAAAGGCAAGCTGGACCGCGTGCTGCTCAAGCGGGCCGTGAAACAGAGTGTGGGCCGGGTGATTCCGGGTCCGGTGTCGATGGCCAAACTGGACGCCACCTGGTGGCACGTCGCCTTGTTCTCCTGGGTGGTGGTGACCGATGGGTCGCAGACGGGGGTGCGTGTGCGGCGCCGCGACGCCGACACCCTGCGACGACTGACCCGGGAATTGGCGGAGGTCTGTTGGGAGCTCTACCGACGCGGTCCCGAGGTGGCCTCCCAATGGCGCGATGCTGCCCCCGCGCTGAGCAGTCGCGAGAACTGGCAGCGCTTGTTCGACGGTGACTGACCGAGCATGACTCGACTGCGCGGTGCCGGTGTGCCCCTGCTGGTGGGTCTGATCGGCGCCCTGGTCGCGGCGTGGGGATCGTGGCGGCCATCGCTGTGGTATGACGAGGCGGCCACCATCTCGTCGGTGAATCGCACTGTCCCGCAGATCTTCCATCTCGTCGACACCATCGACGGTGTGCACGCGGCGTACTACCTGTTCATGCGGGCGTGGACGCTGGTATTCGGTTTCTCCGAGTTCTCCGTTCGGTTACCGTCCGCGTTGGCCGTCGGGGTGGCTGCGGGACTCGTGGTCGTTCTCGGACGGATCGTGTGGGACAACGCTTTCGGTGTGCTCTGCGCACTGGCGTTGTTGACCGTGCCGCGGGTGATGTGGGCCGGTTCGGAAGCGCGTGGGTACGCGGGCGCGATGGCGCTGACGGTGGCGGCGATGCTGTTGCTGCTGATCGCCCTGGATCGTGGCAGGTGGTGGTGGATCGCCTACTCGGTCACGGGGATCGCGATGGTGGTCTGGTTCTTTCTGTCGATCACGGTGATCCCGGCCCAGATCGTGATGATTCTGGTGTTACGCCGTCGAATTCCCCGGGCGGCGGTGTTCGCCATGGTTGCCGTCGTGGTTGCCGTGACTCCGTTCGCCTGGTGGGTTTTCGGTCAACGCCGCCAGATCGACTGGCTGCCCCCGATGACGTTGGATCGGCTCGAGACCCTGATCCTGTTCGAGATCCCCGATGGCTCCTGGCCGTACCTGATCGGGGTGAGTGTGGTGGTGGTGGCGGGAGTCGCGGTTGCGGCGTTCCGGTCTGCCGCGCAGCCGTGGCCGATCCTGATTGCCGCTGCGAGTTGGTGGTTGATCCCGACGGGTGTGATCGTGATCTATTCGTGGTTGGCGTCGCCGACCTACACCCCGCGCTACCTCATCTTCGCGGTCCCCGGCTTTGCGATCGTCGTTGCCTGGGCGGTGCGGGCGATGACGGGGGATCGTCGCGTGTGGCAG
Organism: Gordonia oleivorans; assembly: GCF_040044975.1. Lineage (NCBI taxonomy): Bacteria > Bacillati > Actinomycetota > Actinomycetes > Mycobacteriales > Gordoniaceae > Gordonia > Gordonia oleivorans. The sequence continues at coordinate 15,606 of NZ_JBDZDI010000029.1, forward strand.
GCGGTGCTCGTCGGGCTTCTCATCGCACTCATGGTGCCGTCGTACCTCGCCCAACGCGGTCCCTATGGGCGCACCGGCGAGACCGACTTCTCACAGGTTGCCGAGTACGTGCAGACGCACGCGCATCCGGGCGACTGCGTGGCGTTCGGTCCGAGCCCGGGGTGGAGTCCGGTGTCGATGAGGGCGGTACTGCGTGGAAAACCCGATTCCTTTGTGGGCCTGCGCGATATCGGAGCGCGCAGGGGTGCCGCGGTATCGGGGTCGCTGTGGGACGAGGATCGACCGGTCGAGCGCTACCGTGAGTTCGCCGCAGGATGTTCGGTGATGTGGGTGATCGGGGATCGGGACCGCGATACCGCCGCGCAGACGTTCCCGGGCGGGATGCAGGTGTGGACCTTCCGTCGCGAGCGATTCGTCGACACTGCGCTCCACCGGGAGCTGTCAGACTCGGGACTACATGTGGTGCAACAGATCCCGTTCACCAATTCGCAGGTGATACTGATGGAGCGGGATCGATGAGCGCAGAGAACTCTGCCGGGACTCAGCCGTTGACCTTGGCGATGACGTTGTCCGCGTACCAGTTCAGGTGATCGATCTTCTTCTGTAGTGGTTCGGTGTCCTGACCGACGACGTAGGGCAGCCGGAATCCGACGATGACGTCGGTGATCCCCTTGTCCTCCAGCTTCTTCACGCCGTCGACGGTGTAGGCGTCGAGGGAGATGACGTGAATCTCGAAGGGATCGTTGGTCTTTCCCTCCGCCTTGCGGATGTCGGCGATGGTGTCGAGGAGGGCGTCGAGTTCCTCGGCCGGTCCGCCGCCGTGCATCCAGCCGTCGCCGCGGATCACCGCCCGTCGTAGCGCGGCGTCGGCGTGACCGCCGACGAGCAGCGGGATGGGTTCGGTGGGCGCCGGTGCCATCTTGATCTTGGGGATGTCGTAGAACTCGCCGTGGAACTCGAAGTACTCGCCGGAGGTGAGGCCGCGGATGATGTCCATGCATTCGTCCATCCGCTTGCCGCGCCGGCGGAAGTCCACGCCCATGATGTCGTAGTCCTCCGGCCACGGGCTGGTGCCGACGCCGAGCGCGAGCCGATTGCCGGTCAGGTAGGCCACCGACGCGGCCTGCTTGGCCACGAGTGCCGGTGGGCGTACCGGAAGCTTCAGGACGAACGGGGTGAAGCGGATGGCGGAGGTGACCGCGCCGAGTGCCGCCGCCTGGATGAAGGTCTCGATGAACGCCTTGTCCTCGAGGAACTCCCGATTGCCGTCGGGAGTGTAGGGATACTTCGCGTCCGACTCCTCGGGGTAGGCGAGGGAGTCGGGGATGGTGAATCCCGCATACCCGGCCTTCTCGGCGGCCTGTGCGAGCGGCGCGTAGTAGGCGGGGTCGGTCATCGCCTCGGCGAAGGTGAAACGCATCGGTGTGCCCCTTTGGTTCTCGTGGACCGGCTTACCCAGAGTAGAACACGTTCTAGTTTCTCGGAGGGGGTTGGGGGATCGCGAGGCGTCTTGCCGCCCGCGCGGCCGGTATCAGAATACGAACATAAGTTCGATTTTGAGGATCGAATCGTGGTGGTTCTGTCGGTGGGCTCGATATAATAGAACATAACCGCGAACACATATGTATTCGCATTGAGATGTCCGAGGGGGTGACACCGCATGACCGAGGCGTTGAACGAGAGGATGAGCGAGGGGACGGGTCGGCGGTGGTCGGCCGCGGATTTCTGGTTGGGGGAGTCGTGTTGGCCGGCGTTGCTGGATGCGGCGGTCGGGGATGTGGTGGTGGCCAAGGTGATCGCCGAGTATCGCGCCGAGGGCGGGGACGGGCCGGTGGGTCCGGTGATCGGTGTCTGTGATGATGCGGTGAATGGCTGGTCGGGGCATCTGATCACGTTGCAGCGCGGCGTGTGTTTTCTGGCGTATCACAAGTACGTGGCGGTGCGTGAGATCGCGCAGCGGGTGCGGCAGTTACGGCCGGCCGATGAGGTTCATGACTTTCTGTTGGCGGATACTACGGCGTTGATCGGCGCGCGGGTCGGGCAGTTGCTGAGCATCTCGCAACGGGCGGCTGAGGTGCTGGTGGAGCATGCCGATGTGATGCATGAGCGGGTGCCGAAGGTGTTCGAGCAGTTGCGGCAGGGTCGGATTGTGCCGGAGTTGGTGTCGGTGGTGGTGGCGTGCACCGAGTTGCTCGACGGGTGCGACACGGCGGCGGCGGTCGATGCCGAGGTGGCCGAGGAGTTGGCGCGGCATGGCGGGGCGTGGTCGCGGGCGCAGTTGGCGACGATGGTGGATCGGATCGTGTTCCGTCATGATCCGGATGCGGTGCGGGAACGGTGTCGGCGCGCCGGTGACAAGCGGTCGGTGATCGCTCGGCCACGTCCGGATGGGATGGCCTCGATCACGGCGACGATGACCGCGGAGAATGTGGCGATCGCGATGGCCGGGATTTCTCGGTTGGCTGATGCGGTGTGTGCCGAGGATCCGCGGACGCGTCGGCAACGCTCTTCGGATGCGTGTTTCGCGTTGTTGTCGGGGACGGCGTTCGAGTGTCTGTGCGGCCGCGGCGAGGAGTGCACGGCGGTGATCCCGGAGGCGGGGACGGTGCCGCCGGCTGCGGCGGCAGTGATGGTGCATGTGGTGTGTGACGAGGCCACCTACGCGGCGGCCGAAGAAGCCGCGGCGGCCGAGCGGGTCGCGGCACAAGAGCGGGCTGCAGCGGCCGAACGCGCAGCAGCGCAGGCTGATTCCGTGTCCATTGATGTCGAGGACGTGTCCACCGAGGGTGCATCCGGGTCGGGTCGTGGGGTGCAGCAGTGCGTCGCCGACGGTGAACCAGCCGAGTCGCCCGCCGAGCCGTCCACCGCTGAGCAGTCCACTGTTGACGGTGAACTCGTCGACGGTGCTGCGGCAAGCGGCGCGAATGTGGCTGCCGCGCAGTCGGATACCGGTGATGGTGCCGGCGATGCGCCTGCGCCCGCTGGTTCTGCGGCGTTCATCTTCGGGCAGGGTGTGGTCTCGGATGTGCAGGCGTTCGGGTTGATCACCCGGCCCGATGCCGTGGTGCGGCGGTTGATCGGGCGCCATGTGGTTGTCGGTCCCGATGGCGGTATCGAGGTGTCGGCGACCGCGCCGGGGAATCCGTATCGGCCGTCGTCGGTGCTGGATCGGTTTGTGCGGATTCGGGATGGGTGGACGGTCACCCCGGGCGAGGATCGATCGGCGATGAGTGCCGAGGTCGATCACGTCGCCGAGTTCGATCACCGCAACCCCGGTGCGGGTGGTGCGACGGTGCCGGACAACCTGAACGCGAAGTCACGGTTTGCGCACCTGCTCAAGACGTTTGGGGCCGGCTGGCTCGATGAGCAGTACCGCGACCCGGGCGGCAGGTTGCGCACGGAGTTCCTCACTCCCGAGGGCATGGTGATACTCGGTAATCCGTTCACCCTGGAAGACCTGTTTCCCGGGTTGGCGCGGATCCGGTTCCGGGCGCCACCCACACCACCCGCCGCACCGGCCCCCACCGATGCGGGACCGGCGGAGACGGCGCGCATCCTGCACCCCACCCGACGCATGAGTCGGGTGGAGGCCAAACACGCCCGCCGACGCCAGGAACGCGAACGCAACAAACGCCGCCGCGAAGCGCAAGAACACCGCGAAGCCCAAGAACGCGGGCAGGCCGTGTCGCCGGTCAGTCCGGCCGGATGAACCGTTCGCGGCGGCCGAGTCGCTGCAGCCGCAGCCATTCGGCGAAGCCTTTGACGTCGTGTTGCTGCACCAGGAAGTACCAGCCGAAACGGGCGTACTCCTGGGGGAGGAGCTTGCGCATGCCCGGCTGACTCATCAGGTAGCCGCGGTTGCGGTAGGTGAAGAAGCGTTTGGTCGGGTTATCCGGATACTGGGTGTGCATGCGCCCACCGAGGATCGGCCGGAACTCGTCGGTGCCGTACGGGTGCAGGTAGGCGGTGGTCAGGCAGGTGCCGAAATCCAGGCCCGACCGCTGCAGCCGACGGTGCATCTCCACCTCGTCGCCACGGAAGAACAACCGCAGGTCGGGCACGCCGATCATCTCGAGGGTGTTTGCGCGGAACAGTGCGCCGTTGAACAGCGACGCGATGCCGGGCAGTAGGTCGTCGTCGGGGTTGCCGGGTTCGAACAACTCGGATCGCTTGCGCCGCCACACGACTCCCCGGCGCAGCGGGAAGGCGAGGGTGTCCGGGTCGTCGATGTTGGCGACCACCGGGGAGACCTCGGCGAGGTCGTGCGTGATCGCGCAGTCCATCAGCGTCGCGAGAACCTCACTGCCCTCGGGTCGGCCGTCGTCGTCGGCGCACCATACCCAGTCGGCCCCGAGCGCCAGCGCGTGCAGCATGCCGAGGGCGAATCCGCCTGCGCCGCCGAGGTTTCGCTTCGATCCGAGATAGGTCGTCCGAACTGGCTGTGCGGCAACAAGATCGGCGACGACGGCCTCGGCGGCATTGTCGACGACGACGATGTGGTCGACCGGACGTGACTGCGTGGCGAGGACCTTCAGCGACGCCGACAACAGTTCCGCGCGGCGGTGGGTGACCACCACCGCGACCACGGTGTCGGTGCTCATGCCGGTGCGTCCCCGTCGGCGCCCCCGTCGGAGGTGTCACTGCCGGAGGCCTCGTCGCGCTTCATCCCGGCCAGCACGTCGCGGACGTGTGCGGCGGCGTCGGGACCCTCGTAGGCGCCGACGACCTCTTCGATTCCGCCGTCCATCCGGACCTCGCCGTGATCGATCCACAGCGCACGGTCGCAGAGTTGGGCGAGGAACTCGTTGGAGTGGCTGGCGAACACCAGGATGCCGGACCGTTCGACCAGGGCCTGCAACCGGATTCGGGCCTTCTTCATGAATTCGGCGTCCACCGCGCCGATGCCCTCGTCGAGGATCAGGATCTCCGGATCGATGCTGGTGACCACGCCGAGGGCGAGTCGCACCCGCATACCCGTCGAGTAGGTTCGTAGCGGCATCTGCAGGTAGTCGCCGAGTTCGGAGAAGTCGGCGATCTCGTCGATCTTGCGCAGCATCGCCTTGCGCGTCAGTCCCAGGAACATGCCGCGGATGATGATGTTCTCGTAGCCGGAGATCTCCGGATCCATGCCGACGCCGAGGTCGAACACCGGGGCCACCCGTCCGGTCACCCGGCAGGCCCCACGCGTCGGCTCGTAGATCCCGGACAGCAGACGCAGCAACGTCGACTTGCCGGCACCGTTGTGGCCGACCAGACCGACGCGGTCACCGTGCTCGAGGTGCAGGTTGATGTTCTTCAGGGCCTCGACGACGATGACGTTGGAGTCGTTGGCGCCGATCACCCCGCCGGCCGCACCCATCACCGACTTCTTCAACGACCGGGTCTTCGCATCGAAGATCGGGAAGTCCACACACGCATCCCACGTGTCCACGCGCACCGAACTGGTATTGCTCATCGCCATCACACCCAATACGCCACGCGGGCCCGGTAGTTACGCATGACCGCCAACGCGGCGAGCCACCCGATCGCGGTGCAGCCGATGACGATCGCCCAGTGATAGAACGCCACCGACTGGCCGAGCAGGGGCCCCCGCGCGATGTCGAGGTAGTGATACATCGGGTTCAGTTCCACCAGCCGCAGGCGCGGATTCTCCCCGCCGACCTGGCTCAGGCTCTGCGTCGTCCAGATGATCGGCGTCATGAAGAACACCAACTGCACCGCCGTCGTCAGCAACTGCCCGATGTCACGGAACCGGGTGGAGAGGATGCCGAACACGATCGACACCCACACGCCGTTGATGACGTACAGGATGATCGCCGGAATCACCAGCACCACAGTCCAATTGACCGGCTGCGGGAAGACGATCAGGATCACGATGTAGATCACGATGTTGTGGGCGAAGATGATCAGCTGCCGCCACACCATCCGGTACACGTGCACGCTCACCGGCGCGGGTAGCTGCTTGATCAGGCCTTCGTTCTTGGCGAAGACCTCCGCCCCCTCGAGGATGGAGTTCTGGATGAAGTTCCAGAAGATGAACCCGAGCGTGACGTACGGCAGGAACGTCTTGATGTCCATGTGGAAGAGCTCGCCGTAGAGCAGGCCCATCGCCACCGCGGTCACGCCGGTGGCGATGGTGATCCACAGGGGACCCAGCACCGAGCGGCGATACCGCTGTTTGATGTCCTGCCACCCCAGATGCAGCCACAGCTCCCGCGACCGCATACCTTCGGCCAGGTCGCCGAAGGCCCGGCTCATCGACCGAGACCCCGCGCCCGGCGGGGGCGGTGGCACCTGCCCCTCGATCACTTCCGCTGACACGAGGCTTGAGCATACAGAGCGCTCATGTGGGCGCCCGGCACAGAGGTTCTCTACAGGTACTGCCCGGTACTCCCGTGGCCGCTCCCCGAAGCCGGCATCATTCCCGGCGGCAACGCACCCTGCCGCATCTGCTCGAGCTGCGCCCGGGCGGCCATCTGCTGGGCGAACAGTGCGGTCTGGATGCCGTGGAAGAGGCCTTCGAGCCAGCCGACGAGCTGTGCCTGCGCGATGCGGAGTTCGGCGTCCGACGGGGTGGTGTCGTCGGTGAAGGGCAGCGCCAGACGCTCGAGTTCCTCACGCAGCTCCGGCGCCAACCCGTCCTCGAGCTCACGGATCGACGACTCGTGGATCTCGCGGAGCCGGTTGCGGCTCGCCTCGTCGAGAGGTGCCGCCCGCACCTCCTCGAGCAACTGCTTGATCATGGTGCCGATGCGCATCACCTTCGCGGGCTGCTCCACCATGTCGGCGACGCTCGTGCCGTCGTCCGACGACTCGGCGGAGGCGGCGGCGGTGCCCAGGGGAGCGTCCGCACCCACCACCACGATGGAATCGTTGCCGGGTTCGGACGCGCCGTCGTGATCGGGACTACCGAAGGGGCTCGCAGGTGTGCCGTCGATGACCATGCCCCCATTGTGCCCAAGCCGTCGACGGGTCGGGGCGATACCCGTCGGCGATACCTCGCTGAGACGCGATGACGCCCGTCTATGGTGGGGCCCATGGCCTTCGATGTCGCCCATGCGCGCGGACTGTTCCCGTCGCTCGGTGACGGCTGGATCCGTCTCGATCCGCAGGCCGGCATGGTGATCCCGGATTCGGTCGCCAGTGCGGTGTCGACGGGATTTCGCCAGCTCGGAGCGGCGCCGTCGGGCCGGTATCCCGCCGCCCGCGCCACCGCCGACGCCCTCGACGGTGCGCGTCGGGCGATCGCCGACATGGTGGCCGCTCAGGCCTCCGGCGTGGTCCTCGGCCCGTCCCGGTCGATGTTGCTGTGGACGCTGGCCGAGGCGATCAAACCCAACACGTGGCTGTCGGGCAATGTCGTCGTCAGCCGCCAGGACGACGAAGCGAACATCCTGCCGTGGGTGCGCACCCTCGGTCGGGTGGGTGGCCAGCTGCGCTGGGCGGAGATCGACGTCGAGACCGGCGAGCTGCCCACCTGGCAGTACGACGACCTCATCGACGATCGCACCGCCGTCGTCGCCGTCCCGTTGGCGTCGTCGACGTTGGGCACCCTCACCGACGTCGCCGACATCGCCAAACGCACGAGGGCGGTCGGTGCGCGGCTGGTCGTCGACGCCACCAGCGCCGCGCCCTATGTGCCCCTCGACATCACCGAGCTCGGTGCCGACGTCCTGGTGGTGTCGGCCGAACGGTGGGGCGGTCCGCGGATGGCGGCGATGGTGTTCGCCGACCCACGGGCGATGGACAACCTCTCGTCACTCTCGTCCGATCCCCATGCCGTCGGACCCGAACGTCTCGAGGTGGGCGAACACCAGGGCGCACTGCTCGCAGGTCTGGTGGCGTCGGTGGAGCATCTGGCCGCCCTGGACCCGGACGCGTTCGGCAAACGCCGCCGACGCGTCGTCGCGGCCCTCGACGGCGTGTCGGAGTACCTGCAGCGACTCGGGTTCTATCTGGTGACCACACTCGACCAGCTCAATCACGTCTCGGTCATCGGCAAGAGCGACAACCGCGTCCCGCTCGTCAGCTTCGCCGTCGACGGGGTCGGTGCCGACACCGTGGTCCGCCGGCTCGCCGACAACGGGATCTGCGCGTTGGCCGACCTTCCCAGCCGGGCGCTGACGCGGATGGGTGCCGGCGACTTCGGTGGTGCGGTCACCGTGGGCCTCGGGCCGTACTCCACCCCGTACGAAGTGGATCATCTGGTCAGGACACTCGGCTCCCTCGCCTGAATTATCGCGGTGTCCGACAGTGTGTCGGTCGGGGTGTCGGTCGGACGACCCACACCGTTTCGTAAATCGACGCACACCGCACTATCTTCGACACAGTGAATATGCGGGAGCCCGAGTCGGGGCGCGGCCACGCGCCCACAGGTGATCCGTGCCGTCTCACCGAGAGTCAGCAGCAGGTCTGGCACAACTTCGTCGACGGTGGTTGGGCACTGATGGCCCAGGTCACCGCAGGGTTCGCCGCAGCCGGTTTCTCGGCGACCGACATGCGCCTGCTGGAGATCCTCGCGCCCCGCGACGCGATCGGTATCAGCGAACTGGCTGCCACCCTGCACGCCGGCGTCAGTACCGTCTCGCGCATCGTGAGCCGACTCATCGACGACGGAATCCTCGAGCGGGTGGCGTCGCAGGCCGACGCCCGTCACCGGCTGGTGCGGATCACCGAGGCCGGGCGGGTGGAACTCGACCGGCAGTTGAGCGTGCGCGACGGTCTGATCAAACGCCTCGTCGTCGACGTGGTCGCACCCGAGCAGTACGAATCCATCGGCGATGCCTTCGAGCGGATCCGCAAGGCCTGCGACTGACTTCTCAGTCCGACACCCGCAGCAGGACCTTCCCGATCGACTCGCCGCGCTCCAGGCGCTGATGGGCGGCGTCGGCGTCGTCGAGGCCGAAGACGCTGTCGATGACGGGGACGACCTTTCCGGCCTCGATCAGCGGCCACGTCAGTTCCCGGGTGCGCGCGACCACGTGTCCCTTGCCGTCGTTGCCGTCCACCGGCCGGGAGCGCAACGTGGTGCCGATGACCGAGGCCCGCTTGGCCATCAGTGTTGCGATCGACAGTTCGGCTTTCGTGCCGCCCTGCATCCCGATGATCACCAGCCGCCCACCCGTTCGAAGCGCAGAAACGTTGCGCGCCAAGTATTTTGCGCCGACGATGTCGAGGATGACGTCCGCGCCGCCATGCTCGGAGATGATCTGGACGAAGTCCTGCTCGGCGTAGTTGATGGTGATGTCGGCGCCCAGCTCGCGGCAACGGTCGAGTTTGTCGGCGGTGCGGGCGGTCACCGCGACCCGTGCGTCGAGGGCTCGCGCCAACTGGATGGCATGCGTGCCGATCCCGCTCGACCCGCCGTGGATGAGCAGGAGTTCGCCGGGGACCAGGTGGGCGGCCTCGATGACGTTGGAGACGACGGTGCAGGCCACCTCGGGCAGGGCGGCGGCGTCGGCCACCGACACCCCGGCCGGGACCGGCAGGACCTGGGCGGCGGGCACGGCCACCTGCTCGGCGTAGCCGCCGCCGGCGAGCAACGCGCACACCTCGTCGCCGGGCGCCCAGCCGACGACATCGGAGCCGACCGCCCGGATGCGTCCGGACACCTCGAGTCCCAGGGTGTCGGGCGCCCCGGGGGGTGGTGGATAGAGGCCGCGTCGTTGCAGCAGGTCGGCGCGGTTCACGCCGGCCGACACAACGTCGATGACCACCTCGTCGGGTCCGGCGACCGGATCGTCGATGGTGGCGATACTCAGTTCGCCGGAGTCGGAGACGGTGACCGCGCGCATGAGTCGATGGTGGCACATCGGTGATGGCCGGCAGTCCCGGACTGCGCGTCCGGTCGGTGACGCGGTGCCTGTTCGGTCGCGCGCTACCTGCGCGTACGCGCGGTCATTGCACTGCGGGCGTGGGTGCGAACGTGCCGCGTGAGCGATTGCGCCCCAGCGGGATTCACGTTCCGAGCAGGCGCCGCTTCTCCGCCTCGAACTCCGCGGTGGTCAGCGCGCCACTGGCGTGCAGGGCGGCGAGCCGCTCCAGGGCATCCAGCCGTGCGTCACTGTCCGCCGCTCCGTCGACGACACCGTCGCGGTTGAGGTCCATCCCGGTCGCCGCCTCGAACCGGCCGATCTCCTCGGGCGAGGCCGGTCGTCCGTTGATCATCACCGACGCCGCGCCTGCGGAATGTGGTGTGGCCGTTCCGGTTCGGTTCATCTGATCGGCGATCTGCCGGGCCGTTGCGGCGCCACGTTGCTGCCACGACGCGACCTCGTCCCAGAGAATGGTGAAGCATCGGGGGTTGGTCGCATCGGCCACGATGGGGAGGATCGTTCCCGGCGCGGGCCACTTGTCCACCTTCACCAGGAACTGGTCGTCGACGGGGAAGGCGGCGTATCCCGGGACCGAGACGACGAGGTGCATGCCGCAGCTGGCGGTGTGGGCGGTGTAGGGCGGCCGTGACGTCGAGACCACCTGCGCGCTACCGCGCACGGGGTTGCTGACCGTGCGGAACATGTCCATCAGACCCATGTCGACTCCTACCGCGGGTGGTTGCGATGGTAGTCGCCGTACCCGACCTCTGTCTCCGCTCGGAACGCGTTGCTCGGGCCGGGAGCCGATTCGGTCCCCGTGTGACCTCTCACGTACCCTTTTGCGCAGGGAAGCGTGGCAGAGCGGCCGAATGCACTCGCCTTGAAAGCGAGCGTGCCTAAACAGCACCGGGGGTTCAAATCCCTCCGCTTCCGCAAAGAGCCCCAGCCTGTCAATGCAGGTCAGGGGCTTTTCTGCTATCCGGCCGAGGTGTCGGCGGGTGCTTCTGCCCACGATTTGCCCACACTCGCTGTCGATCGGGCGTGATCGAGCGCGATTCCCACGGCATCGAGATCGTCGTCGAAGAGGTCGCTGTAGACGTCGAGTGTCATCGCCGCCGAGGCGTGTCCGAGCATGCGCTGCAGGGCCTTGACGTTGACGCCGGCCGACACCGCGAGGCTCGCCGCGGTGTGCCGAAGGTCGTGGATCGTCACCCTCGGAACACCCGAGCGCTCGACGGCACCGGCGAACCAGCCGCTGAACGACACCGGCCGCCGAAGGTAGCGGCCGTACCCGTCGTCGAAGAGCAGCGCGTCCCCGGGCCGATCCTTCGTCAGTGCGGCCAGTTCGAAGACGAGGAACTCAGGAACCGACACCGTCCGAGACTCGCCGGACTTCGGGGTGCCGACGATGTGCTCCTGGTCCACCTGCACGGCGTTCTCGAGGACGGTGATCCGCTTGCGGGGGAGATCGAGGTGGTCGACGCGAAGCGCGATCGCCTCACCCCAGCGCAGGCCTGTGTACGCCAGCAGTCGGATCAGGGCCGGGTACTTCGCCTCGGCGGCCAGCGCGGCCACCTGGTCGTGGCTGAGGTACGTGCGCGGCTTCGGCCGTTTGCGTGGCAGGTTCTCCGGTGTGCGCGCGGGATTCGACGCGAGACGGCGAGCCTTCACCGCCGAATCGAGGATGCCGGCCAGGACGCCGTACGCCCGGAGGACCACCGTCGCACCAGATCCCTTCTTGGTCACGGTGCCGTCAGCCTCGGTGACGGTACGGCCCATGTCGGCGATCCATCGCTCGACACCGTCGAGGTCGACGTCGACGATGCTGACCGTTCCCCAGCGTGGCTTCACGTGCTTGTTCCACGCGACCTCGAGCGGCCGGTACGCAGACGGTTTCAGATCGGACTCCTTGCGCTCCAACCACGTTGGTGCGAGCTCGCCCACGGTGATGCGACCGAGTGCCGGTGCGACGTACTCGCCGCGCAGCTTCTCGACCTCAACCGTCGCAGCGAAGGCCTCCGCATCGCGCTTCGTTCGGAAACCGCGTTTGTCGGTCTGGCGATGATCCGGCGTGCGGTAGCGGACCCGATATCGCTTGCCGCTCTTGGTGTTATAGGTCTCGATCGTCGCCATGTTCTCGATCCATTGCTGATTGAAGTTCGGTCTTCAGGTCGCGGGTGACTCTTCCTCGGCTTTGAGCGTTCGCCCCAGGGCCTGCCCTACGGTCGCGCTCTTCCGTGAACGATCTTCCCCAGAGGTGTTGGCACCACGCACCGAACCAGACGAAGTTCGCGCCCATCGATCGCGCGATGCGTCGCTCGGACTGAGTACTTTTGTCGCGCAGCGTGATCGCTGCTGTGAGTGTGAATCCGGGTGGCAGTGGTCCAAGTGCCGGGGGCCTCCGCTCGGCTTGGGCGAGTGTGTCTCGGACCTTGCGGCTGATGAAGTCCTCCGCAGGTTCGTCGAGGGTGGTCTCTCCAGCGAGGATGGCGGTCAGGATCTCTCCATTGGCCACTGACACATCGGGGGTGATCTCGACGGCGTCGTCGGTGGTGAGCAACTCAGGAACGCGTATCTGCGGATCGTCGTGCAGTGCTGACAGGGCAGCGGCCAGCACGACGAGGGATTGAACCGTCATCTTGTGGGAGCCTGCTTCGATCTTCGCGATACTCCCACTGTTCCAACGCATTCCGAATCGGCGAGCGACGTCGGCGAGCTCCTCCATCGATGCTGGCGCTCTCAGCCGACGGCAGTTGGCGCCAACAACCTTCGCGAACTCATTTGGCATGTGACACAGCCTACGCGGCGCCACTTCCTTTCCGAAGTGCTTGACATCAGCGGAATGTGTCTGTCTACTTGAACTGTCAGTACTTCACTTTTGAAGTCACTCACGATCAGATAAGGAGAGAACAGGATGGAAGCTGGTTCGCCTGCCGTGCATGCTCCGATTCCCGAAATGGCGACTCCGTCTCAGGTGGCGGAGTTCCTGCACACCACGAGTGCGTCCCTGGCGCAAGATCGTTACCACGGAACGGGCATTCCGTACGTGAAGCACGGGCGTCGCGTGCTCTACCGCTGGGCCGATGTCCGCGCGTACCTCGAGTCCAACACCGTCAATCCGCAGGACGCGGCGTGAACAGCCTCGACGACCACGCGGACCTGGGGCTCGGTGCCGAGGAGCCGGACATGGCCCGCTTCACCCGGCCCGTCGAGCGCATCGAGCATCACGAGGAAGTGGTCGCTGCGACTCAACGTCGTCTCGACGCCGCCGCTGAACGTGCCTGGGCGCGCATGGATTCCGCCCGCGACACCGACTTGTTCGACATGACGAGAGACCTTGCGTTCGCCGCGAAGAACCGCGCCGACGAGTACCGGCACGCACACCCGAAAGAAGATGGCCCCGGATCGGCGGCAACCGATTCCGAGGCCCAGGTCCCACCGGAACAACACCACATTGCATCAGGAGAAACCATGACCACCATACCTACCAACCCCGTGGCGACGACACCGCTCACCGCGTCGTTTCTGGCCGGAACGAACGCGGCCAACGATGCCGGGGAATCGCTGACCGTCTACGTGTACCGGTTCAATCCGGACCCAGAGGACAGCGACGCGGGGAGTCTTCTCCAGCCACGGATTTTCGCTGGCACCGCAACAGGAGGACTAGGCATCGACCTGGACGACCCGATCTCGGCAATCCGGTTCGGCCTGGCCATCGTTCGCGCTGGCCTCCGCGCTGCCGAGATTCCGGCGGTGTCGCGATGACCATCATGACCAAGATCATTGTCGACCGCGACGACGCGTTCGCATGGCCGCCGATCGGCGCGCACACCGCCCCGTGGGCAGAGCATGTCGACGAGTCGGTGGCGGTCGGGTTCCCGCCGACCCAGGAAGAAACCTGTGGTGAGCTGCGGCCGGTCCACATCTCGGTCGAGCGCTACGCCGACAACGCCCCAGGATTCGATGTGCCGTGCCTCGATTACCGGGTTCGGCTGATGGTCGGCCCGGAGACCGCTCGAGGCTGGCCCGACGTGCTGTCGTTCGACCTCGACGCCGCCGAGGAACTGGCGCACAACCTGTCGGTCGCCGTAGCGGCAACACGCGCTGATCTCATCGCCAACCGCGGCTTTATCGAGGGGACGAAGTGACCGCCATCGTGATTCTGGTCCTCGCGTACGTCGTCGGCTTCACCGTCGCTTACCTCGTGGGCCGCGCAGAAGGAGTCGACGCCGAACGCAGCACTTGGCGTAAAGCCATTGAACGACAACTGAATACGCCCGAATAGTCGGAGTGGTTGTGGTGTCGAGCTTGGGAGCCTGCGCTCATCCACCCGAGCGAGCTCGACACCACACCGCGCCGGTCCACCTTCATCAACCACGAAAGGTCCACGCGAAGTGGGAATCTCCAGCAGGCCAACGAAAGTCCCCAGAAATGATGCCGCCCCCGGCTGGGACACCGGGGGCGAACGAGACGGGAATCTCATCGCCGATTCTACCAATCTCGAGTCGATCATCGATCCCGCCGACAAGCTCATGCTCGCCGCACTCCGCGGTGGTCGATACGTCCTCGCGGTCCGCTGCCTCGTGTGCGGTGCACCGCTGACGTCGGTGCGATCCCGCACTCTCGGCGTCGGCCCTGACTGCCGGCGTAAGGCGGTGGCCGATGCGTGACACCGCGTACGAGCGCATCCTCGACGCGTTCCGGGAGCAGGGTCTCATTGTCGACGACCAGGGTGGCCGGGCGAACTGCCAGGCACCCGGTCACTCACCGAAGGACCGTAGCGTCGTCGTCACGCGCACCGAGGGCAGCGTCCTGGTGCACTCGCACTCTGAGCCGACCGACGACGTCCTCGTCGAGCTCGGATTTCCCGGCGGCCGCCGCGACCCCGGACTCTACGACGACCCTCGAGGCATCGGCTACGAATACCCCGACGGTCGTCTGGTCCGCCGAAGCCCTGACAAGAAGTTCCGGCAGGCCGGAAACACCAAGGGCCGCAGCCTCTATCGCGCCGACCGCATAGCCGCCGCCGAGGTTGTCTACTACGTCGAAGGCGAAAAGGACGTGCACGCGGTCGAATCGGCCGGCGGTACCGCGGTCTGCAACGCCCAAGGTGCCGGCAAGGTGCACCTCGCCGATCTGTCCCCACTCAAGGGCAAGACGGTGATGGTGGTGGCCGACAAGGACGAGACCGGCCGCAAGCACGCCACCCAGGTCGTCGCTGCCCTCGAGACAATCGCCGCGGACGTGGTGATCGTCGAGGCCGCCCAAGGCAAGGACGCCGCCGACCACGTCGCCGCCGGCCGGGATCTCTCCGAACTGGTGATCGTCGAGCAACGGCCCGGCCTGTCGGTGGTGTGCCTGGCCGACGTCACTCCCGAGCGGGTGTCATGGCTGTGGCCCGGCCGAATCCCTGCCGGGAAGCTGGTCACCCTCGACGGCGACCCATCCCTCGGTAAGTCGACGCTGTCACTGAGTCTCGCCGCCACGATCACCACCGGCGGCCTTTGGCCCGACGACACCAGGTGTGAGCATCCGGGTGCGGTGGTGTTGCTGTCCGCAGAGGACGGTCTCGCTGACACCGTCCGGCCGCGTGCCGATGCTGCCGGGGCCGACGTGACGATGATTCATGCCGTGCAGGGTGTGCCGCTGTCCGACGGCACGCTGGTGCCGCCCACCCTCGCCGACATCCACGAACTGACGAAGTTGGTCCGCAGGGTCAAGGCCCGGCTACTGGTCGTCGACGTCCTCATGGCGTATCTACCCACGGGCACCGACTCCCACAAGGATCAGGATGTCCGGCGGGTGCTGTCGAGGCTGTCGGCGATGGCCGATGAGACCGGGTGCACGGTGCTGCTGCTGCGTCATCTGAACAAGGCCAAGGGCGGTGACCCTATGTACCGCGGTGGTGGGTCTATCGGCATCGTCGGGGCCGCCCGCGCCGGGATGCTCGTCGCCGCGGATCCCGACGATCCGAGTGTCCGGGTGCTCGCGTCGACGAAGTCGAATCTGGGGCCACCGCCGGAGTCTCTGCGGTATCGGCTCGTCGACGCCGGGACCGGCGTGGCCCGCGTCGAATGGTTGGGAGTCGACGAACGCGACGCGCGTGCACTGCTGGCATCTCCGGCCGACGACGAGGGTCACCCCGAAGATGCGTGGCTGATCGACTACCTCGGGAGCGGCCCGGTCAAGGCGACCGAGGTCTATTCGGCCGCCGATGCCAACGGGTACTCCAAGGATCAGATCAAGCGATCGAAGGCCCGGCAGAACAGCCGCGCCGGCCGAGAGGTGATCCGGGCGTATCAGCCGAAGATTCCGGGGCCGTGGTTCTGGTCGGCAGACCAGGGAGCAGACCGTCCCACCCAGGGGGCGGACTCAAATACACCGCTCCCTGGGGACCCTTCCGCTCCCTGGGAGGTCAGAGGGGGTAACGAGGGAGCGCAAACCCACCCCAGGGAGCCCAGGGAGCAGGGAGCGAGTGACCGCTCCCTGGTGCGCTCTGAGCCGCCCGGCGAACTCAAACCTGACTCTCCCGGCCAGACCGACCGGGTCGCCGCCGCGCTCGCCAAGGCCCGCTTGGTTCAGGTCATCCCGCCCGACCAACGCGCCGCGCTGGGCCGCTGCCATCACTGCGAATGGCACCTCGAAACCCAGGGTCACGCACCCCAATGCCCGAACCGATCCGCCTCGTAACAAGCGACCAGGAGACCCGATGATCCCGAACACCCACCCCTGCTATGACCGAAGCCTTCGCGACGTCGTCGCCTGGTCTGACGAAGGCCGCGGTCTCGTCATCGACTACAAGACCGGCCGACTCGTCGAGGCCATCGGGCCGCTCACCAGTGAGGCTGACAAGCCATCGCAACTCATCCCCGGCCACGGATGGGAAGTCATCTACAAGGCCGGCAACCGAGACGAAGAGTGGCGCGAACCCCTCGTCGCATGGGGAGTCACAAACGACGGCGTCGTGCCGCTTGCCACCGACGCGAACGGACTTGTCGAAGTCGTTGGGGATGCGCTCATCGTCCCGAGCAGCATTGCCGACACCCTCGGCATCCCTCACCCGTCCATCCCCGACCGCAAGGAGACCCGATGACCGACCACGATGCCCTCCGTACTGCCGCCGACATCCTCGCGCAGGAGGCCGGCGCCCGATCCGCTGACCCGACCGACCTCGACGACCGACTCGACGAACTCCACCACGCCGCCACCGAGGCCCGCCGACTGCTCGCGCACCTCGAGCAGTCGCGCGACACCCAACCGCAACGCCTCGCCGACATGCGCGCCCAAGCCGACACCGAACGCGCCCAAGCCCGCACCGACGAGCCGTGGCTCGACACGGTCGGTGCACTCCCCGCGACCGATCAGGACGGCATGGTCGTCGGCATGCTCGGATTGCCGAGCATCAACGCCAAGGCCATCTGGGGAACCCGGCTGGCGTTCGATCTCGTGTCCCGCGACCTGCCAGCCAAACAGATCCTGTCGGAACTGTTCTCCGATGTCCGCGACATCGATCACCTCATGCTGATCTTCGCCGAGGCCTGCGAGACCCTCGCCGAGAGCATCGTCGCGCCGCTGCTCGAGGTCATCGAAACCCGAGCAAGCGACTACGACATGCGGGTACAGCTGGCCGACGCCGCCCGCAACGCCTGGTCCGTCCGATGCGCCGCCGCCGGTGACACGCAGACCGAGGGTGACCAGTGAGCCAGCGAGCCCGGCGAGATCCCGGGGAGGTGTCGCTGCTGGCCGCGATCCTCGAGGGCACGACCAGCCTGTCCGGGGCCGCCTGCGTCGGTAGTGAGGCCTTATTCGATCCGAAGGGCCGCGACGAAGAATCCGCCGACGCCGACTACAGACACCAGGCAGCTGCCGAACTGTGCCGAACCTGCCCGGTCCTCGACGCCTGCCGCGATTGGGCCGACCAGTCCGACACCAACGCCGTCATCGCCGGCCGACGCCCCGCTCTGCCGGGCAACCCCGGCCGACCCCGAAAGGACTCAGCCGCATGACCTTCGATGACGACGTCGACACCAGTGCGTGGTCCCAGGGCAAGGCGCGACCAGCCGGCGACCAGTGGCCCCGCCACCGCTTCAAGGCCCGCCGGCGCCGCCGCTCTCGTAGTTCCCTCCGCAGCAAAGGCAGGACCGCATGAGCACCCCGACCCATCCCCGCGACCGCAGCACCCCATTCGTGTGCGTCGACTGCGGTGGGCCGTGCCACGCGTACGCCGGGTCACTCCACGGCTGGACGTGCCGAACGTGCTTGGACCGCAAGGTGTTCGGCGACCACCCGCCCGAGGAGCCGTTGCCCCTGCTGTCTGATCTGCCGTCGCACAACTCGAAGCGCACCGGGGCCCGGGACCGTGACCGAACTGACAGAGGCTGACGCCCGGCTCCTGGTCTTTGTCCTCGCCGAGTTCGAGCGTCGCCGCCGGATCGCCGGGCAACCGGTCCCGGCGGCCGCCCGAACACTGCGGCAACGGTTGCTCGTGTCCGCCAACGGACCAGCCACGGGACCCGCACCCGCACACTCGAAGCCAGAGCAGATCGACAGCTGCCAGGCGGCCGCGATCCTCGGATGCAATACCCGCCACGTCCGCCGCATCGCCGCCGACCTCGACGGACGCCGCATCGGCCGACGGTGGATATTCCACCGCCACAACGTGATCGACTACCGAGAAGGAAAGACACCATGACAGCACCACCCAGCGGCAAGAGCCCCGTTGCCGCGCTCCTGGCCGGCGTCGAGCAGATGCTCTCCGAGCTGACCGATGACCAGTGGGCCGATCTCGTCGCTCGCGTACGCCAGCCCGCTGACGACGCCGGCGACACTGACACCGACGACCAGGCCGCGCCCCCGGTCAAGAAGAAGCCCACGGCCGCCGCCGCCGCGTACCCGGCGAGCTGGAACCCGAAGGCAGCCAAGTGAGCGCCACCGTTCGCCCCGGCGACCTCGTCGCCCTCACCGATCAGGTGACCGCCCTCGGTGGGCGCCTGCCCGCCGAACTCGCCGTCATCACCGACGCGATCGCCGCCGTCAACGCGTGGGCGCCACCCCAACCCACCGACATCGCCAGCCTGTGCCGCCGAGGTGAACTCACCGCCACCAACGCCGGCGACATCCTCGACTCCGCACTCGTCCAACCCAACCGGCAGCCTGCCGATCTCAAGGTCACCGCCAAACACGAACTGGCCCAACGGTTTGCCGCCCTCGTCGCGGGAACCGCAGGTGACAAGATCATCGAGAGCATTCGCCCCGCGTTCGACACCGCGTGCACCGCCATCGCCGCGGCCGCCGACATCGTGCCCGCCGGCGCGACCGTCGCAGACCTCGCCGACGCTGACGACAGGTTCATTCAGGCCTGGCGCGACCCCCGCGCCGGCCGCTGGCACCAGATCGCCAGCGCGATCACCCTCAACACCGTCACACGAGCCCGCGAGATCCTCACCCAAGCCGAAACCGAATACCGCGAACACCAAGCCGCCGAACACGCACGGACCCACCGCGTGCTCACCGGCTGACCCAAGACCTGCTGCCGCACTGTGACTGCAGGGCCCAGTCGACAGCAGACCCCGGCCGGCGGTCGAAGCCGCTTCGGTCACGGCTCCCGCCGGCCGGACCCCCAAATCCACTGACCAGCACGTTGTCACGATAGAACCCGAGAGAGCCATGAAACCTACACAGGCGCAACCACTCTCGACCGACAATGCCAACACCCGCAAACGGCGCTCAGCAGCCACACAGGGCCCGCAACCCGCACCCGGGTGGGGGGACACCCTGCCCCGCGTGCCGTGCAGCCCCGAGACACATAGCCTTCCCCGTCCTGCGTGCGACATGCTCAACCACCGTTTTTCTGACTGATCGGAGGGCCTGATGGCCGATTCGAAGCCGCCGCGCCCGCCGTCGTTGTTGGCGAAGGCCGGCCGCGCGTTGTGGCGGACGATCACGGTGCAGGTTGCTGATGACGGGATGGAGTTGGACGCCCGCGAGCTCGAGCTCCTGCGTCAGGCGTGCGCCACCGCCGATGACCTCGCCCGCATCGAGGCCGAGATGATCACCGACGACCGTCTGGTGGTGAAGGGCAGCCAGGGCCAGCCGGTTGCACACCCGATGTTGTCGGAGGCTCGTGCGTGCCGCGCCCAGATCGCCTCTCTGCTGGCCCGAATCGACCTCGCCGTGCCGGATGAGACGCCGGTACCGAAGGTGACGGGCCCGCGGTCGGTGCAGGCACGCAGGGCGGCGAATGCGAGGTGGCAGGGCCGTGGCGCGTAAGACGTCGGGCGACACCGCTCTCGGTGTGTACGTGCGCGAACTGCTCGCCGAGTATGAACGCCAGTTCCGCCAGCGGTGGACACCGCACGACGGCCGCACGATCGGCGAGTGTGTGCAGGCCGTCGAGGCATCGGACGCCGAGACCGCCGAGGACTACCTCGCGTTCGTCGAGTCGCAGGTGACGGGCAAGACGTCCGGTCGGTTCGACATTCATGGTGAGCGCAGGTTCCGGCTCGTCGGTGACCGGCTGGTCACGGTCGAGGCCTGACTCAGGCCTGAGCTCCAGCTCGCAGGCGGGGCCTCGGGCCGTCAGCGGGGACGGGTTAATACATTCAACCCCCACAACCTGACCTCTGCGGTCGCGGGGCAAGGAGTTTTTTTTACAGCGACCGCCACGGAACCGAAATATTGGCGCTGACCTGCCCGAATCACCTCCGTCTGGAGAGGTCGTCCGTCCCGACTAGCTCACCTTGGTCTCGATATTGTCGGACTACTAAGGCACACTTTGTAAATACCGGCCCGCTGAGGGCTTGTCAGGGATCGCCTGCGGTGCTGCCACCGCCCTCCTTGATTGGATCGGCCCCTGGAGGCCCTCAGCGGGCCGGTTTGCGCTTGCAAGTGGCGCAGGGAAACCAATCCCGTGAGTACAGATTGCTGTAATCCGGCATTGACATGAAGCCGAGCGGTATCGCGCAGTCGTGCGAGTTCCGTAGCTGGTGCCAGACCGCAAGCAAGTAGGCAGGTTCGACGAGGTTCCATTCCGTCGGCCACAGGGCCGCGCGCATAAACCCCCCGTACAGGTCAGCGGCCTGACTTTCTAGGTACTGGTCGGCGGACACCCATCGCAGCCCTTGTTCCATCTGGTGTGGAACGCGGTCGTCGCGCTCAGCTTCGCGCTCAAGATACTCTTTAGTGCCTTCGTGGTCATGATGCTTAACGTGGCCAAATCGGGTCCACACTTCGGCGCTGTTGCCACCGAGGCTGCGAGCAGACCACAGGATCGACTTGTAGGTCATCCACGCGACGTAGTTGTAGAAGCGCACCTTGTCGGACCGGTAGGAGCTGGGTGATAGTGCGGACTTGTCCGCATACGCCAGGCAAACCGTCAGTCCTGCAACGCTGCCGAGGACTGCGGCCGCACGCCTCCGGCGGTCGTGATTCTTGACGTGCTCCTTCCAGGACATGACCTTGCCATCAGGTACCCCGAAATCCGAGCGGAGCTGTTTGACGGCCTCGCGCAGCGTGCGAGCACTTGCGTCGTCCACGATGACCGCAGCCATCCCGAAGATCGGGCTCGATCCGACGTTCGTGCCGCGGTCGCCAGTCTCGTCGATGTACGCATACAGACGCTTGCCCATCCCGATAACTTAACGCGCGACCAAGACTGACCCGCACCGTCGTTGCCCACATTCTGCCCACACTTGCCCACGAAACCGGGTGATCCGCGGTGACCTTGGATGATGTTAAACCGCAGGTGAGAGGCCATATCAGCACCTGACCAGGAGGGCTGATTAGGGTTCAAATCCCTCCGCTTCCGCTGGGTTTGGGTTGCGCAGCCGGTACGGCAGCCTTGCTGATCCCGCCGAGCATCTCGGCCAGATCGATACCGGTCGTCGAGCGGATCGTATCCAGTGCGCCCACAGCACTCTTGGCCACCGACTGGGTGATCCCGTCGGTATCGGATCCGATGAGGGTGACCGAGGCTCCTGCCAGCGGCTTGGCCGCGGCCTCGACGATGGCAGGCATCTTGGTCAGGATGAGTTCGAGCTGACCGACGGTGTCCATCTCGGCCAGCGCCTTGGCACGGGCCTCGATGGCCTGCGCCTCGGCCTCACCGCGCAAACGGGTCGCCTCGGCGTCGGCACGACCCCGGAGCTCGGTGCTCTGCGCGTCTGCCTGCGCGGCGGCGATCTTGGCCTTCTTCTGAGCCTCACCCTGCAGTTCGACGGTGCGGGCCTGCGCCTCGGCCTCGGCGATGCGTTGGGCTTTCTCCGCGGCGGCATTCTGCTCGGTCTCGAAGCGGCGGGCCTCGGCCGGGCGCTTGACCTCGGCGTCGAGCTGTGTCTGGCGCAGTTCGGCGGCCTTGGCGGCGACCTCGTTGTCCTTCTCGGTCTGGATCAGCCGGCGTTCTGCCTCGGCCAGCGGGCCGGCGGCATCGGCCTCGGCCGCCGCGCGCTCGGTGATCTTGCGGGCCTCTTGGCGTTCGACGTCGAGCTGGCGCTGCTGTTCGATCACGGCCTGCTGATTGGCGATGCGCGCCTGCTCGGCCTCACGCTCGGCCTGGGCCGCCGCGATGGCTGAAGCACTCTCGGCGTTCGCCTGGGCGATATGGGCGATCCGGGACTGTTCGGCGCGCTCGGCGGCGGCCAGGTCCTGGAAGTAACGTCCGTCGGCGTCGGAGACCTCGTTGATCGAGAAGGAGTCCAGGGCCAGACCCTGCGTGCGCAGGTTGGTCTTGATGGCCTCGGCCACCTGGTCGATGAGCGCCTTGCGGTCGACCAGGATGGCCTTGGCCGTCATGGTGCCCACGATCGAGCGCAGTTCACCCGAGAGTTGCTGGGTGACGAAGGCCTTGATCTTGTCGGTGTCGTCACGGAAGCGCTGACCCGCCTTGAGCACGTCCTCGGGCTCGTCGCCGACCTTGACGACGGCAGTGGCCGACACGGCCAGTTCGATGCCATCGTTGGCGGGGGTCGAGGTGTTGAGGGTGGCCTGGACTGAGCTCAGGGAGACACGGGTGGATTTCTGGACCACCGGCAGCACAAATGTGCCGGTGCCGCGGTAGACCTTGCCGGTCTGTCCCTTGCCCGTGCCGGTGACGACGAAGGCTTCGTCGGCGCCGGGGACCCGGTAGCGCGAGATCAGGGCGACGATCAGGACCACGAGTGCGGCGACGGCCACCCCGACGATGACGATGATGCTGGACAACGGTGCTTCCTTCTCTGGGTTGGTTTCTCGGAGTTGATATCTCGGACCGTCCGGCGCGGTTGTGCCGTCACGGGTAGTGCTTCGGCAGAGCCGATGTCATCGCCCGAAGGTCAGTCAGAACCCGTCGTCGGGCGATCGATCGACCAGAGCGACGTGGCGTACCAGATCTGTTCGTCGGGGTTCTTCGGCGATACCAGGTACGCGGTGTCACCCGGTCGGAGGGTCAGGCCGCGTGCGGTCATATCGGGGTCCAGACACACCGTGATCAGCTGCGAGCCATTGGGCGTGATGGCCTCGGCCTGGGCCAGTCGCTGCGGCGTGTCCAGACCGTCGACCATGCTGACCTTGTGCCCGGCCAGTTCGGTGGGCTCGGATTCCTTGCCGGCGCGCAGCAACATCCGCAGCACCGGGTACATGAGGACCATGGTGGCGGCCATCGCCGCCGCCCCCACTGCCAGGGCCACGATCGTCGGTGCCGTGTCCCCCAGGAGCATGAGTCCGCTGACGCCGGCGCCGATGGTGACGCCGGGGGTGAGCAGACTGAGCATGCCGACACCGGAATCCCCGATGTGGACGTCGATCGGCCCCAGATCCAGGCCGATGAGAGACAGCAGGCTCAGGCACAATCCGGTGGCGGCGACAATGAGGAGCACCATCGCCAACGGGTCCATGTGCTCGTTCTCCCTCTGGTGGTACCTGCCTTGTGTGCTTCATCAGGTCGTGCAGAATCATCTGGTCGCCACAGTAGAGGGTCGTCCCGCGAGTGTCGGCCAATCGTTCGACCAAACGAACGACGGACGCAGCAGGTCACGGGCGTGAATGAACACAACGGAGGTATCGTATTCGGTACCTTCCGGGTACCACGCGGAAAGGGTCCCTCGATGCCCTCACTCAACCTCACCTTCAGCGACGACGAGCTTCAGGAGCTGCGTGAGGCCGCTGAGCGTGCGAACGTCTCGCTCGAGACGTTCGCACACGATGCCGTCACGGCAGCGGCGAGTTCGGAAAAGCGTCAGGTCGCCGAGACGTCCAAGAGGGTCGCCGAGATCTCGGCGGATCTCAACCGCCGGTTGGCGTGAGGGCGAACTACCTCGATCGAGGCCGCCATGCACATACTCGACGGGTGGGGATCATGCGTCGTCCGGCGTCTCCGCCTCGTCGCGTCGCCGATCAGCGTGCAACGACTTGATGCGACGCTCCTCACGCAGCACCTCGACGTGCTTGGTACGTTCGGCCGCCAGCCAGTCGGGCATTTCGTCGAGGAGTGCGTTGATCTGGTCGGTCGTCAGCGCTTCGGTGATCTCGCCCCGGATCAGGCCGGAGTTCGAGATCCCGAGTTTGGCGGCGACGAGGTTCTTCGGGTGCGGACCGTTGGCGCGCAGGTCGCGCAACCATTGCGGCGGGTCGGCCTGCAGCGCGGCCAATTGCGCCCGCGTGATCGGGCCGGCGCGGAACTCCTCCGGCGTCGCCGGCAGGTAGACGTCAAGCTTCTTGGCGGCGGTGGCCGGTTTCATCGACTGCGAGCTCATGCTCGCAGCGTATCGCCGTTGCCGCGATTCTCCGAGGCGGTCAAGCTCCGGGGTAGCCTCGGGACGTGAATCCGCCCGCAGATGCCGACCCGTCGAGCCCGGCGGTGTTCCGGCTCGCCTACGTGCCGGGCACGACCCCCGGGAAATGGGTGCGCATCTGGGGTGAGCGCCACCCGGACATCCCGCTCGAGATGAATTCGGTCGAGGTCGCCGACACCGCCGCGGTGATCGGACGAGGCGACGCCGACATGGCGATCACCCGCCTGCCCGACGCGCTCACCCACGCCGATCCCGGGCCACACCACACGATCACGCTCTACGAGGAGACGACGGTGGTCGTCTTCGGCAAGGACCATCTGTTCAGCGCGGGCGACGAACTACAGCCCGATGACCTCGCCGACGAGGCTGTGCTGTGGCCGCTCGACGAACCACTCGCCGTGACCGACCGTCCCGGGACCGCGATCGAGCATCGCCCCGAAACCACCGCCGACGCCATCGAACTCGTCGCCGCCGGTGTCGGACTGCTGGTGGTGCCCCAGTCGCTGGCCCGGCTACATCACCGGCGCGACCTGGACTATCGACCGGTCGCGGGTCTGCCGACGAGCACCGTCGGACTACTGTGGCCCGATCCGACGTCGGAGGCGGCCGAGGAATTCATCGGGATCGTCCGCGGCCGCAAGGCCACCTCGTCTCGTGGCGCCACCGACGCACCGCCGAAACGGTCGGCCAAGGAGAAGGCGGCCGCCAAACGGGCGGCCCGGGAGGCGGCCGGGAAGGTGCCGGGGACACGGCGTTCGGGGAATCGCGCTCGTCGCCCGCGATGAGATCCCTCGTTGCCGAGATGCTCTCGATATGGTGGCGACCGTGAATGCCGTGGGGGAAACCGAACTCGTGATCCGGGCAGGGGTGCGGCCCACTGGTGCGGTGCTGTTCGGCGTCAACCTCGTGATCGGTGTCGTGATGACGTTCGCCGGGATTACCTTGATGGCAACGGCTTCCGATCCGGGCTTCTTCGTCATGTCCCTCGTCGCCGCGATCAGCGGAGCGCTTCTCCTCGTCGCCGTCGTGGTGATCGGTCTCGCCTGGTGGCGCGGAGAGGCTCTCGCGGTCATCACCGACACGTCGATCACTTTGTGCGCCATCGACGATCCTGCCCTGCGTGAGTGGGCGTGGTCGGACATCGTCCGAATCGACGTCGACCAGGAGATCGCAAACGGGGTGAGGATCGCGACCGTATATCGATTCACGCTGATCCCCGGGGAGCGAACCGACGCGTTGATGACCTCGATGCCTACCCGTACCCGGTGGCTGTTCACCAGACGCCCGGCCGATCCGACGTGCATGCGGGTCACGTCATTTCATACGCCGGCACCGCGGAGGATTCGGAAGTTCCTGTACTCCGTTGCGCCGAGGCGGGACGTCATTCGGGTGGATGGGCGACCGGCGTAGCCGTCCCGGCGCCGTGATATCACAGGTCTCGTGCCGAATCGCTCACTGACGTCGCTTGCCTCCTGGGAACCGATCATCCGTTCTCTGCGTGACGCCCGCGCCGACATCGCGTCGACCGACACCGTTGCGGTCACAGGTCATCTCAGCCGCTCGATGTCCGGGACGTGCGTGTTCCAGGAGCCCGGATTCGCGTCCGTCCGCTTCGAGTCCGGACTGTTGGATCCCTCGTCCGGCAGCGTCACCGGGATGACGCAGACGCTGGGCCGGTTACCGGCCCTCGAATACCTCAAGGTGCCGTATGCGACGTGGCTTGACCTCGTCGCCGCCGACGCGGTGCCGCCGTCGCTGATCGCCTGCGAAATCGCCGATGCACCAGGTGATCTGGTTCCTTGGATGGCGCTGACCAACAGCTTGCTGCTGGGGCGCGGACTCGATCCGGTCGAGGTGACGCGGGTCAGTGACAGCGGAGTCGACACGTTCATTCCCACCATCGCGGATACGAGGCCATGACCGACACCGGATTTCCACGCTCGCAATCTGTCCCATCGCACTGGGAGAGCCGATTCGCGTTCTACGATGCCCATGGCAACCCGGCTGATCCCGCCGGACGCGCAGCGTTTCGGGCGCTACCATTCGGGCGACGAATGCGGTTGGCGTTCAACGTCTTGGCCTTTCTGTTCGGCCCGATCTACTTCGCGGTCAAGGGGATGTGGCGCAAGGGGCTCACTCTCGTCGCCATCGGCGTGGCGGTCGGGGTTGTCATGGAAGTGGGCGGTTTGCCACCGTCGCTGAGTACGCCGGTCGCCGCCGCGATGGGAGCGCTCGCCGGCTCCACCGCGAACTACGCCTACTACCTGCACGTCCGTGCGAAGTCGCGCTCCTGGAACCCCTTCGAGGGGATGAGCGGGACGAAACGCACTCAGTGACAAGATCCCCGCGCCGCCGCGGAGGTGGCGTGCTGGTCCGCGCGGTCGTCACCGTGGTTCGGGCTCGACCACCGCTGTTCTGCGCTCGTACTCGTTGATGAGCACCCCGGACTCGTAGGCGCGACTGCGGGTGAGGTCGAAGCCACGCACACCGGACAGTGCGTCGGTGAGCATCGGAGTGCCGGCGAACAGCGGGATGCCCGCGCCGAGCAGGATCGGATTCACCTTGAGGATCAGCCGGTCGATGTCGTCGATGAGCGAGGCCGCCAACACGCCACCACCGCACAACCAGATACCCTGGCCCTCTTCACTTTTGAGTCGGCCGACGACATCCGAGGGCGACTCGGCGGTCACCGTCACGTCGTCGGGGACCGCACGAGAAGACGAACTGCCGCAGATGCGGGTACGGGCTGGACAGGCCGACATCCGCGCCCACGGCATAGGTGGCGCTACCCATCAGGACGGTGTCGAACACCGTTGTCGGAGGCGTGATGCTGAGCGCGTCGAGAGCCGGTTTCGGTAGCGCGTCGGCGAAGTCGGACAGGATGGTCGCCATGTGATCGCCCTCGGCGTCGAAGGCGTCAAAGTTGCCGTCGGTGTCGGCGATGAATCCGTCGAGACTGACTGCAACGTAATAGATCAGTGGACGCATGGTGACCTACTGTACGGAAAGCGTGGTCCCCGTGGCCTTCTCGGCCGTATCCCACAACCGGCCCGCGAGCCCGAAGTCGCAGGCGGTGCGCGACCTGCCGAACAGCACCGGCGCACCGCGTAGTGCGCCGAACCCGTCGACGCCGACGTAGCTGCCGGTGGCGATCGGTTCGGTCAGGCAGTACAGCGTCGTCGCCGCGCCGGCGTCGACGTCGTTCGCCAGTAGTCGCGCACCGCCCTGCACGATCCGATGCGCGATACCGAGGTGCGGCTTGTTGGAGATGTTGGACGCCACCCAGCCGGGAGTGGTGAGCATGGTCTCGATGGGTGAGCCCGCCGACCGCAATCGGCGGTCGAGTTCGAGGCCCCACAACATCACCGCGAGCTTGGACCGCGCATACGCGCGCGGGGGACTCCACTGTGCCGCAGACAGATTCAGATCATCGGGGTCGATCCGGGCGACCTTGTGGGCGTCGGAGGCCACGCACACGATCCGTCGACGGATCTGGGGCGCAAGCAGATTGGTGAGGGCGAAGGGCCCGAGGAAGTTGGTGCCGATGGTTCGCTCGTGGCCGTCGACGGTCTCGCCGCGACCGGTCGGGAACATGCCGGCGTTGTTGATCAGGAAGTCGATCGGCCCGTCGATGGCCTCGGCGCACGCACGCACCGACGACAGGTCGGCCAGATCGAGCGGTACCACCGCACAGTCGCCGCCGAACTCGTCGGCCCGCGCCCGACCCAACTCGACGTCCCGGGCGGGTATCACCACCGACACGCCGGCCCGCGCGAGTGCTCGTGCGGTGGCCATGCCGAGTCCGTTCGTCGCTCCGGTGACCACCGCGCGGGTCCCGGCGAGGGCGGCCAGGTCCAGCTCGGCGAACGGTTCGGTCGTGGTGCGCCTCATGAAACCGACCATAGACTCGTCGTCATGAGCACAGACGAGATCGTCGAGAAGATCCTGAACACCTACGACACCATCACCGTCGTCGGCGCCAGCGCGAATCCGCACAAGCCCGCCAACGAGGTTCCCGCCCTCATGCAGGCCAAAGGCTGGCGCATCATCCCGGTGAATCCGACGGCCACCGAGATCGTCGGCGAACAGGTGTATCCGACCCTCGCCGAAGTGCCCGAGCAGGTCGGGTTCGTCGACGTCTTCCGTCCGTCGGCCGACGCCCCGGAGATCGCCCGGCAGGCCGTCGCCGCCGGGGCGGGCGCATTGTGGCTGCAACTGGGCATCACCTCGCCGGAGGCACGCCAGATCGCCGAGGACGCGGGCCTGCTCTACGTCGAAGACCGCTGCCTCAAGATCGAACAGGCCCGCACCGGGATCACCGCCGGCGCCTGAGCGCACCGATCAGGAGGTCGCCGAGGTGGACTCGTTCTGGAATGAGCCGAAGGTGCCGTTGGCGTTGCTGTTCGTCGCGTTTCTGGTGACCTTCCTGATCACCCGCACCATCACGCGGTTGATCCGGGCCGGTAAGGGTCCGTTCCGCAACAACATTCAGGGCGGCGTGCACATCCACCACGCGGTCCCCGGTCTGATCCTGCTGCTGATCGGCGCGGTGACGTCGGTCGCGGCGGCCGGGCACGCACCGGGATCGCTGATCGCGGCGGTCCTCATCGGTGTCGGCGCCAGCCTCGTCCTCGACGAGTTCGCGCTGATCCTGCACCTCACCGACGTGTACTGGACCAAAGAAGGACAGCTGTCGGTGCAGGTGGTGAGCCTGACCGTCGCACTCCTCGGCCTGCTCGCACTGGGCATCGATCCCTTCACCGAGGACGACCTCTCCGCGGTCGGGCACCTCGGCCTCCTCGTCGTGCTACCCGTCCACATCGCATGCGTGCTGGTGTGCGTGGCGAAGGGCAAGTACTCGACCGCCGCGGTGGCCGCCTTCATCCCGCCGGTGGGATGGATCGGGGCGGTACGCCTCGCCCGGCCGGGTTCGCGGTGGGCGCGCCGCCACTACTCCGACGCCAAGAAGCAACGCGCCCGCGACCGGGCGAGCGCGTTCGACGCCCGCTTCGGTCGCTGGGGCCTCGACGTGGAAGACCTGGTGGCGGGCAAGCCTACGATGGGAGAATGACCGAACCGGACAATCCGCTGCTACTGGAACGGCAGGTGTGCTTCGCCCTGGCCGTGGCCAACCGTTCGGTGCTGCGGATCTACCGGCGACTCCTCGATCCCCTCGGACTCACCCACCCGCAGTACCTGGTGATGCTCGCGCTGTGGGAATCCGCCCCGCGCGGCGTCAAGGAGATCGGCGCGGTGCTGCAACTGGATTCGGCGACGCTCTCACCACTGCTCAAACGGCTCGAGGCGAACGGACTGATCGAACGGCGTCGGCGCGACAATGACGAACGCAACGTCGACATCGACCTCACCGACGCCGGACGCGCCCTGCGTACGAAGGCCCTCGACATCCCGCCCGCCGTCGTCGACGCCCTCGGCGTCGACCTCGCCGACCTCGAAGAACTCCATGGCGTCCTGACCCGGGTGAATGCGGCCGCCGTGCGCGCCGAACGGCCCGCGGCCCGGGCCGAGGGATAGGGTCGAGGTCATGTCGCCCGTCGCGATCATCGTCATCGTCGTCATTGTTGCCGTCGCGTTGTTCACCCTCGGTGGTGCGATCTGGTTCGCCTGGGATTCCGACAAACGCATCCGCGCGTTCGCCCGGTCCACCGATCTGATCCCCGGCAAACCGAGTCGTGCTCCCAAGGCGTGGACGACGGACACCAGCCCGGAGGCGTTGCTGCACCGGCGGGTGCGCTACGCGATTGCCGACGTGCACCAGAATCCGGCCATCCCGCACGATGACGAGACCGTTGCGGTGCGAGATCGTCTCGACGACAAGGTCTTCGAACTCGACGATCAGCTCATCGCTGCGGCATCGCTGAGCGGCGACGAGAAGACCGAACGACTCGAGGAACTCGAGACCGCCGTCAAGGCGCTCGAAGAGCTGCCCCGGCAGTTATGGGAAGCGCCGTTCGCGCAGCAGCGTGACGATATGAATGCCGTCATCGGGACGATCGATCGAGTGGTGCCCTGAACCACCTCGGGCGTTCAGTTTTGTCGAGTGTTCAGTTTTTGTGAACACTGCGCTATTCTGAACGCATGTCGGATGTGATCCCCGCTGCACTGCTGACATCGGTGCGGCATTGGCTGGAGACGTATGGGGTGCAGCTGACCTCGTCGGCGCTGGGCGATCTGGCGGAGAACGAGAGCGGGACGATCAAGCTCACGATCGTCGGCGGTGAGAAGATGGCCGTCGAAGGACGCTATCTAACTGAATTCTCCATGGCGGGATTGGGGGAGATCGGTCGGATGTCCGAGGGGCAGCGACAGGCTGGGACCCAGGTCTTGGTGATCGCGCCGTACATACACCCGCGGAGTGCCGAAACCCTTCGCTCCCTGAATATCTGGTTCGCCGACGGCGCCGGGAACGCGTACTTGCGCGCACCCGGTCTGGTGGTCGACGTCCGAGGTCGCAGCCGGCCCACGAAGCTGCTGGACCAGATCTCGGTATCCAGATCACGGTCATCAACCTTGTTCACCCGCAAGCGGTCTCAGGTGGTTGCAGTGATCCTCGCTGATCCAAGGTTGGTGGATGCGCCGCTGCGCGTGCTCTCGGAGTTTTCGGGTACTTCGGTCGGGTTGGTCAAGAACCTGATGGATGATCTGGTCGATACCGCCTTCGTCGAGGTATGGGGTGAGCATCGCAGGCCAGGCAACCTCGTTGCGCTCCTCGATTCCTGGGCCGTGTCTTATGCGAACCAGGTCGACACGATTTTCGACGGTGAGGGCACGGTGAATCCTGTTGTGCCCAAGGGCACCCGACTGTTCCTCAGTGGAGAGCGCGCTGTTCCGGAGCTGATCCACCGCGCTCCAACACTCACCGCCTACGTCAACATCAGCCCAACGCAACCGGTACCGGTAGACCTCATCCGAGAAAACCGTTGGAGGAAAAGCGCAACGCCGAATGTTCACCTCCGCAAATGGTTCTGGAATGGTATTGAGGGGATGCACACGAGAGCCGACGGATTCGCCGTCGCGCCGACACCGATCGTCTACGCCGATCTCTTGGGCTCCAATGAGGAGCGGCAACGTGAGGCCGCAGAAGGGGTGAGGCGGGGATGGATCAAGGAGATCGAGCCTATCGTGGCGAGCATGCGGACATAGCCAGGGTGGTTGCCGAGATCGCCGACGTTATCGATCCGGCGCAGATCATGCTGGTGGGTGCGCGTTGTCGAGACATCCTCCATGCGCGGCTTGCGGATGGTGCCCGGTTTCGTGCAACCAACGACACAGATCTTGCCGTGGCCATCCCTGACTGGTCAGTTTTTGAGGAACTTCACGCTCGCTTTGGATCCACGGAACGTGCGTGGCAGAGAATGATGATTGCAGGGATACCCACCGACGTTGTGCCTTTCGGCGCACTTGAAGAGCCTCGTGGGACGATCTCGCGCGAGATCGGCAGGATCGAGTTGAATGTCCACGGCTTTGCCGACGTCTTCGACGCTGCAGACGTCTTGGCGCTCAACGATGCTCTTCGCATTCGAATACCCACCCTCCCTGGATACGCCGTGTTGAAAGCTCATGCCTGGCTCGATCGGCTGGAGAAGTACGAATACAAGGATGCGCAGGACCTCGCGCTGTGCATTCACTGGACCTCGCTCCGGTCCGACGACCTGTGGGGCGATGCGTTTTGGGCCCTCGAACGGGAAGACTTTGATCTCCACCGAGGCGCAGCGGCACTGCTTGCCGCGGAGATGCTGGCGCTCTTGAGCGTCGAAGAGGCGGCGGTGCTGCGAGATCGGATGGGGTCGATGAATGTGGAACTGCTTGCGCAGCAGTGTGTTCTTGCTGCGCCAGGCTGGCCGACCTCTGCAGACACACGTCGAGCGGTGGTGGCTGCGCTCGTTCGTGGTATCACCGATGGCCCTCAGGGCTGATCCGAGATCACGTCGTGCCCTCCGCGATCTCGATCAGTGTCCGCACCGTCCGCAGGTTGCGTCCGGTGCCCGCGACGCCGAGCCCGCGGGCGATCTTTGGCGAGCTGAGCGTGCTCTTGCCGACGCCGCCGGCGTAGTAGATGTGCAGATCGGCGCCGATCACGGCGAGTTGATCGTCGCCGAAATCCGTGTCGAGGAAGGCTTTCGTCTTGTCCGGATCGGGGATTCCGGTGAGGAAGTAGAGGTGGGCGAACTTCTCGTCGTCCGCCTCGAAGGGGAAGGCCGCCACCGCATTCCGCAACTCGTCGACCGACCGCGCGATGACCTCACGGGAAAATCCGTGGCGCGCTTCGATCAGTTCCTCGAGGGCGCTCGCGAATGCCGCCGGTGACGTCGGTGGGATGCAGATCAGGTTGCCCGACGCGATATGCGTGCGGACCTCGGTGGCGCCGAGTTCGGTTGCCTCGGAACGAAGGTCGGCCATCGGCAACTTCGCGCCACCGACGTTGATCGCGCGAACCAGGAAGATGTGGGGGAGCGAGGCCATGCCTCAGTGTGGCACGTCACGGCCGCTGCACGTCGGGACTCGGGCCCACATAGCGCGCCGCGGGCCGAATGATCTTGCGGCTCTGCGCCTGCTCGAGGATGTTCGCGCACCAACCGACCATGCGGCTGACCGCGAACGTCGGTGTGAACATCGACCGGGACACGCCGCAGCATTCCATGACGACACCCGCATAGAACTCCACGTTGGCATACCGCGGCTGCTCCGGATGGGCCCGTGCGAGGACATCGGTGATCGCCTCCTCGGCCGCCACCGCCCGGTCGACCAGCGGTCCACCGAACCCGAGTGCGATGTCGCGCAACATCATCGAACGAGGGTCGGCGGTGCGGTAGACGGCATGCCCGAATCCCATGATCCGACGGTGCGCGGCCACCTGCTCGGCCGCCCAGGTACGCGCATCCCCGTGGTCGGCGATCTCGTCGAGGGCATCGAGCGCACGATCCGGGGCCCCGCCGTGCAGCGGGCCGGAGAAGGCGCCCAGGGCTCCGCAGACCGCTCCGAAGACGTCCGCGCCGGTCGACGCGATCACCCGGGCGGTGAATGTCGAGGCGTTGAACCCGTGATCCATCGTGGCGATCAGGTAATGCTCGATGGCGCGCGCCTCCTGCGCCGTCGGTTCCCGACCGGAGATCAGATACAGCCAGTTGGCGGCCACACCGAGGTCCGCGCGAGGCTCCAGGGGACTCTAACCGGCGCGGATGCGATGCAGGGCAGCCAGGATCGTTGGGGTGAGGGCCGTCGCGCGCAGGGCGTCGTCGACGCGTTGCCGCGGGTCGGCATCCCACAGTGGGCGGGCGCCGGTTGCAGGTCCGGTGGCCGAGAGGACGGTTCGCAGGCCGGCGAGGGATTCGCGCTCACCGCCCAGCAGCGCTGCGGTGCGCAGGATGCCGGCGAGCTCGTCCGGCAGGGTGCGCAGGGCGGTTGTCCGCGTGATGAACTCGGCCAACGCGGCGGCGTCGGGGAGATGGCCGTGGACGAACAGGTACCAGACCTCCTCAAAACTGCGGGTGCGCGCCAACTCGATCGCCGAGTACTGGCGGTAGTGGAAGAAACCCTCGGCGCCGCGGACGTCACCGATCTCGGTGTCGGCGACGATCACGTTCTGCAATCCGGCTGGAGCGATGAGTTGTTCGGTCATACCCACGACGATGAACCGTATTGAGCAGGCCGGTCAATGTTGATTCAATCAATATGTGACCCGCGCCCACACCCGCCGCTATCCGACGCCCATCCACCACGACGGGCGGGACTATCTGACCACCGAGCAGGTGGCAAAGATGCTGGGGGTCAAGGTGTCCACCGTCTACGCGTATGTCAGCCGTGGGCGTCTGAGCAGCCGGCGCATCGACGGCCACGACGGCAGCATGTTCCCCGTCGACGAGGTCGACGGGCTCCTCGACCGCACCCGCCATCGTCCGCCGACCGGTGTCGCCGAACGGATTCGCACCCAACTCACCTTCCTGCACGGGGACCGGCTCCACTATCGTGGCCACGACGTCGTCGACCTGTCGCGAACGTCGTCGTTCGAGGACGTCGCGGCGCTGCTGTGGGACCATCCGTGGATCGCCCCGTCGTCGCCGGCAGATCAGCGGGC
Source organism: Gordonia oleivorans (assembly GCF_040044975.1). Lineage (NCBI taxonomy): Bacteria > Bacillati > Actinomycetota > Actinomycetes > Mycobacteriales > Gordoniaceae > Gordonia > Gordonia oleivorans. The sequence continues at coordinate 50,282 of NZ_JBDZDI010000029.1, forward strand.
CATCGGAGTCGCGGTGCGACGCGTCGCCGGTATCCGGGCGCGGGGAGTGGACCGGATTCGGCTGGCGGTCGACCTCGCCGGAGCACGAGATCCGTTGCGCCATCAGACCGATCCCGACGCGGTGACCACCAAGGCCGTGTCCGTGATCGCCGCCGCCGTCGAAGCGCTGGGCGACGGTCCATCCGAAGGTGCAGTCGCACAACGACTCTGGCCACGGCTCACCGACGAACCGGCCACCCGGCGGACCCTGGCCTTGCTGAACGCCGCGCTGGTGCTGCTCGCCGATCACGACCTCTCGGCCGGTGCGGTCGCCGCACGCGTCGCCGCGAGTGCGCGCGGCAGTGTCTACGCGGTGATCGGGGCCGGTCTCGGCGCCTTCGACGGCCCGAGCCACGGTGGCGCAACGACATTGGCCTACCGATTCCTCGCGGGTGCCCTCGACGACCCGACCGCAGCCCTCGCCGATGCACTGCACACCGGAACCCCGATCCCCGGGACCGGTCACGTGATCTATCGGCACTCCGATCCTCGGGCAGAGGAGATCATCCACAGGCTGGGCGCCATGGGCGCCGGAGACCGGCGGGTGATGCCCGCGGTGCGGACCATCGTCGATCACCTCGGTCCACGGCAGTTCGTCAACTCCGATTTCGCGTTGGCCGCCATCGCATTGCGCTACCGGATGAGCCCCGATGCCGCCGAGACGATCTTCGCGCTTGCCCGGATGGTCGGGTGGACCGCACACGCTCTCGAGGAGTACCGGGAGCCGCGCCTGCGCTTCCGTCCGGAGGGCGTCTACACCGGTATCCGGCCCGGATCAGGGCCTGGTGGCCACGGCGAAGGTACGGCGGAACGGTAGCGGGGTGCCCCACGAGTGGGTTGGATATGCCTCCCGCGACCGAACTTTCACCTCGTCGGTGAACGGGGCGACGAGATCGTCGGGCAGCGCCTGCAGATAGGGCCGGGCACCGGTACCCGAGATCCAGTCGAACACCGGGTCCGCACCGGGCAGCACGTGGAGGTAGGTGGTCTCCCAGGCGTCGACGAGATAACCGCGGTCGGCAAAGAACTCCAGGTAGAGCGCCGGGTCCGTGGTCGGCAGACGACGCGCGTGAGTGAGGTGTTGGGCGAAGGGCTCCTGCTGCGCCACCTCGGCGAGCGTCACATGCGTCGGCGAGTCGGCGTTGTTGGGGACCTGCACGGCGAAGGTGCCGCCCGGCGCGACGAACTGCAGCAGACGGGCGATCACCTCGAGCTGATTGGGAACCCACTGGAACATCGCATTCGAGACGAACAGATCGACGGGCCCGTTCGGCTGCCACGTGGTCACGTCGGCCGCGTCGTAACTGGCGAAGGCATCGAAGTTGGACCGGATCGCCTCGTCGATCATCTCCGCCGATGAATCGATGCCGAGGATACGTGCCTGCGGCCAGCGGGCCCGCAGATGCCGGGTGAGGTGTCCGGGGCCGCAGCCGAGGTCGACGATCGAGGCGGGTGCGCCGGGCACCTGGGCGATCAGGTCGAGAAACGGCCGGGTGCGAGAGTCGGCGAACTGGAGGTAGCGATCGGGGTCCCAGACGGGCATGGTTTCACCCTAGCCCCGCTGGGTAACCTCTGAGGAATGGCGAGTGACCCGCAGGACAACGCACCCGACCCGGCAACCGACGACTCCGTGGTGGAGATCTCCACCGACGGCGCCTGCCTCGGCAATCCCGGCCCCGGCGGCTGGGGAGCGGTGCTGCGGTTCAAGGGCACCGAGAAGGAGATCTCCGGCTCCGCCCCGGACACCACCAACAACAAGATGGAGCTCCAGGCGGCGATCGAGGGCCTCGCGGCGCTCACCCGGCCGTCGACGGTGATCCTGTACACCGACTCCAGCTACGTCCGCAACGGCATCATGAAGTGGGTCGCCGGATGGCAGCGCAACGGCTGGAAGACCGCCGACAAGAAGCCTGTCAAGAATTCCGATCTGTGGAAGCGGCTCATCGAGGAGGAGAAGCGCCACCAGGTGACCTGGCGCTGGGTCAAGGGCCACAACGGCGATCACTACAACGAGATCGCCGACCGCCTCGCCACGTCGGCGGCCCGCGAGATCGCCGGAGTTCGGTCATGAGTGACCTTGCGGTCGCCATCGAGCCGGTGCGTGACCAGCATGTGGTGGCCGCCGTCGAATCCACCGGCGCACGGATCGTCGACCTCGCCGACGCCCGGGTGCTCGTCTGGCTCGGTGACCCCACCGGATTTCCCGACTTGCCCGACACCATCGAATGGGTGGCGCTCAAGACCGCGGGCATCGAAGGGTTCGTCGACGCGGGCGTGCTCGACGAGAAGCGGATCTGGACCAACGCGTCCGGCTTCTACGCCGAGAACGTGGCCGAACACGCCCTGGCGCTGTTGCTGACCGGGCTGCGGCAGATCCACACCTCGATCCGCGACGGCTGGGACAAGGACCGCATCGACACCGCGGTCCGCACGTTGCGTGGGGCAACGGTGGCGATCGTCGGCGCCGGCGGTATCGGCGCATCGCTGATGCCGCGTCTGAAGGCTTGCGGCGCACAGGTTCTCGCGGTCAATCGGTCAGGCCGCCCGGTCGAGGGGGCCGACGCCACGCTGCCGTCGTCGCGGATGGATGAGGTGTGGACCTCCACCGATCACGTCATCCTCGCGGCACCGTCGACACCGGAAACCCATCACCTGATCAACGCCCGCAGCCTCGCCGCGCTGCCCGGCCATGCGTGGGTCATCAACGTCGCGCGCGGACCGCTGATCGACCAGCAGGCGCTGTACTGGGCGCTGCGCGGCAACGAAATCGCCGGTGCCGCACTTGATGTCACCGACCCCGAACCGCCGGCGGACGACGACCCGCTGTGGTCGCTGCCCAATTGCATCATCACCCCGCACATCGCCAACCCGGCGTCGGGACTGACCCGCGAACTCGCACCGTGGGTGGCGCGCAACATCGGACGCTTCGCCGCCGGTGAGGAACTCATCTCGGTGGTGCCGGTGGGGCGGGATTACTGAGGTCTCACCGAAGCGGGTCTTGCCTTTGAGTGCGCTCGAAGGCCTAGTACTACAGCCGTAGATCGGGTTTATTGTTGTTGTGACCTGCGGTTTTGGTGGCATTGTTGGGCGCGTTTCTGGTGACGTCGGCGCCACAGGGTCCAGTCGAGGATGCGGTCGACGGCGT
>NZ_JBDZDI010000030.1:0-48365 GCF_040044975.1 Gordonia oleivorans
ACCAACCACCCACAGTCAAACGACCGCAGCAACGCGTCGCCATCAACCTGCACCACCAACCCACCGCATAACACAACAAAATCGGGAACTGACTCACCACAGCTTGACACTCACCGGTCAACGCCAACCAGAGCGCTGTCAACGCGAACCAAAGCGCTGTCAGTGCGTACCAGAGCGCCGTCAGCGCAGCGCGGCAGCGACCTCGGCGGCCCAGTAGGTCAGGATGATCTTCGCGCCGGCCCGCTTGATGGAGAGCAGCGATTCGGCGATGGCGGCGTCGCGGTCGATCCAGCCGCGTTCGGCGGCGGCGGTGATCATCGAGTACTCGCCGGAGATCTGGTACGCGGCGACCGGCACGTCGGCCATCTCGGCGACGTCGCGGACGATGTCGAGGTAGCTCATCGCGGGTTTGACCATGACGATGTCGGCGCCCTCGTCGAGGTCGAGGCGCACCTCGCGCAGTGCCTCGATGCGGTTGGCACCGTCCTGCTGATAGGTGCGCCGATCGCCCTGCAACGACGATCCGACGGCCTCGCGGAAGGGACCGTAGAACGCCGACGCGTACTTCGCCGCGTACGCGAGAATGCCGGTGTCGGTGAACCCTTCGGCGTCCAGTGCCGCGCGGATCGCGGCGACCTGACCGTCCATCATGCCGCTCGGACCGAGCAGGTGAGCGCCGGATCGGGCCTGCGCCAACGACATCGAGATGTAGCGATCGAGGGTCGCGTCATTGTCGACGCGGCCGGCGTCGTCGAGGACGCCGCAGTGCCCGTGATCGGTGAACTCGTCGAGGCAGGTGTCGGCCATCAGCACGGTCGAGTCACCGAGGTCCGAATGCAGCACGGCCAGAGCACGATTGAGCACGCCGTCGGGATCGTCGGCGCCGGAACCGCACGCATCCTTCGCCGCCGGGGCGGGCACCCCGAAGAGCATCAGCCCGCCGACTCCCGCGCGGACCGCCTCGTCGGCGGCCTTGCGCAGGGAGTCGAGCGTGTGCTGGTACACCCCGGGCATCGACGAGATCTCCCGGGGCGCGTCGATGCCGTCGGCGACGAACATCGGCAGCACCAGATCGCCGGGCGCGAGCACGGTTTCGGCGACGAGTCGCCGCATCGCGGCACTCGTACGCAGCCGTCGGGGACGGATCACCGGAGCCATCACCGACCCCCTAGGACCGCGACCGCCGCGACTTCTTGCGCGGCGGCGGCAAGGCCCCCTCGGCCCGCAGCCGGGCGGCATGCTCGGCGAGCGCGTCGACGAGGTCGGGGATCGACGCGGATTCCGGCTGCACGTCCACGCGCAGCCCGAATTCCGTTGCGGTCTCCGCGGTCTTGGGTCCGATGCACGCAACAATGGTGCGCGCGTGCGGCTTTCCGGCGATGCCGACGAGATTGCGGACGGTGGAACTCGAGGTGAAGCACACCGCGTCGAAGCCACCGGTCTTGATCATCTCGCGGGTCTCGGCCGGCGGCGGGGCAGCGCGCACGGTGCGATACGCGGTCACGTCGTCGATCTCCCAGCCCCGCTCACGCAGCCCCTCCGACAGGGTTTCGGTGGCGATGTCGGCGCGCGGCAACAGGATTCGATCGACCGGGTCGAAGACGTCGTCGTACGGCGGGAAGTCTTCGAGCAGGCCGAGGGAGGACTGCTCACCCGAGGGCACCAGTTCCGGGTTGATCCCGAAGGCGCGCACCCGCTCGGCGGTCGCCTCGCCCACGCAGGCGATCTTGACGCCGGAGAAGGCCCGCGCGTCCAGACCGAACTCGGCGAACTTCTCCCACACCGCACGCACCGCGTTGGTGGAGGTGAACACCACCCACTGGTAGCGGCCGTCCACCAAACCCTTGACGGCCCTTTCCATCTGGGCCGGGCTGCGCGGCGGCTCGACCGCGATGGTGGGCACCTCCTTGGGGATGGCGCCGTGGGAGACGAGGCGATCGCTCATGTCGCCGGCCTGATCCTTGGTGCGGGGCACCAGCACGGTCCAGCCGTACAGCGACCGCGACTCCCACCAGGAGAGCTTGCCGCGCTGGGTCACCACCTTGCCGACGGTGAGGATCAACGGTCCGGACAACGCGTTACCCAACTCGTTGAGCGTGACCAGGGTGGCCTCGATGGTGCGCTGCCCGCAGGTGGTGCCGTTGACGGTGATGGCCACCGGTGTCTGCGGGGCGAGGCCGTGTTCGGTCAGCGCGCTCGCGGTCTCGGCCAGATGCCCGGACGTGGCGTGCAGCACCAGCGGGCCGGGGGCGGCGGCGAGCGCGGCCCAGTCCACGCCCTCGGCGCGCACGTCGGCCTGGGTGTGGCTCGAGCCGAGCGGCATGCCGGCGTAGCTGGGCACCACCGATGCGGCCGGCAGACCCGGCAGCACCTCGAAGGTGATGGTGGTGCGTGCCACCGCGTGCACCTCGGTGAGCACCGAATCGGTGGTCAGCGGGTCACCGGAGACGACGCGCACGACGTCGTCTCCGGCCTTGGCGGCCGCGACCAGGGTCTTGGCGACCTCGCCGGGATCTCCGAGTGCAGGATGGACGACCTGCTCCTCGGTCTCCTCCGGCGTCGGCGCGACGTCGGTGTCGGGCACGTCGTCGCCGGTCTCGTTCTTGGGTGTCTTGGCGGCGGCCCGGCGGCCGGAGTCGGCGGGTTCGGGACGATGCGCCCCGCCGATCATCGCCACCACGGCGGCGGGGACATCCGGGTCGACGTAGGCCGTGGTCGCGGAGGCGATGACACTCCGCGCCCGCACGGTCAGCAGGTCTGGGTCCCCGGGCCCGGACCCCACGAAAAAGATCCGCCCCGGAGTGGCCTTCTTGGTCGTACGGCTCATGCGTTCGCACTCTCCTGCCCTCGTACGGTGAGGGCTGTGTGTTCCTTGCCGGAACTAGGGAGAGTCGACGAGTTCGCCTGCTCCCAGTTCCAGCAGTTCGGCCGCGAGATCCCTGCCCAGCTGGTCGGCACGTTCCACCGGACCCACCACCGAAGCGCGGATCACATCGGATCCGTCCTCGGCCGCCACCGCCGCACGCAGCGACAGTTCGACGAAGATGCGCCCGTCGTCATCGAGCGATTCGACCACCTCTGCGATCGCTCCGACCGGAGCGGTACACCCGGCCTCCAGGGCCGCGAGCACCGCACGTTCGGCGTCGACCGACGCACGGGTGGACGCGTCGTCCAACTCGGCGAGAGTTCTCACCAGTTGGGCATCGTCGCTGCGACACTCCACGGCCAACGCGCCCTGCGCCGGAGCCGGTAACAGGACCACCGGATCGAACGCCTCGGTGACCTCGTCGGCCCTTCCGATTCGTACGAGCCCGGCCCGCGCGACGACGACCGCATCGAGTTCGCCGCTGGCGACTTTGCCCAACCGAGAATCTAGGTTGCCTCGTAGGGGGCGGATTTCCAAACCGAGACCCAATGCTTTAAGCTGTGCCGCCCGTCGCGGGGCGGAGGTGCCGATCGTCGACCCGGGCGGCAGTTCCCCGAGGACCTGCCCACCCTTGCTGACCAGCGCATCTCGGGGATCCTCGCGGGGTGGGACGGCCGCGATCACCAGCCCCGGATCGGGTGCGGTCGGCAGGTCCTTGTACGAGTGCACGGCGACGTCGATCTCGCGGTTGTGCAGCGCGTCGCGCAGCGCGGTGGTGAACACCCCGACGCCGATCTCGGCGACCGGTGCGGCCGAGGCGTCGCCCGCGGTCTTGATGATCACCGGCTCGGCCGGATGCCCGGCGGCGATCAGCGCGTCGACGATGGTCTGCGTCTGGGTGCGGGCCAGCAGGGAGCCCCGGGTGCCGACGCGGATGACGGCCCGGGTGTCGGTGTCGGTCACTGTTCTGCCTGCTCCGATGCGGTGATGCCCCGATCGCCGGACTCCGCGAGCCCCGGCTGGGTCAGATGGCCGGACTCTGCGAGCCCGGACTGGGTCAGATGGCCGGACTCTGCGAGCCCGGACTGGGCCAGATGGCCGGACTCTGCGAGCCCGGACTCGGGAGCGCTGACGGCCTCGGCGGCACCCGGCTTGAGCTCGAAGAGTTCGCGCAGCGCCTCGGCGTAGTGGTCACCGTTCGGGGTGGACGCGAGTTGTTTGACCCGCACCGTCGGCGCGTGCAGCAGCTTGTCGACGACGCGTCGCACGGCCTTGGCCACCTCGTCGCGTTGCGGATCGTCGAGTCCGGGGAGTTTGGTCTCCAGGCGCAGGATCTCGGCCTCCACCACGTCGGCGGCGCGTTGCCGCAGGGCCGCGACGGTCGGCGTGACCTCGGCCTGACGTTGTGCGGTCAGGTAGTCGGCGAGTTCGCCCGCGACGATCGACCGGGCGGCGAGGGTGTCGTCCTCGGCGGCCTTGGCCTCGGCCATGCCACGCAGCCCGGCGATGTCCACGACGTGCACACCGGGCAGCCGCGCGGCCGCCGGGTCGACATTGCGTGGCAACCCGAGATCGCAGATGACCAGCGGTTTCCCGGCGTTTCCGGCGGTCCCGCGGGCGGCGAGCGCCGAATGCACGTCACCGACGCCGATCACCGAACCGACCGACCCGGTGCAGGCGACGACGACGTCGGCGTCGGCCATCACCGCGGGCAGGTCGTCGAATCCGACGCCGCGCACCTCGATGCCGTGGTTGGCGGTGATGTTGCCGGCGAGGTGTTCGGCGTTGGCAACGGTCCGGTTGACCACCACCATGCTGCGGACACCTTCGCGGGCCAGGTGTGCGGTCGCCAGGCCCCCCATCGCGCCGGCACCGACGACCACCGCCGAGCGCATGGCCGGCTCGTCGCTCGACCCGGATGCGCCGGCCAGCAGGTATTGGGCGCGATGCAGCGCCACCGACACCACCGACGCGCCCGCGCGATCGATGCCGGTCTCGGTGTGCACCCGCTTACCGACGCGCAGGGCCTGCTGCGCGAGTTCGTGCAGCACGCGTCCGGTGCTGTGGTTGGAGTCGGCGTCGAGGTAGGCATTGCGGATCTGCCCGAGGATCTGCTGCTCACCGACGACAAGCGAGTCGAGGCCGGCGGCGACGGTGAAAAGATGCTCGACGGCCGCCTCGGAGTACCGGACGTAGGCGTGGCTGGTGAGGTCGTTGATGGTCATGCCGGAGTGCTCGCCGACGACGTTGCCGACGGCCTCGAGGGCGGGGTGGAAGGCGTCGACGACGGCGTAGATCTCGACGCGATTGCACGTCGAGACCAGCATCGCCTCACTGATCGCCCGCGAGCTCAGGAGCTCGTCGACGAGCTTGGGCCGTTCGTGGTCGGAGACCGCGATTCGCTCGAGCACCTCCACTGGTGCACTTCGATGCGAGACACCGAACAACAAGACACTCACGCCGCCACCGTTTTCATCGCCTATCGGTCCACCACTGCACGCAAATCCCGGCCCTGACGCTCCGCGACCGGGGTCCGTGACGCGGTGAAGGCCAGCACCTGTAGTTCCAAGGCTAGATCAACCTGCCGGACGACGACATCGGAGTCCACCACAAGGCTCACCGGCGTCACGTTCAGCAGCTGCCGGACACCGACGCGGGTGAACGCGTCGGCCACCGTCTGGGCCTGGTCGTCGGCGGTGGCCACCACCCCGATCTCCACCGGCCCGACCATCGGATCCGAACACACCTCGGCGATCGCCTCGAGGGCCTGGACCTGCGGTGTCGCATCGTCGAGAACGGTGCCGACGACGTCGGGATCGTCGTCGAAGAGGGCGCACACCTCGAATCCGCGGCCGAAGCCGGTGTGGGTGAGCAGGGCGCGCCCGAGGCGACCGGCGCCGGCGAGGGCGACCGTCACCGTGACGTCCGTGTGTAGCGCGTTCGATATCCGCGCGGTCAGTTTGCTCACGTCGTATCCGACGCCGCGCACCCCGTTGGCGCCGACGTGGGACAGATCCTTGCGCAGGATCGCCGGATTGACCCCCGCAGCGGTGGCCAGCTGGCCGCTGGAGGCGACGACGACGCCGCGTTGGGAGAAGGACCGCAGGACGTGCAGATAGGCGGCGAGACGGGCGACGGTGGGGTCGGGGATGTCACCGGATACCGAACCGACGCTCACTGCCGCACACCCGCTTCCGTCCGCCAGGCGGGCAGCCGTGGCGTGCCCGCGTCGAATGTCGATCAGCGTATACCGGACGGGGTACGCCCCCGCCACTACCCCGCCGACGACGATTTCGCAACGCGGACGGGCAACGTCACATCCGGTGGGAGCGCTGTCAGTGTGGGAGAGAGCGCTGTCAACGTGGGAGAGAGCGCTGTCAGCGGTCTGGAGAGCGCTGTCAACGTGGCGGGGACGGACCGGAACCGGAACCCGGAGGTCGGAACCGGCGTCTCAGGCGTCGTGACGCGCGGCCCGAGCGGTCAAGTCGGCGCGCAGGCGCGGTTCGTCGACCTCCCAGTAGCCGTGTTCCTCACCGTCGAGCAGGATCACCGGCAGCCGGTCACCGAATTCGGCGCGCAGACTCGGATCGCCCGCCTCGGCGGCGGCGTCGACGTCGACGACCTCGACCGGTTCACCGAAATCGGCGCAGATCCGTTCCAGGTCGGTACGTGCACCGACACACGCGGCACATCCGGCGCGGCTGAGCAGGGTGATCGGCATGGGGACCTCCGGTCGCGGCGAGGGTTCGGTGGGCGTCGGCACGCCCGGCTGCACGGTCCAGTCTGACAGCCCCGCTAGGCTGTAGGGGTCGAGCCCCAACCGCCCGCACAGGGCCGTCTCGGAGGTGTGAACTGTGGGTGTGTCTTCGGACGGTGACACGAATCCGGTCGGCGTCCCGGGCTCCGACGAGGCCTCGGACTCGGGGCCGTCGGAGTCACCGGTGTCCGCGCCCGTCGAGGCCGAGGGTGCCGAACCTTCGGCCGACGACTGGGAGGCACACGCCGACCGTGTCGACGGGGGTTCGACCGCCGCGGACGACGACCACGACGACGCCGACGAACCGCACGATCCCGACGAGGAGAGCAATCGGGTCACCGCGTGGCTGACCGAGCGGGCCAGCGCCGCCGGCGGACGGTTCCGGCAGACCGCACAGGAATTGCGGCAGTCGCTCGCCGGTGAGGCCAGCGCCAAGGCCGCCCTGGACACCCTGCGGGCCCGGCCACCGGCCGACACCGAACCCGAGGTGCCACGCGATCTGACCGCGGCGGCATTCTTCGACGTCGACAACACCCTGGTCCAAGGCGCCTCCATCGTGCACTTCGCGCGTGGCCTCGCCGCCCGAAAGTACTTCTCCTACGGCGACATTCTCGATTTCGCGTGGACGCAGGCGAAGTTCCGGATCACCGGCAAGGAGAACGCCAACGACGTCGCAGAGGGCCGCGAGAAGGCGTTGAGTTTCATCGCCGGACGCCCCACCGCCGAGCTCGCCGAACTCGGCGAGGAGATCTTCGACGAGTACATCGCCGACAAGATCTGGCCGGGCACACGGGCTTTGGCGCAGCGGCACCTCGATGCCGGGCAGCAGGTGTGGCTGGTCACCGCCACCCCGGTGGAACTCGCCCAGACCATCGCCGATCACCTGGGCCTGACCGGTGCACTGGGCACGGTTGCCGAGAGCCGCAACGGTGTGTTCACCGGTCGCCTCGTCGGTGACATCCTGCACGGTCCCGGTAAGGCACATGCCGTGCGTGCGTTGGCGATTCGCGAGGGACTCAACCTCAAACGGTGCACCGCCTACTCCGACTCGCACAACGACGTGCCGATGCTGTCGCTGGTGGGCACGGCCGTCGCCATCAACCCCGATGCCGACCTGCGTGACGTCGCGAAGGTCCGCGGCTGGGAGATGTATGACTTCCGCACCGCCCGCAAGGCCGCAAAGTACGGCGCCGGAACGGCTTTGGTGATCGGCGCGGCCGGCGGCACCGCGGCAGCGGCGACGAAGCTGTTGCGTAAGCGCTGATCTGTGAGAAACGCTACGAGAGCGCGCTGACCTCACTGGCCGGATCGATGAGGATCTTCGCATGCTGTTCGGCCGCACCGAGCACGTCGAAGGCCTCGGCCACTCCGTCGAGGCCGATGGTCGCGGTGATCAGTGGGCGGACGTCGACCTCGCGTTTGGCGATCATCTGCAGGGTGTCGTGGAATTCGGCCGGGTCGTAGCCGAACACGAAACGCAGGTCGAGTTCCTTGTTGATGGCCATCGCCGGCCGGATGCGGTCGGCCTGCATGCACACGCCGACGACGATGATCCTCGACCGCAACGGCGCGGCGGTGAGCACCTGCTCGATCATGCCGGGCACGCCGACACATTCGAAGATCGCCGGCCCCGTCGGCGTGGCCCCGAGGCGGTCGGCGAGGTGGAACACCGATGCCCACGGCACCAACGGAATCCGGCGTAGGGTACGCATCCCGTCGAAGGCCGCGTCGAACAGTTGGGGCACCGTCGAGACGTAGCGGCCCTTCTCGGCGGTGATGTCGAAGGGTGACTCGACGCCTGGGTCGACGACGACGTCGGCACCCACGCGGCGGGCGAGTTCGCGGCGTCCGGCGGTCAGGTCGCTGGCGATCACCGTGCGCACCCCGGTCGCCTTGAGCATCGCGATGACCGCGAGTCCGATGGGGCCGCAACCGATCACGGTGGCGACGTCGCGGCGTCCCACCTCCCCGCGTCGCACCGCGTGGTAGGCCACCGCCAGCGGTTCGGTGAGCGCCGCCTCGTCCAGCGAAAGATCGTGCGGCACATCCATCGTCATGTCCTCGGCGACGACGACGAAGTCGGCGAAGGCGCCGGGCGCGAGTTCATCGAGACCGGTGAGATGCGGCTGGCCGTCGTGCCGGCGCATCGGCAGCGACACCACCGCGGTCCCCGGCGCCCACTTCTTGCGGCATCCCGGTCCGTAGGAGACCACCTCACCGACGAATTCATGGCCCAGGATGACCGACTGTTCCGACCGCATGAAGCCGGGATAGCCGATCTCGGCGGCCAGGTCGGCGGTCTCGTCGCCATCGGATCGTGCGTGCAGATCAGAGCCGCAGATCCCGGCCCGCCGGACCCGCAGCAGCACCTCCCCCTTGCCGGGTTCGGGTGCGTCGACCTCCTGCACCGTCAGTTCGCCCTTGTGACAGATGACTGCACGCACATTGTCCTCCTGATCAGCCGAAGATAGACGAGATGTCGGCGAACTCGGCGTCGGTGACCACGCCGGCCGGTCGCAACGAGGTGAGGTCGTTCATCAGAGCCGTCGTGGGGGCGGCGGCGGCCGATTCGGCGGCCTGGACCGGCGCCGGCTGCGGCACCGCAGGCCGGGCCGGTGCCTGCTGCGCCGAGCGTTGCTGTTGGCGACGCTGAACCCGGTCGTGAACCGAGCTCGCGACGGCGGCGCGGGTGGCGGTGCGGATCAAACTCATGCTCGGTTCCCTTCGGCGGCGTCGAGCGCGCCGATCAGATCGTCGACCGGCACAGGTCCCTTGGTGATGATCGACCCGCCGTCGGCGGCCCATCGCCCCGATCACCGCAAGGAAGGTCAGATCCTCGTAGACGACGATCGCGGCGGCCTCAACGTCGGCGAGTTCTGTTGCGGCGGTGGCAATGCCGCCCTCATCGATCAGAGAACTGTCGGCTCCGGTGAGCGTCTCGAGGCCGACGGTGCCGGCGTCGAGCCGGATGGCCGCGCCGTCGGCGGAGCGGGAGACGAACTCGATGTCGAGGACGTTCACCCGGCCGGAGGAGACGCGATCGTCGAGCAGATCGAATCCCGACGCGGGAATCGGCAGGGTCGGGAATCGAACAACGACGACGTCGACGGGGCCGAGATCGGCGTCAAAACTCATGCCTGTCACAGTAGCGCGCACCGCGACGCTCGGGTCACGCGCTCAGCCGAAGTACACGCTTCCGCGCCGCGACAGCATCCGGAACAGCGTCTGCTGGATGTCCTCGCGGACGTGGTCGGTGAGGTCGAAGACCACCATCGGGTCTTCGGCCGAGGAGGCATCGTATCCGTCGGTTTCGATGGGACGCCCAAAGTGGATGTGCCACTTGGACGGCAGCGGGATGACGCCGAGCGGACCGAGCCACGGGAACAACGGGGTGATCGGCACGTACGGCAGTCCCAGCACCCGCGCAAGCGGCTTCAGGTCGCTGATCATCGGGTAGATCTCCTCGGATCCGACGATCGAGACCGGGACGATCGGGACGGCGTTGCGCAAAGCCGTCGTGACAAATCCGCCGCGCCCGAACCGCTGCAATTTGTAGCGGTCCTTGTACAGCTTGCCGATCCCCTTGTAGCCCTCCGGCCACACCGCGGTGAGTTCACCCTGCCGGAGCAGGCGGTCGGCGTCGCTGGTGCAGGCGAGGGTGGCGCCGATGCGGCGCGCGGCCTCACTGACACCGGGGGTGTCGAAAGCCATATCGGCGGCCAGAACTCGAAGATGGCGACCGGTCAGATGATTGTCGCGGACGGCCACCGAGGTCATGATCGCGTCGACCGGGATGGTGCCGGCGTGGTTGGCGACGAGCAGCGCACCACCCTCGACGGGCAGGTTCTCGATGCCGGTGACCTCGACGCGGAACCACTTCTGATACAGCTGGCGCACCGCAGGCAACCAGACCGCCTCGGTGAAGTGCGGATCGAATCCGAAATCGTCGATCTCGTAATCACCGGTCATCCGCTCGCGAATGAAACCTGCTGTGGCAGTGAGTGAATCGGCAACGGCACTGCGGATCCCACCGAGGCTGAACAGTGGCGACGAGCGCACCTGATGCTCGACGCCGAGGCCGTCGTCGACGACCACCTCGTCGCTGATGGGTGTCACCGAGGCCGGCGAACTGCCGAAGCCGTCGGTGTTGGGATGGGTGATCGGGCCGGGCTGCCGGGGATGGGCGACCTGCTGACTCGGGTGGCGTCCCTTGCCCGCGTCGAAACCTCGACCACCATGCCCCCCTGAGCTCGCGTAGAGCTGAATGACGTTCGCGGTGCGCGTATCGGGTACCGAACCACCGGCCACGCTCTCACCCCACTCTTCCACTTCAGAGAAAATTCTCATTCAACGCGACAATGCACCGGAAACGAGCCCTTCGACGCCCCGACACGTAGAGACTTCATGATACGGAACGCGGCAGCGTTTCGCAGCCGCGTTCCCGTATTGGGCGACCCGACAACTCCTGCCACACAAGTCGATTCCCATCCCGTGGGTTAGCGACAATCACCGAAGCGCAAGCGCGAGAGACACCGCGCGTCGTTCCAGTCCACGCCAACTCGCCGCGCTCACAACAGGATTCACCCCACCACGGGCGATAAAGTCATCCAGGGTCTCCATTGTGGTGAAGCGCGGTGCAAACCCGAGTTCGGTCCGCATTCGGGTGGTGTCCAAAACCCGCCCATAAGTCAAGAACTCAGTTTGGGAACTTCGAAGTTTGGCCGATCGAGGATCCTGCAAAACGCCGGTGATCGGTGCGAGCAGCCGGCCAGGCACCGGTAGCGGGACGTGGCCCACCCGGCGCACCGCCTGCGCTAGTGTCACGACGCCGTCACCGGCGACGTTGTAGGTGCCCGGCCGGCTCACCAGGGTCACATGCTCCATCGCCGCGAGCGCATCCTCCTCGTGGAGGAACTGCAGTCGCGGCGCGAAACCGAACACGGTGGGCACCACCGGCAGCGACAGATGCGAGCCCATCCGGGTGTTGATCCGCGGTCCCAGCATGGCCTGCAGCCGCAGGATGGTCACCTCGATGTCCTGGCGTCGACGGCCGAGCCCGCGCACGTACCCCTCCACGTCGAGGAGGTCACGACCGTAGCTGCGGGTGGGTTCGCGGCGTGCCCGGGTTTCCTCGGAGAAGTGCGAGGGATCGCTTGCACTCGCGCCGTAGACCATGGCGGTGGACCGCAGGATCAGTCGTTTCACCGACGGGCTGCGCTGCGCGGCCGCGCACACCTGCATCGCCCCGACCACGTTGAACTCCTTGATCGCGGTGGAGTGCGGCGCGGTGTCCATGATCGAGGTGGCCGCGTGGACGACGGTGTCGACCTCGTAGTTCGCGATCGCCTTGGCGATGGCCGGCCGTCGGATGTCCAGACGCAGGAACTCCGCCCGACCCATCCGGCGCATCAGGTCCTTACGGGGCACCCGCGAGTCCACCGCGATCACCCGCTCGATCTCGGGATTGGCGGCCAGCCGGGCCACCAGGTAGCCGCCGAGAAATGTCGACGCACCGGTCACGAGAACCGATCGGGGCAGCTGGTCTGGGGAGTCGGGCATGGGACCAGGCTAGCCGGGGCGCCCCGGGTCGGCTCGCCGCAGTGCCCGGTTGCAGGGCTACCGCCCCCATCGACGACAAGAACCCGCACGCGGGCGGGTTCTCGTGGCGGTCTCCCCCGCGCGGGTGTGCCGCGCGGGGCCGGAGCCTATTTACCGAGCCTATTTACCGAGCTTGCGACGCTGCACGCGGGTGCGGCGAAGCAGCTTGCGGTGCTTCTTCTTCGACATGCGCTTGCGGCGCTTCTTGATCACTGAGCCCATCGGGGTACTTCCTCACTTCACGTGCAATGTTCTTCCTACCCCGCAGGTTGCTGCGGGCCGGCCACCGCACGTGGTGCACCCACAACTGTGCATCCACATGGCTGAGCACCCCGGTGACACCGGGAGCCTGCGGGCCGGATCGGGTAGCCGATTGTCCACACTACCGGCCCGACCCCACGGAACAGAAATCGCATCCCGATGGGTCACAGCGGAGGAGAACATGCCCGCCCGGGGCCACCGGGGACGCTGTTCGCGCACCGTGGCCGGTCGGGCGGGATCGGTGTTATCCGGCGTCGAAGTAGGACGTCTCGAGGTAGTCGTGCACGGCCTTGGCGTGCACACGGAACGAACGGCCCACGCGAACCGCGGGCAGTTCACCGTTGTGCACCAGGCGGTACACGGTCATCTTGGACACACGCATCAGGGATGCGACCTCTGCGACGGTGAGGAACTGGGATCCGGCTCCGGCATTGCCGGCCGCCGACCTGTCTCCTGGAGTCTCTGCAGGCGTCATGAAATTCTCATACCTCCGGAGCACGCGTCGCGGCCGCCGGCTTCCCCTCCGGCGGACATCAGACACGCACGTGCTTAAAGGAGCTTAGCGTGGCAGATGTGAAAAAAGCGACGTGAGTGGCCAGGAAATTCCATTTCGGGCGCCCTCGCCCACAACATACTGGGGTTTCGGGCGCGACGACCACTAATTGTGGGAAACATGCCCCGGCGTGTCAGCTCCACCAACCCTCAATGTCAGCTCGACATCGCGACGTGAACCAGGCATTCTTTCGCCGATTCCCGGGAGGTCGCGCTACACACCCTCGCCCTCGACGCGGCGTCCGGCCGCGCGGCTCACATCCGAGGCCGCCTTGGTGGCCGCATACATCGCCGAACGCAGACCATGGGTTTCCAGCTCACGGATGGCCGCGGCGGTCGTGCCGCCCGGCGAGGTCACCGCGGCACGCAGATCCACCGGCGACAGACCGGAATCGCTGAGCAGCACCCCCGCACCGCGGATCGTCTGTACCACCAGCTCGCTTGCCTGGGCGCGGGTCAGCCCCAGCGCCACCCCCGAATCGATCATCGACTCGGCCAGAAGGAACACGTACGCCGGCCCCGAACCCGACACCGCGGTCACCGCGTCCATCAGCTTCTCCGGCAGCACCGTCACCCGGCCGACGCTGCCGAGCAGCGTGGTGACCGCGCGCAACTGCCCGGCGTCCACGTGCCGACCCGCCGACACCGCCGACATCGCCTCGTTGACCAGCATCGGGGTGTTGGGCATGACCCGCACGACCGGCGATCCGGCCTGCAGGATCGTCTCGAACTTGGAGATCGGGACACCGGCCACCAATGACACCGTCACCCGTTCGGATTCGGCGTTGTCCTCGGCGGCGGCGAGTTTGCGCATGACCGGCTCGACGTCGTCGGGTTTGACGGCGAGGAACACATACTGGGCGCTCTCGGCGGCCACCGACACGTCCTCGGTCACGAGTACCCCGTACTCGTCGGCGATCTCGGCGGCGCGGTCGGCGACCCGTTCGACGACGACGAGGTCCTTGGCGGGCGTGCCGGCGGCGATCAGGCCGGCCAGCAGGGCCTCACCGATCTTGCCGCCGCCGATGATCGCGATACGTTCACTCACTGCTGGAAAGCCTTTCTGCACTTGCGATCTGCCCGTGGACGGGCCGATCGTCTCCGATGGTCGGAGGGGCGTGGGGCGGTGATCGGTACAGGTCACCGCTGCTGCTGTGGGATGAGGGCGAGCTGACGCGACTGCGCCACCACCGCACCCGTCGAGTCCACCACCAGATGGTCCTCTTCGAACATGCCGGCACCGACCTCGACGGTGGTCGCGGCGAACCGCAGCCAGCCCGGCGCCGGTTCCCGACGGATGTAGGTGGTCAACTGGACGGTCGGCGCCCACCCGAACAGTGCCAGGTTCATCACCACCGGCGGCGAGATGTCACACACCAGCACCGAGAAATACGAGTCGGGTGCGGCGTCGCGGGGGCGGGCCCACCCCCGGATGACCGGGTCGCCCTTCTCCCCGCGGATCACCGGGAAGGTGGCCGGGTCCAGGCCGAGATCCAGGGCCTGACCCAGATGCATCACGTCCGACAGCGGCGTCTCGCCCACCGAGATGGCGTCGGCGGTCGGCTCGGCCGGCAGATCGTCGAGCACCGTCGGCGCCGAATGATGCGCCGCCCCGGTGTCGGGGCGGGCCAGCGTGACCGACGACGACACCATCACGCGGCCGTTCTGGGTGAGGTCGACGTGCACCAGGGTGACGGTGCGGCCCCGTTTGCGGACCGTCGCGGTCAGCTCGACCTGCGCCGGGTCGGGTGCGGCGAGGTAGTCACTGGAGATCGCCACCGGCACCACGTCGGCGGTGTGCATCGCCGTGTCCGGTGCACCCGCGGGTGCGAGGTCGTCGAGGGCCAACCGGGCGGCGCGGGCGATGATCATCTGCATGCTGCCGCCGTGCACCTTCGGTCCGACGGTGAAGGCGTCGTCGATCGTCACGCCGTAGGTGATCGCCGGACCGGCCCCGTCCCCACGATCGGCCGCGGGCCCGATCACCCGCAGATCCAGCAGTTCGGCCAGCTTGTCGGTCATGTCACCTTCTTCACCACCGCGGATCACCGCGCGCGGCTCGACTCCCGTTTGAGATGTTGCCGGGCAAAATCTAGCGAACGGGCCAGCATCGCCTGACGCTCGGGTTTGGTCCGCGCCGACGACGTGGTGACCTCCAACACCACCGCGCCCGCGAAATCGCTGTCGGCGATGCGCCGGCACACGTCGGCACACGGCTGGGACCCGTCGCCGGGGATCAGGTGTTCGTCGGTGGCCGCACCCGAACCGTCGGCCAGATGCAGATGCGACAGGTTGGCACCCATGCGTTCGTAGAGGCCGACCGCGTCGGCGCCCGCCGTCGCGGTGTGCGAGAGGTCCAGGGTGTAGTGGCCGTAACCGTCGTCGGTGGGGTCGATGGACTTGCCGAAGGCCGAGACCGCCGGCCCGGGGGTGCCGCCGCGGCGGGCGAGGCGACGCGCCGATCGCGTTCCGGCGCCGAACGCGCGGTCCGCGCGCATCGGGAACATGTTCTCCACCGCGACACCCACGCCGGAGGACTCCGACAGTTCCCCGACCAGGTCGTCGAAGGCCGCGACGTAGGCGCGCTGCCACCGGAACGGTGGGTGCACGACCACCGTGGCCGCGCCGAGGATCTCCGCCGCCTCGGTCGACCGCGCCAACTTGGCGATCGGATCACGCCCCCACACCCGCTGCGAGATGAGCAGGCACGGGGCGTGCACCGACAGGACCGGTACCTGGTACTTGTTCGACAGGTATTCGACGTGGCGGACGTCCTGGCTGACCGGATCACCCCACACCATCAGCTCGATGCCGTCGTATCCGAGTTCGGCCGCGTAGGCGAAGGCGGCCTCGGTGTTCTGCGGATACACCGACGCCGTGGACAACCCGACGGCGATCTCCGGGCGAACAACCGGGTCGACGGGCGCGCGCCCCGACGCCTCGGTCACGTCGCCAGCAGCACGAGCGGCCCCATCGTGACGATGAGTCCGGCGGCGAGCGCGAGCAACGTCGTGACGAGGTCGTTGGTGCGCCGCACCAGATGGGTGAAGGTCACGATGCCGAAGATGACGATCACGGCCAGGATCAGCGCGAAGTACGGGTTCCAGCGCCACAGTTCGGTGAAGCCCCAAAACAGACCGACGCCGACGACGAGCCCCACGACGACCTCGGCGACGATCGCGAGCCACGACAGCGCCGGGGAGTGTCCGTGCGACTCACTCTTCCCGGGCTCGCGCTTGTCCCGCTTCTTCTTCTTCGGCTGCTCGGCCTTCGTGGTGGCGGCGTCGGTCTTGCCGGTGGTGTCGTCGGTGCTCTTGGCGGTGTCGGTGCTCTTGGCGGTGTCGGCGGTCTCGTCGGCTTCGTCGTCGCTGCGCAGTGCCCGACCAGCCGCGGCGGCGCCGGCCACCCCGGTCAGTCCGCCCGCGGCGAGTGCCGCGGTACTCACCCCGGAGTCACCGTCCTCATCGTCGGCGAGGTCGTCGGATTCCGGCTCGAGCACATCGGGCTCGGACACACCGGCGGCGACGGTGTCGGCGGGTTCGTCGGTTCCCGTCTCGATGGCCGCGGCGTCGAGGTCTTCGGTGACGTCCACCGGGGTGGCCGGGGCGGTGTCGGGAAGATCGGTGTCCGCGTCGTAGGTGGCCGCGTCGTAGGTGGCCGCGTCGTCGGTATCCGGTGTCACGTCGTCTGCGACGTCGATCTCGGGGGAATCGATGATCTCGGCGAAGCGATCCTGCGGGCCCGCGAGGTCGACACCCTCGACGTCGTCGGTATCGACCATGACGACGTCCTCGCCGATCTCCGGACCGTCGACGATCGGGATGATGCCGGTGACCGCATCCGCGGCGACATCGTCGGGTTGATCCTTGGTGAGGTCATCGGGTTCCGGCGCCACGACGCCGGAGTCCGTTGAATCCTGTTGTGCAGAACCGGATTTCGCTGCCGCTGCGGCGGCGGCCACCCCGGCCGCTCCCGCGGCGGCGGCTGCGGCCGACTTCTTGCGGAGGGAGAACCAGCGTCGTTTCTTGCCGCCACCCGGTGCGTCGGCCTCGGGTTCCACGTCGGCGAACGACCGATAGGCCTCGAAGTCGTCGTCGATGACCTCGGAGAATCTGCTGCTCGTGGGCGCCTTCTCCGACTGCCCGGCCGCGGTGCCCGCGGCGGCGGTATCCTCGGCGAGAGCGTCGTCGGCGCTGTCGACCACCGGGATGATCCCGGTCACCGCGTTGGACGGTTCGACCTCGTCGTTGCCGGTGTTCTCGGCTGCCCCGATGTCCGGCGACTCGGCTCCGAGACGACCCGACACGGCACGGGAGCTGAAGTCGCGGGTCGGCGGTGGGGTGAACCCGGGCATACCGCTCGACGTGCGTGCCGTCGGTGCCGGTGTGCGGGATGCCTGATCGGGTGCGGGCACCGCATCCTGCCCGCGCCGGGCCAGCGGATCGGAGGCCCGCGGGAACGAGCGGGATTCCGGCGACGGTGACCACGGGGCGGTCGGCGGCCCGGTCGGCGGCCCGGGCGGCGATGCCGGAGCGGGCGCGGCAGGAGCCGGGGTCGATGCGGCAGGAGCCGGGGTCGATGCGGCAGGAGCCGACGGCGCAGCGGGAGCCGGGGTCGACGCAGCGGCCGGTGCCGCGCCGGTGCCCGACTGCGGGCCATCCGGCTGTGAGGTGCCGGACCGCGGGGTGCCGGACTGCGGGGCGTCGGATTCGGGGGTGTCGTAGGCGGCCGGGCCGGTCACCTTGGGGATCTCACCGGTGAGCTCGGACACCGAGACGGCACCGCTGCGGCCGGCTCGTCGTCGACCGCGGCCCTCTCGGGCCCGCCCGGCCGACCCCGACGACTGCGCGTCGGCCGCCTGGGTGCGGGCCAGCAGTTCGGACACCGAGATCGGCCGCGAGTCCGTCGCGTCGTCGCGTGGGCCCCCGTCCGAGGATCCGGGTTCGTTCGGTTGGCTGTCGTTCGCCATTCGAGTGCGTTCTCCGTCCTTCAGCTCGGCGACCGGCTCGCCGAGCCGGTCACCCGCGACCGGTGTCGCATCTGTCAGCGGACGTCGCGGGCCTCGAGGCCGGAAGCAGCCGGATCGGATGCGTCCGTAGGCTCGGCATCGAGACGACGAAGGATGACCCCCTCGCGCAACGCCCATGGGCAGATTTCCAGTGTATCGACCCCGAGGCCACGCATAGCGGCCTCGGCAACAAGAGCGCCGGCGACGAGCTGACCTGCACGATCGCTGCTGACCCCCTCGAGTTCGGCGCGGTCGTCGCGGGTCATCCGGGAGATGAAGGCGATGAGCTGCCGCAGACCGCTGGCCGTCAGGCTGCGTTTGACCCGCGGCCCCGCACCCGACGGGGCGGCACCGGTGAGTCGAGCGAGGCTGCGGAAAGTCTTGGAGGTGCCGACCGCGAGGTCGGGTTTGCCGGGTTCGAGGAGTTCCTTGGCGACGGGCCGCATCTCGGCGTCCAGCCAATCCCGCAGTACCCCGATGCGGCGGCGGTCCGGCGGGTCGTCAGGCAGCCACTCGCGGGTCACGCGGCCCGCGCCGAGCGGCAGTGACAGCGCCACGTCGGGTTCCTCGTCGACGCCGTTGGACATCTCCAGCGAGCCGCCACCGATGTCGAGGGCCAGGATCCGGCCGGCGCTCCAGCCGTACCAGCGGCGTACCGCCAGCGAGGTCAGGCGGGCCTCGTCGCGTCCCGACAGGACCTCGACAGTGACGCCGGTCTTGGCGGCCACCCGGGCCAGCACCGCGTCGGAGTTGGTGGCATCGCGCACCGCGGAGGTGGCGAACGCCATCATCTGCTGGCAGCCGGAACTCTTCGCGATGAGGGTGAACTCCTCGATCGAGTCGACGAGTCGTTCGGCGGCACCGTCGGCGAGGCGGCCCTGGCCGTCGATGTGTTCGGCGAGACGCAGCACGGCCTTGGTGGAACTCATCGGGGTGGGATGCCCGCCGCGGTGGGCATCGACGACGAGCAGGTGGACCGTGTTGCTGCCCACATCGAGCACTCCTAAACGCACGGTTACACGATAAGAGGTGGGCCGCCTGCGTTTTACGCGCGGGTGGCCGATCGGCGTGCGGCGATTCTGCACTCGTGGCCACCCTGCGGTTACCGTTGTCCTCGTGGCCAAGCCCCTTCCCATCCAGCGGATCACCCCCGCGCCCGAGGTCGATCTCGATTTTCCGCGCGAGTGGTATGAGTTCAACGATCCGGACAATGCCGAACACGTCATCAGCGCCGACCTCACTTGGCTGTGTTCGCACTGGACCTGCGTGTTCGGCACCCCGGCGTGTCAGGGCATCGTCGACGGCCGGGAGAGCGACGGGTGCTGCACCCACGGTGCGTACCTGTCGGACAAGGACGACCGCAAGCGTCTGGCCAAGGGGATGTCGCTGCTCACCGAAAAGGATTGGCAGTTCTACAAAAAGGGCTCCGGCAAGGATCCCCTCGGGCCGCGCGGGTATCTGATCGAGGACGAGATCGACGACGAGCCCGCCCTCAAGACACGACTTCACAAGGGCGCGTGCATCTTTCTGAACCGGCCGGATTTCGACCGCGGCCCGGGGTGCGCCCTGCACGCCATGGCACTGCGCCGCGGACTGGAGCCGTTGACCGTCAAACCCGATGTGTGCTGGCAACTTCCGGTTCGCCGGGTGCAGGACTGGGTGGATCGTCCCGACGGCACCCAGATCCTCAAGACCACCATCACCGAATACGACCGGCGCGGTTGGGGTGAGGGTGGCCACGACCTCAAGTGGTACTGCTCGGGTTCGCCCGACGCGCACATCGGCGCCACCCAGGTGTGGCAGTCGTACGAGCCGGAGCTCACCGAACTCATCGGCGCCGCCGCCTACGGCGTCCTCGCCGATGCCTGCCGACGGCGAGGCGAACTGGGGCTGGTCGCCGTGCATCCGGCCACCACCGCCGCGACCACCCGCCGCAGCAGCGACATCAAGTACGAATTGCTCGACATCGAACCCTCTTGATCACGAAACCTCACCATCACGAACTGATGACCGAAGCTTCGGATCCGAATCGCCGATGACAATGAGCGACACCGCACCCCCCTCCTTCCGGTCCGCCTCCGTCGCGGCTGCGCGCACGTGGTGGGCGCCACGTGAATATGGCTGGCTACGCGCCTACCTCACTCCGCTGGGCCTCGCCGGGTGGGCACGCTTCGTGGTCGCGGTCGGCGGTCTGGTCATCGGCGTCAGCGCACTGCTTGCGGCGATCGGACCGCCTGACCTCCTGCGACACAACGGGAAATTGGTGATGTTCGCACTTGCTGCAGGCGGACTGGCTTGGACCCTGCGCTGGATGTTGGGCCCGTGGCCGACTCGAGCGGAATCTGTTGGCCTATTGGCTGCCGCCGATATCGCGGGATCGCGACGGCATGCTTCCTTCACGTCGACATGATCCTCGGGGTGGCCGCGACACCGCTATTCGCGCTCACCGGAATCTACGCCACGATGTTCCACAACGCGTGGACCAACTGCGCGCACCTGGCCTTCGCCGTCGGCATCACGACCGCCGCGGTGGCTCTGGCCGGAGTCGATCAGGGAACGCAGGACATGGCGGTCGCGGCGTCGAAGGGCATCATCACCCTGTCCATCGTCATCGTGCTGCCGTTCATCCACATCGCCTACACACTGCTGCGCGGTACCGCCGACGAGTCGATGACCGACGGACTGACCGGCCTCCTCAATCGCAACGGCCTCGAACGTGCACTGAGCCGGACAACGACCGGTGACGCCGAGCGGAGTACGACGTGGAGCGTGACGCTGATCGACCTCGACAGCTTCAAACGGATCAACGACACCGCCGGCCACCTCGCCGGCGATCAGGTATTGGGCGACGTCGCCCGCGCGATCCGACACATCGCCGCCGCCGACCACCTCGTCGCACGGTTCGGTGGAGACGAGTTCCTGATCATCGCCCGCAATCCGGCATTCCCCGATGCCGTTGTCGCCGAACATATCCGCGCGGCCATCAATGACCGAACCGGCGGAGTGGTGACCGCGAGCATCGGCGTCACCAGACGCACCGGCGTCCGCCTCGACCTACCCGGGGCGGTCATCGTCGCCGACCGGGCCATGTACGAGGCCAAACATGAAGGCGGCGACCGGGTCGTCGTGGCACCGCCGCGTGGACCAGACGCCGATCAGGGTTCGAACTTGTAACCCAGGCCGCGGACGGTCACCAGATGCTTCGGCGACGCCGGATCGGGTTCGATCTTCGAGCGCAGCCGCTTGACGTGGACGTCGAGGGTCTTGGTGTCGCCGACGTAGTCCGCACCCCACACCCGGTCGATCAGCTGACCGCGTGTGAGCACCCGTCCGGAGTTGCGCAGCAGATACTCGAGGAGGTCGAACTCCTTGAGCGGCAACGTGATCGACTCACCGTTGACGGCCACCGTGTGCCGTTCGACGTCCATCCGCACCGGGCCGGCCTCCAGCACCACCAGGGCCAGATCGTCGTCGGAGACCTCCCCGCCGCGGCGCAACACCGCCCGGATGCGGGCGATGAGTTCCCGTGCCGAATACGGCTTGGTCACATAGTCGTCGGCGCCGAGTTCGAGCCCGACGACCTTGTCGATCTCGC
Source organism: Gordonia oleivorans (assembly GCF_040044975.1). Classification (NCBI taxonomy): domain Bacteria; kingdom Bacillati; phylum Actinomycetota; class Actinomycetes; order Mycobacteriales; family Gordoniaceae; genus Gordonia; species Gordonia oleivorans. The sequence continues at coordinate 21,638 of NZ_JBDZDI010000030.1, forward strand.
TGTCGCGGGCGGTCACCATGATCACCGGAACGCTGGATCGGGCCCGCAACGCCTTGCAGACCTCGGTGCCGGGCACGCCGGGAAGCATGAGGTCGAGCAGCACGATGTCGGGGCTGATCCGGTCGAACACGGACAGCGCCTGCGCACCGTCGTTGACGACGCTGGCCTCGAAGCCCTCCTTGCGCAGCAGGAATGCCAGCGGGTCGGCCAGCGACTCCTCGTCCTCGACGATCAGTACGTGCGTCACCAATTACTCCTCACTTGTTCGGGCTGACGGGTCATGCGATCTGATCCGCACGTCGTCTCACGGATTCGCCACCCGCGTCGGCGTCGTGGACGTCGGCGTCACTGCGGGGGTTGGACTGGGGGTTGGACTGGGGGATGGACAGGGTGAAGGTCGAGCCGGTTCCGGGCTGACTCCACAGATTGATGTTGCCGTCGTGGGTGGCGGCGACGTGTTTGACGATGGCCAGTCCCAGACCGGTGCCGCCGGTGAGGCGTGACCGGGCCTTGTCGACGCGGAAGAACCGCTCGAAGACCCGTTGCTGATCGGCGGGGCCGATGCCGATGCCGCGATCGGTGACCGCGATCGACACCATCGAGACCCCGTTCATCGTCGTCACCCGGCGACTGACCGAGACGGTCGTCTTGGCCGGCGAGTAGGCGATGGCGTTGACGATCAGATTGCTCAGCGCCGTCAGCAGCAGCATGCGGTCACCGCGGACGGTCACGTGGATCGGGTCGTCGGAACGCAGCGAGATCCCGGCCGCCTCCGCACTGATCGCCGCGTGATCGAGTGCGGTGGCGATCAATTCGTCGACGTCGACGCAGGTGAACTCCGGGGTTTCGCCGCCCTCGAGTCGCGACAGCGCGATGAGTTCGGTGACCATGTTGCCCATCCGGTGGGCCTCGGCGACCACCCGGCGGCCGAAGTGCTCCACCGATTCGGGATCGTCGGCCGATTCCAGCATCGCCTCGGCGAGCAGCCCGATCGCCCCCACCGGGGTCTTGAGTTCGTGGGACACGTTGGCGACGAAGTCGCGGCGGGTGGCCTCCACCCGCAAGTTCTCGGTGTCGTCGGTGCCGTAGACCATCACGTAGCGCTCGTCGCCATAGGCGCCGACGCGGGCCAGGCACCGCACCGATTCCGCGGTCCGTTTGGCCGCGCGGCCGGTCGACAGGAAACCCAGCGTCGAGGTGGGCGGCACGAAGTCGAATCGTTCGTCATCCCCGGATTCCAGAGCGACCAGCGACGCCTGCCAGACCGGTTCGGCGAGCAGGTGTTCTGCGACCATGCCCAGTTCGACGGCCCGCTGGTTGTAGAGGACGACGTCGCGGAACTCATCGACGACGGCGACGGCCACCTCGGAATGCCGCACGATCAGGCTGAGCAGTCCGGCCTTGGTCATCCGGCCGTCGTCGGTGACGGTGGGGACGTCGAACTCCCGCAGGGCCGCCGACTCCGGTACCGGGCGGGGAACCTCGGCCGCGGAATCACCGGGATCGTGTTCGGCGACGAGGCTGCGCGACGTTTCGGCGTCAGCGGGGGCATCGTCGGCGGGGGCATTGTCGGTGGGGTCGGCATCGTTGGTGGAACGAGCGACACGCTCGCGCCACGCCGACCAGGCTCGAGAACCACGTGTCGACCAATCGACGCGACCGAGCACGAATCCGACGATCATCGCGAGCACGATTGCCGCGACGACTCCGGCAATGAATGCAGCGGTCACAGTCGCAGCTTACGGTCCCGCAAACACCACGAACATTCCCGACGGCACAATTCGGCTGCCGTTCACGTGCTGTTCCACCATTTCGTGACCTGAGCCACCCAACCGGCACATACGCCTCACCAATTCGCCTGGTATTCGGCTATTGCGGGACCGGCACCGCCATGTCGGCGTATTCGGGATTCCGCTCGATGAAATGCCGAACATACGAACAGACCGGCACCACTTGTTTGCCCGTTGGCCGGATGTCGTCGAGAACGGCCTTCACCAGCTTGCCGGCATAACCGCGGCCGGAGTATGCGTCCGGGATCACGGTGTGGGTCAATACGACCTGATACGGCTCGGATACGTAGTCCACGTACCCGACGGTGACCTCGTCACCGTCCGCGTCATTGCTGAGAACTGCCTCGTACCGCTCTCGCGCAGGTGAGTGTGCGATGCGCAGGTGCCCCGGATCTGCCATGCACCCAATGTAGCGCGCGTCACACGACAGACACCATGACGATTGTGTTACGGATCACACCAGTGGCTACTTCTGCCCCTGTGCTGCGACGGCCGCGGCCCCGGCGGCGGCGGCTTCCGGATCGAGGTAGGTACCGCCCGGGTTGAGCGGCTTGAGGTTCTCGTCGAGGTCGTAGCGCAACGGATTGCCGGTCGGGATGTTCAGGCCGGCGATGTCGGCGTCGGAGATCCCGTCCAGATACTTGACCAGGGCGCGCAGCGAATTACCGTGCGCGGCAATGAGAACGGTCTTCCCCGCCTTCAGGTCCGCGGCGATCGTCTCCTCGAAGTACGGCACCAGACGCACGACGACGTCCTTGAGGCATTCGGTGAGCGGCACCTCGGGCAGGTCGGCGTAGCGCGGATCGTGGGTCTGGCTGTACTCCGACTCGGGATCGATCGGCGGCGGCGGGGTGTCGTAGCTGCGACGCCACAGCATGAACTGCTCGTTGCCGTACTTCTCGAGGGTGTCGGCCTTGTTGAGTCCCTGCAGCGCCCCGTAGTGACGTTCGTTCAGACGCCAGTCCCGGATCACCGGGATCCAGTGCCGATCGGCAGCATCCAGCGCGATCTGGGCCGTGGAGATCGCCCGTCGCAGCAGCGAGGTGTACAGCAGGTCGGGCAGCACATCGTGCTCGACGAGCAGCTCGCCGGCACGCACCGCCTCGGCCTTGCCCTTGTCGGTGAGCGCCACGTCGACCCAACCGGTGAACTGGTTGGACGCATTCCATTCGCTCTCGCCGTGCCGCATCAGGATCAGGGTGCCGTTGCTCATGTCGATAGTCTCCCATAGACCGCCCCGACGCTCTCCCCACGTCGAGTAGGCGCCCTTTCCCGTCGAGTGGGCGCCCTTTCCCGTCGAGTGGGCGCCCTTTCCCGTCGAGTGGGCGTCGATTCCCGTCGAGTGGGCTCAGTATCCCGTCGAGTGGGCGCCGTGCCCGAGCGGTCACCGTCGTCGGGCCGGCGACCGCCGAACAGGGCCCCGTCCCTCGACCGTCCAGCCCGCGACCGCCCAGATCGTCAGATAAGCCAGCCCGAAGAACGCGGCGACGGCCACCCCGACGCCCGTCGACTCGACGTGCGCGAACGGCGTTCGCACCCACCCGAGCGTGGTGTGGATGACGGCGTCGGGACGGGTCACCAGATCCCAGGAGTTCCACCGCTGGAATCGTCCGATGACGACGCCGATCGCACACAGCCCGACCGACGCAACGGCCGCGATCCACCCGACGACCGCTCCGAACTCCGCCTCCAGCCGACGATGCACCAGCAGCAGCGACACGACGCCGAGCATGATGCCCGTCCACGCCGCGAATCCGTATTGCAGCACGTGCCGCCACAGGTCGTATCCCTCACGCAGGTGCACGAGATCGGTGACCAGGTAGGGCGCATTCGGAAGGAACGCAAGCCATCCCAGTCCGAGGGGGATCAACCATCCGCGCCGCGACACCGACGCGAATCCGATGGCGAACACCATCGGAATCCACGCCAAGAACAGATTCCATACCAGGAATCGCGTCGGATAGTACAGCGGCACAGCAGGATCGGTGACGCCGAGCCCCACCGTGAGTGCCGACGTGGCCAACAACGAGGCGGCCAGTACCGCAGACCTGAGCGTGATCACCAAAGCGATTGTGCACCAACCACGCTCCGGGATGTCGGCCGGGTGAATGACCAGCGCACACTCGACGCGAAAGAGCGCCCACTCAACGCAAGAGGCCGCACACTCAACGCGAGAGAGCGCCCACTCAACGCGAAAGGGCGCCCACTCGACGGAAATGGGCGCCCACTCGACGTGCTGAGGAGAATCGACGAAGACCCTAGCGGCGCAGGTCCTTTCGGAGGATCTTGCCGGAGGCCGACTTCGGGATCGCCTCGATGAACTCCACCGCACGAACCTTCTTGTGCGGGGCGACCTTGGCGGCGACGAACTCGATGACCTCCGCCTCGTCGAGGTCGGCGTCGGCCTGCTTGACGACGAAGGCCTTCGGGATCTCTTCGCCGTCTTCGTCATTGACGCCGATGACGGCGGTGTCGGCGATCTTCGGGTGGGTCAGCAGCAGTGCCTCGAGTTCGGCCGGCGGCACCTGATAGCCCTTGTACTTGATCAGCTCCTTGAGGCGGTCGACGATGTAGACGCATCCGGTCGGGTCGACCTGCGCCATGTCGCCGGTGTGCAGGAATCCGTCGGCGTCGATGGTGTCGGCGGTGGCCTGCTCGTTGTCGAGGTACCCCAGCATCACGTTGGGGCCCTTGACCCACAGTTCACCGGGTGCCGAGAGCCCCTCGGTGGGCAGCGGGATCTCTTCTCCGGTACCGGGATCGACGATCTTGTTCTCGGTGTTCGGAATGGCCCATCCGGTGGACGACAGCGGCGGGTCCTCGCGGCCGAGGGCCGCGGCGGTGTCGATCGGGATGAGATGGCTGACCGGCGAGAGTTCGCTCATGCCGTAGCCCTGCAGCATGTGCAGGTCGAGGCGCTTGGCGACGGCCTTGCCGAGTTCGTCGTCGAGGGGTGCGGCACCCGACATCATCATCGTCAGCGAGGACAAATCGTAGTTGTCGACGATGGGGTGTTTGGCCAGTGCCACCGCCACCGGGGGCGCGATGTAGGCGTTGGTGACCTGGTAGGTCTGGATGTTCTCCAGGAATTCGACGAGGTCGAACCGCGGCATGACGACGAGTCGTCCGCGGTTGTAGAGCGCCGCGTTGAGCAGCACGGTCATGCCGTAGATGTGGAAGAACGGCAGTACCGCGATCACCACGTCGTCGGGGGTCATGCCCTGCAGCGGCTTGATCTGTACGACGTTGGCGACGAGGTTACGGTGGCTCAGCGCAACACCTTTGGGGTTGCCGGTGGTGCCGGAGCTGTAGGGCAGCGCCGCGACGTGCGTGGCGGGATCGAAGCTGACGTCGGGCGCCGGCAGGTTGGGGGCGAGCAGGTCCGCGGCGTTGGGATGGCCGGTTGCCTCCTGGCCCTCACCGTCGAGGATGATCAGTTGCTCGTCGGCGAAGCCCACCCGCTTGGCGGCCTCGATGGCGTGCGGGGCCAGCGCCGAGATGGTGATGAGCATCTTCGCCTGCGAGTTGGTGAGTTGCTTGGCGATCTCGTCCGCGGTGAACAGCGCATTGATCGTGGTGGCGGCGGCACCCGCGCGCAGCACGCCGTGAAAGACCGTCGCGAAGGCCGGGATGTTCGGCGAGAGGATGCCGACGACGTCGCCCACGCCGATGCCCCGGGCCGCCAGCGCACCGGCGGCGGCGTTGATCTGGCCGATCAGCTGCCGGTAACTGGTCTCGGTGCCGGTCTTCGGGTCGATCAGCGCGGTGCTATCGAGGTACTCCTCGGCGATGTCGCCGAAGAGGAGGTCGTACAGGCTGACATCGGGGATCTCGACGTCGGGAAAGGGACTGGCGAAGCTCATGGCACCTCCGTTGGCGGGACGATCGGAGCAATCGTATCAACACTCATTGCCACGGTGTGATGCGCACCTCGGTCCGGTTTGTCCGATACCGTCGCGCGCTACCAGCCCGCCCCCACCGTGACGCCGCGTGACGCCGAACTCAGGCGTGACCCTCGTACCCGTCCCCGTCGCGGCCATCGGCGTCGCCACCATCCGCTTCGCGCTGCGCGTCGTCGACGACGGACGCACCACTCTCGCCGGGCACATACCGTCCCTCGAGCGGTTCACCGGGTTGCGGCAGCGAGTCCTTGTCGATGAGGTGCTCGAAGGCCAGCAGGTTGCGCAACGACTCGCCGCGCGACACCCGCCAGGCCCATTCGCGGCGGATGGAGGTGATGAAGCCGATCTCGAGCAGGGTGTTAAAGTCGCCGTCGGCGGCCTCGAGGACCTGCCCGAGGACGCGGTCGATCTCGTCGGCGGTCAGTGCGTCACCGGAGATCCGGCCGATGAGGTAGATGTCGCCGGTGTTGTCGATCGTGTACGCCACGCCGTAGAGCCGCCGGTTGCGTTTGAGTAGAAACCGGTAGACACCCTCGTGGTCCTCGTCGGGCCGTCGGCACACGAAGGCCTCCAGACGCACGCCGTAATTGCTCGCGGTGAGCAGCACCGTGGTCTTGAGTTTGCGTTCACCGGGCAGTTCGAGCACCACGTGCTCGGATTGCGCTCCGCCGGAACTCTTGCGGCTGAACGAGATTCCGTGCTCGGTGAGCACTTTCTCCAACAAGTCGATGTGATCGGTGTGGCTCATCTTGCGTCCCTCTCCCTCTCTGGTCACCGTCGATCCGGTCACCGTCGATGCCGCACGGCGACGTCCGGTGAACTCCTGGCGTCACCCAGTGATTCGGACCGGTCGCCGATCGAGATCACCGCGGTGAGGATATCTCGACGACCGGGCATCACATGGTCATGCGCGACCGGCGACGCCGCCACCGGCGGGTGGCCCTCACCAGTGGCGTGGCGACCGTCGACGGCGACATGGTGTGCGCGAAGGATTCCATGGCGCGACCGTAACCGGCGACGAGCGCGTCGGTGGTGTGTTCCCAGGAGAACTGCTCGGCGTGGGCACGCGCCGCGATCCCCATCCGGGTGAGCTGGTCGGGGTCGCTGAGCATCTTCTCCAGCGCGTTCGTCCAGTCGCCGATCTGATGTCCGTCGACGAGCATCCCCGAGCGTCCGTCGGCGACGGCCACCCCGAGACCGCCGACGTCGGCGGCGAGGACCGGCGTTCCGCAGGCCTGCGCCTCGATGGCCACCAAGCCGAAACTCTCCGAATAGCTGGGCACCGCAACGAGATCCGACGCCCGGTACACCTGCGCCAGGCGGGTCGCCGGTTGCGGCGGCAGGAAGGTCACGTCGTCTGCGATGCCGAGTTCGGCGGCCAGGTCGATCAGCGCGGTCGGACGATCCAGCCCGCTGCCCGACGGCCCGCCGACGATGAGCACGCAGACCGGCCGGCGTCCGTCCTCGCGGGAACGTTCGATCAGCGGCGCCGCCGCGGCGAGCAGCACGTCGGGCGCCTTGAGCGGCTGGATGCGGCCGACGAAGGTCACCACCGCGGCGTCCGGGTCGAGGCCGAGTTCGGCCCGCGCGGCCGACGCCGAACCCGGTGTGTAGCAATCGAGGTCGGCGCCGGGGGTCACCACGTCGATGCGCGCCGGGTCGGCGCCGTACATGGTGATCAACTCGGTGCGCTCGGTGTCGGTGTTGGCGATCAGCCGGTCGGCCTGGGCCATCACCTGCTGCTCCCCGATCACCCGCAGCCGCGGTTCGGCCGCATCACCCTTGGCCAGCGAGGCATTCTTCACCGCGGCAAGCGTGTGCGCGGTGTGCACCAGAGGCACGCCCCAGCGTTCGCGCGCCAACCAGCCGACCTGCCCGGAGAGCCAGTAGTGCGAGTGGATCACGTCGTAGTAGCCGGGCCGCTGCATGGCCTCGGCGCGCAGGACCCCGGCGCTGAAGGCGCACAACTGCGCGGGCAGGTCCCGCTTGTCGAGGCCCTCGAACGGGCCGGCGGCCACGTGACGGACGACGATGCCGTCGGCGGCGTCCACCGCGGGTGCGTCCATCGACGACGTCGCCCGGGTGAAGATCTCGACCTTGATCCCGCGGCGGGCCAGGCGCCGCGCGGTCTGCCAGACGTAGACGTTCATGCCGCCGGCGTCGCCGGTGCCCGGCTGCGCCAACGGCGAGGTGTGCACCGAGATCAGTGCGATACGCCGTGGCCGGGACGAAGTCATCCCACCAGCTTAAGGCGTGGCGGATGTGTCGACCGGGGCAGCGCCCGTCGGCCGCCCGGGCGTTGACACCTGGTGGTGATGTGTCTCACCATCGCAGGATGGTGGCAGATCTGTCGCGAGCACCCGCCTTTGCGCTGCGGTCCGGGTCGACGTGGCGTGATCCCTTCGCCATGTACGAGCGGCTGCGCCGGACGTCGCCGGTGCATCACGTCACCGACGACGGCACCGGCGCGGCGGTGGATTACTGGGTACTGACCCGTCATGCCGATGTCTGCGCCGCGGCCACCGATCCGTCGACGTTCTCCTCGGCGGCCGGGTTGACGGTGACCGACAACGAGATCGAGGCCATCGGCATGGCCGACAACCCGCCGCTGGTGATGCAGGACCCGCCCGAGCACACCCGGTTCCGTTCGCTGGTCGCGCGCGGTTTCACCCCTCGCCAGGTGGAGGCCCTCGCCCCTCGTGTCCGGGATTTCGTCGCCCGGCGACTCGATCGGATCGATCGGCTCACCGGTCCCGACGGGCAGGTCGACATCGTCGACCTTCTCCTCAAACCACTGCCGAGCATGGTGGTCGCGCACTATCTGGGCGTTCCGGAACGGGATTGGCAGCGGTTCGACGTCTGGACCGAGGCCATCGTCGGCGCCGTCGGCGATCCCGGTTCGGCGGGCGCCGACGCGGGCGCGGCAACCGGCGAACTCCTCGGGTACTTCGCCGACCTGATCGCCGAGCGGCGGCACGCGATGGACAGCGGGACCCCCGTGGGCGAGGACACGGTCTCCGCGCTCGTCGCCGCGGGCCGGGCCGACGACGACGCGGGGCTGGTGTCGATCCTGGCGTTCGTGTTCACGATGATCGCCGGCGGCAACGACACCACGACGGGACTGCTCGGCGGTTCCCTCGATCTGCTGGCGCGCCACCCCGATCAGCGGGCCCGCCTGGCCGACGATCCCGACCTCATCCCCGACGCGGTCTCCGAACTCCTGCGGCTGACCTCCCCGGTGCAGGGACTGTGCCGTCAGTCCACCCGCACCGTGCACTACCCCGACACTCCCGAGGGTCCGGTCGAGATCCCGGCCGGACGCAAGGTGTTGCTGTGTTATGCCGCGGCCAACCGGGATCCGGCCGCCTTCGGCCCCGATGCCGACGAACTCGACATCGCACGGCGTCCACGGGCGATCCTCACCTTCGGCCGTGGCGATCACCATTGCCTGGGTGCGGCGGCGGCCCGGATGGCGGCGCGGGAGACCCTCACGGCCATCCTGGCCCGGTTCCCGGAGTACGAGGTCGGCGACATTGCTTGGGCTGCGGGCAATTACGTTCGACGCCCGACGAGTATGGCGTTTCGACCGGCGGGTGACGGGTAGCCGAGCGGGGCTGAATCAGGACCCGGCACATGGCCGAACCATCCGCGGCAGCCCTACTCCTCCGGGCCGCCCGGATTGCAGCGCGTGGCCACCATCTGCTGCTCATCGACGACAGGCCGTTGCGGCTCGATGTTCCAACTCGGCTTGTCCGGTGCCACCAGACGGGCGTAGGTCCAGTGACAGTCGAACTGCGCCCGCATGCCCGGGGTGTCGGCGTCGGGGGCCAGCTCCAGGACCTCAGCCCAGGCGACGTCGGCGCCGTCGTCGGAGTACGTCTTGCGTCCGCTGGCGGTCGGATGGATCTGCAGGCTCGGACCGACCGCTGTCGAGACCCATTCGACGTGGTCGACGTAGGGCGGGCGGTTGACCGGGTCGATGTCCGGGGTGGGCGGCGCATACGAGCCCGGGGCGCTCGCCGTCGGCACCGGCACGCTCGGGCTCGGTGCATCCGACGTCGTCGACGACGGGGCAGCGGCCGAGTCGGTCAGGGTCGAGGTCGAGGTCGTCGACGATTCGCCGCAACCCGTCGCGCTCCCGACGATCAGTGCGCACGCCACCGCGCCGAGCACGATCCGGCCGCGGCCGGCCACCGGGAGCCGTCGATGAGTCACCCTCGCGAGACTAGCGGTCGGAGTACGCTCCGCGGTGTGGGGTCTTCGCGGCGGTGGTGCACATCGCCGACGATGCTGCCCGTCGCACTGATCGCGGTGCTGCTTCTGCTCACCGGCTGCGCTACGCACAGTTCCACGTCGGCGACGGTCACCCACGACTTCGGTGGCCGCGTCGACACCACCGCGAACTCGCTGCTGCTCGACGGAAGCCCGTGGCAGCCGGTCGGATTCAACGCCTATCAACTGGGTACCGATTGGTCGGTCAACCGCGGGTGCGGTGCCGAGGTCGATCTCGACAGGTACTTCTCGGCGTTGCCCGCGCGCAGCCTCACGAGGTTCAACCTCTATGCCGCCTTCGCGGTGAGCGTGACGACCGGTGGCCTGGACTTCGCGCCACTCGACGCGGTGTTCGCCGCCGCGGAGCGTCATCACCAGATGGTCTTGCCGGTGCTCACCGGGTCCTCCGGCGACTGCGAAGACAACCAGTTCAAGGACCGCCAGTGGTATGTCGACGGGTGGCGGACGACGCCGCACGTCGGTGGACTCACCTTTGCCCAGTGGCTGTCGATCGCGGTGAAACGCTGGGCCGGGCGGACCTCGCTGGCCGGATGGGAGCTCGTCGGTGAGCCCGAGGCCAGTTCCTGCGGTGCCGGCGGATGCGCGTGGCAGCAACGCCTGTGCGCTCCGGGTGCCGCGCAGGTGCTGCGGGACTTCTTCGACTCCGCGGGTGCACAGTTACGTGAGATCGACGATCGCCATCCGATCTTCTCCGGCACCACCGGTGGCGACCAGTGTTCGCTCGCCGGTACCGACATCTTGACGGTCGGCGCTTCACCCTACGTCGACATCCTCGACTACCACGATTACCGGTACGACGACGGCACCCCACCCGCCGAAAGCGACCTCCCCACCCGCTTGTCTCAGTCACGGCAGCTCGGAAAACCCCTGGTGGTCAACGAACTCGGCATGAAGGCCGGATCCTGTCGGACGTTGCAGGAGCGCTATGACACTCTGCGTGAGCAGACACTCGCCGAACGACGGTCCGGGGTCGCAGCAATCCTGTTCTGGGCGTTCGTGCCCGACCCACGACCAACCGAATGCACCTACGACATCGGCTTCGACGACCCGCTCTGGCAGGTGGTGTCCGACCTCAACCGCTGAGACGCGTATCCCCCGGGCCGCTTGTCGAGGTCGAGACCACCCTCGCAAGGTGAAAGCCTTACGCAAACAGGCGGTTCCGCAACCCCCGCTGGTCGAGTGCGCCGCGCGAGCGAAGCGAGCTCGTCGCGTATCGAGACCACCCTCGCAAGGTGAAAGCATCACGCAATCAACCGGTTCGGTAACCCCCGCTGGTCGAGTGCGCCGCGCGAGCGAAGCGAGCTCGTCGCGTAGGGAGACCACCCTCGCAAGGTGAAAGTATCACGTAAGCAACCGGTTCAGCCCTGCTGGTCGAGCGCGCTTGATCCCCGCTGGCCGAGTGCCGACGAGCTTGCGAGTCGGTGTATCCGCCGGGCCGAGCTTGTCGAGGTCGAGGCCACCCCCGCAACTGGACATCGAAACCGGGCTACCGCCAACCGATTCCGCGCCGAGAAAAGTTGTCGGTAGTCGTCGCTACACTTGACTCAGTTCAGTTGATCCGACCGATCAGAGGAGGTGAACATCATGGCCACCAACATGATTGGCAGCAGCAAGGCGCCGGAACTGTCGATGACCGCCGCCGACGCGGCCATGATCGATCACCTTCCCGTCGAGGCGGCCACCGCACTCGCCCGCTCCCTGCAACGCCAGGAACGACAGGTGATCGCCCGGAAGGTGTTGTCCGCGGTGCGGATCGGGCACACCGTGTACGACGAGATGCTGCTCTCGGGTCATCGGACCAACGTGCACACCACCGGCGCCGTCGACAAAGCCGTCACCGGCAAGGTATCGACCGCGCTGGGTGTGTCGGTGCCGCAAGCGACGGCGTGGATGACGCTGAGCTTCCTGCTGTCCACGCTCCCGACGGTCACCGCCGCGTTCCTCGACGGTGACCACTCGTTGGAACGTATCCGCATCATCGCCGACGAGATCGTCGTCCTGTCCGACGATGACGTCCGTGCCTTCGCCGAAACCCGTGCACTGCAACTGGCCGAACGCAATCAGGCGGATACGACCCTGCGGGATCAGGTCGTCGAGATGGTGATCGCGCTGGATCCCGACGGTGCCGCCGACCGACGTGAGGAAGCCGCCGCACGGGATCAGAACGTGCGGGTCCGCCGGGACACCAACGGGCACTGCAGCATCTCCGTCTATGCCCCCGGAGAAATGGGCGCGCATCTGGCGGCGCGGATCGCGAAGATGATCAGTGAGCGGATCTGCCCACGTGATCCGCGTCGTCAGGGGCAGGTGCAGGTCGCGGCATTCGCCGAAATCCAAGGCCTGCCCGGCGCGCAGCTTTCGTGCGAGTGCGGGCGGGCCGACTGCTCCCGGGCGATCCCGTTGCCGGAACAGCCCAGTGGCCTGACCGACCTCGACATCGATGTCGACGGCGTCGCAACTGATCCGTCCGACGATGTCGATGCGGACGCCGACGTGACCGACGATCCCGAGACGATCACCGACGACGCTGACTGTGCGGCAACGGATGCCGTCGAAGCGCAACCCGACACCGACACCGACAGCGATTCGCAGTTGTCGCTGTCGTTGATCACCGACCCGTCCGGACAGCGGGAAGCCCGGCTGGAGTACTTCGGCGTGGTGGACGACGCCCACGCCCGTTCGTTGATCAGCTCGGGACAGCTCGTCACCGTCACCGAGTTTCCCACCCTGGACATCCCCAGCATCAACACCACCACCTCACTCGATCGGATACCGGCGGCGTGGCGTCGTCTCGACGATCCGTTCCCCGCGACACCGATCGACCCGACCGGGCACGGCGGACATTTCCTCCCACCATCGGGTGCTCTCACGTATCGGATACCGGCGTGGTTGCGGGAGAAGATCATCGAGTTGGATGGCACCTGCCGGTACCCGCACTGCGGGCGACCGGCCAGTGAATGCCAGATCGATCACCTGGTCAAATTCGTGCACCAGGATCCGATCACCGGTGGCTGGACCGTGGAATTCAACCTCATGCCGCTGTGCACCCCGGACCACCAAAGAAAGCACATGGGGTTGTTGATCCCCACCATGCTGTCGGATCGGGCTGTCATCTGGCGCGACCCCGTCACCGGGGAGACCATCACCACCTATCCACGGTAGGTCACTACCGTCGGGTGGTGCTGCGCTGCAATCGGATTCCAGCATCGGCTTGCGTGGTCTCGAGGCTCGTCGTTTCGACGGAGCTCAACGTAAGGCCCAGTTCCTCCTCGCTTCTCGGCCTTCCCGCTGGTCGAGCCGTCGCGAGCCCCCAAGGGCGAGCGGCGTGTCGAGGCCTCCGCAACGTGCGCTCTGATCGGTGTCCAGCCCCATGTTGCGAGGTCTCGACACGCCACGAGCTCGCAAGCTCGCACGAGGCGGCTCGACCGACGGGATGAGAGGCTCGACCGGCGAATGAGCGGTGGCGTCCTGGTCGGTGATGAGTGATGCTGCGCTGCAACCGGTTTCCGGCATCGCGTTGCGTGGTCTCGACCTCGACCAACTGACCCCACCTACCCCGTGACCCGATACACCCGCCAATCCGGGGAGTTCGCACCCTGATTGCGCGCCTCGAGGACGCGCACCGAGATCTGTGCGCCATTCTCGTAGAGCGTCGGATAACGCTGATTGAGGGCGTCTGAGGCTCCCCGGCCGGTGTCGGGCACCGCGAGCAGGTACTGAACACCGTGGCCCGCCGGATCGTTGAGGACCAGGGCGAAATCGCCGTCGGAGGGGATCACGAACTGTTTGGGCCGCCGCGACTGCACCACCACTGCGAAGCCGTAGACGGTGTCGGTCAGTACGGCGCCGTCCGGAAGATTCAGGGAGTCAAGGTATTCGGCGAGCGTGCGTTCGGTGGAGAAGGTCCGCACCACCTCCTGTTCGTCGAGGTGGCGCTGCGAGACCGAGTCCGGGCGCGGCCAGACGATCGACCCGATCGCGAACTCCTGCGGCGCGAACTTCGGCGACGTCATCCCGTATGCGGTGGTCGGCAGCGCGACGGTCATCACGATGATCGCGAACACCGAGGCGAAGACGTACACGCCGCGCCGCGAACCCCGCCGACGTACCGGCGGTAGGGCGGCATGCAGTCCCTCCCGACGGAACGGCGGATGCCGGCGGGCGGGTACCGAGATCAGGGCGACGATGGCGCCGAGCACGATCACCGTCATGTAGAACCGCAGGAACCCGAAGGTGGATCCCCGTGCGTAACTGTAGACCTGGAAGAACAGCACCGCGCCGATCATCAGCAGCGGCGGCAACAACGGCTGGATGCGCCGCCGCGCCACCCGGATGCCGATGACCAACGCCCCCAGCAACGGCAACAGCGGTGCCAGGATCGCCAGTTCCACCGTCGAGAACCACAGGGCCTCGCTGACCGTCGACGATCCGCTACCGCCGGACTGCTCGATGATCGCCGCATTGCCGTATTCGGAGGTGAACTGCGCGAACGCGTTTCCGGTGATCAGCCAGCTGGCGAAGGCCCAGCCGAGGAAGGCCAGCGCCGACGGCGACACCACCAGCACCACGTCGAGCATCACCCGGCTGATCCGTTTGCCGGTGTCGGTACGCCGATAGGTCACCCATGCGACGACGAGCGCCGCGGCCAGTGACGCCGCACCACCGTCGTAGCGGGTGAGATAGCCGAAGGCCAAAGCGATTCCGGCGACGGCGAGTTCGTGGACGTCGTCGGTGTCGACCCACCGCATCAGCCGGCGCGCCGCCCAGGCGAGGAAGAACAGGTACGGGGCCTCACTCATCCCGTTGGCGCCGTACAGCACGATCATCGGGTTGAGCGCATAGCAGACCGTGATCAGGGTGGCCACCACCCGGTCGAGACCGCGGTCGCGGGCGATGCCGGACACCTGAACCACCGACCCGGCCATGAACGCCGCCGACATCACCACCGCCGACACCGCATCGGTGGTCATCTGCGGTATCCACGGCGTGAGCGCGGTGAGCGGCAGTTGCACGATCGCGGTCATCGGGGTGAAGATGAAGCCGATTGCGGCCAGATGCGGTGAGCGACTGAACAACACGCTCTGCGCCGACTGCACCCGGGAGAGTGCATCACCGAAGTAGAAGTGCACGCCGACGGCCAGGTAGAGACCGACACCGAGGTAGATCGCGAACATGACGACGAAGAGCGCGATCACCCGATTGCGGGTCATGGTGCCCCCTCCCCGTCGTCCGCCGGCTCGGCACCCGATTTCGGGGTAGCCGTCGACAATCCGTGAAAGGTCTTCTCCCAGTACGACGGATTGAACAGGATCTGCCACATCCCTTTGATCGCGGCCACACTCATCAAGAACCAGTACGCCGGCACCAGAAGAGCGGAGAGCAGCAACTCGCTGCGACCCTCCTCGCGGATGGCCATCAGATTCATGTACAGGGCGGCACCGTTGCCGAAGATCAACGAGATCAGCGACAGGTAATAGATCGGCCCCCAGAACAGTTCACCGATGACCGGTGGCTGCCCGGCGATCCACATCACCAGGATGAGCCAGAACACCATGTTCATACATGCGATCAGCGGCGTCCCGGCGATCAGCAGGGTGAACCGCAGCCAGGCGATCGGCCCGAGGATGCGCCACAACTGCCTCGGCCGGCGCATGTGCACCAGCCAGGTCTGCATGTAGCCCTTGTACCACCGCGACCGCTGCCGAACCCAGTTGATCGCATCGACATTGGCCTCCTCCAAGGTCACCGAATCCAGCACCGCGGTGCGAAAACCACTGTCGGAGATCCGCACCCCGAGGTCGGCGTCCTCGGTGACGTTGAACGGATCCCACGCGCCGATGGTGTCGAGTTCGTCGCGTTTGAAGTGATTCGACGTGCCGCCCAACGGGATCGGGGCCCGGCTGACCATCATGCCGGGCAGCAGGAACCCGAACCAGATGCCGTAGTCGGCGGTGAACCAGCGGGTCAGGATGTTGTCGGTGGCGTTGTGGAAACTCAGCTTCCCCTGTACGCACACCACCGAGTCGTCGTCGATGTTCTGGAAAACCCAGACCGCCCTGCGTAATTGGAGGGGATCCGGTTTGTCCTCGGCGTCGAAGATGGTGACGATGTCGCCGGTGGCGAAGTGCATGCCGTAGTTGCAGGCCTTCGGTTTGGTGCGCGGCTGCGCCGGCGGCGTCAGCACCACGGTGACCACGCCGCGTTCGTCCTCCATGGCCCGCGCGGCCACGATGGTCGGTTCGTCGTCCTCCTCGAGCAGCAGCAGCACCTGCAGTTTGTCGCGGGGATACTCGATGGCCTCGACGGCCTCGATGAGGTCGCCGACCACCTCCGGCTCACCGTATGCGGGTACCAGGACGGTGTAGGCGGGCAGGTCGTCGTCGGCGATCGCGCGGGCCTGCTCGTCGGTGACCCGGATGGCGCCGTTGACCAGTCCCCGCCGGAAGATGATCAGCCGGTCGATCAGGGCGACCACATAGACGACGGTCGCCGCACCGACCACCGTGGCCAGCGTCGGCACCGGAAACAGGATGGTCAGGATCGCGATCAGCACGAGCGCCGCGATTCCGCCCCACTTCTGCGGCCGGCTGAACGCCACCGACGCCGACATCGTTGGATCGGCGTCACGGAGTCGTTCGACGGCGTCGTGCAGCGCGTCGGCCCGATACGCCTCGTCGACCAGCAGGTCACGCACTTCCCGTTGCGGCCGGGTGCACCGCGCACGGGGATCCGGCACCGGCGTCTGCGTCACCACGCGCCGCTGCGCACCGGCACTCATGTCCCCGTCTCCTGCCGTGCGAGGTCCACCTGCACGTCGACGATGCCCCAGGCCAGCGACTGCAGCAGGTCGCGATCCTTGAAGGTGGGCGTGGAGTCCTCGATGGAGGCGTTGCCGCGGAACAGCACCGTGAACATCGTGTTCAGGTTCTGGCCGATGGTGAACTGCGGTTGGACGAAGTTTGCGTCGTCCTCGTGGTTGTCGACCGCCCACAGGATCACCTGCTGGGCCTTGGAGCCGTTGTTCCACCACCAGGAGACCACCGTGTAGCTGAGGTAGCGGGCGTCATCGACGATGGACCACATCCAGGCGCGCACCCCGTGCGGCATCGGGATCTCCTGGGATTTGCTGGCCCGTTCACCGACGAGGTCATAACGGAAGATGTACGGGTAGACCTGCATGGACAGGGGACGTGCGGTGTCGACGCTGTCGACGGCGACGCGACGCGGTCGCGACTGTTTGTCGAACTCGGGGCTGCCCTGCGCCTGAATCACCAGCTGCCGGTACATCACCGAGGCACTGCCGTAGAGCTTGGTGACCCACGGGTAGCGCTGCACGCTCTCCTGACGCCAGTCCGCCGGTATGGCCAGTGGTTGCCCGAGCGGCATCCCCGGGATGGTCTGGCTGGGCCAGACGCCCACCTTGACCGGGACCGGGACGAAGGCGAGCAGCACCGACACCGCGATCAGTACGAACGCCGGGCGGCCGACGCGGGCGAGCGTCGGCGGATGCACCCCGCGCCCCAGTGGGGTCCATCCGAGGCGGTGCCGCACCCGGTAGTCGACGTACATGGTGATCGAGGCGACCAGGGTGGAGCCGATCGCGGGGATCACCACCAGCCACGCGCGACGGGTCCCGGGCAACAGCGCATCACCGATGAACAGCAGGATCATTCCCACGATCAGCGCCACACCTGCACCGATCGCGCCGCGGCGCCCGGACCTTCCGACAGTGATCAGAGTGGCCACCGCGGCCAGCACCACCATCACCGCACCGGCGACCACCGGTCCGCCACCGAAGGTCAGGATCACCACCCGCACCGGGACCGGCCAGATCAGCAACGCCAGCAACCACACCCAGCGGTACCGGGAGACCGGCCGCAACCCGAACATCACGATCGACGCCGCGAGGAAGAAGAGCCACAACGCCAGCAGATCCATGTGGGTGGTGAGGTAGGCCTGCCCGTACCGCGGGTTGACCATGACCTGTACCGCCACCGCGATCAGCATGATGACCAACCCGACGATCACGTCGGTCTGCCGGTCATAGATCGGCGGCTCCGGAGCCCGGCGCCAGGATTTGCCGATCGCCGCGATGATCGCCAGCACGATCAGCACCGGCACACAGATGATGATGGTCAGCGACCGCATCTCGTCCACGACCGCGACGATGGTGCGCCAGAACGCGATCGACGTCAGCGCCACGAGCGCCACCCACCGCAGCGTGAGCACCCCCGGGTTGGTGCGCAGCCACGCGACCGGTGTGCTGCCCTGCGACGCCTCGGTGGGCGGTGCGATCGCCGTCATGACGCGGCGATCACCGATCGGTGTCGGGCGTGCCCGGATCCGGTGCAGCGGTGCCCGGTGCGTCGGTGTCCGGCGCGTCGGTGTCCGGTCCAGCGCTACCCGGCGCACCGCCGTCCACCGTATCTGGTTCGGACACAGCATCTTCCGACGAACCGGACTCCGAATCCCGCCGCGTTCCACGTCGGCGCCGCGCGATCTCCACGAGGATCACCGCTCCGGCCAGAATCCCCGCACCGGCGGCCACGGCGAGAACCAGGCCGAGGGTCTCCTGGATGCTCGCGGTTTCCTTCGGCGGGGCCGGGGCGGCCTTCTCCGCATCGATGTAGAGCGGCTGCCGATCACGGACCTTGACGATCGCGTCCTCGGAGACCGACGTCCACCGGTTCTCATCGTCCAACCAGTCGAGCAGTTCGTCGAGGTCTCGCGCATCGCCGGTGGAACTGGCCAACAACACCGTCCGATCACCCGACCGCGTCGCCTGCAGCACGCCGTAGCGCAGCGCCGGATCCAGCGTCACCGAGGAGGTGGAACCCGACGACGACCGCACCGTGACCTCACCGCCGTCGGCGCTGACCGGAAGGTCGATGTCCGGTATGTCCTTGCCCTCGGCGCTGATCAGGATGGCCGGCAGCTGCGAGGACGAGGCCTCCGACATCGACACCACACGAATCCCCAACGGGACCACCGAGATACGCTGCAGCCCGGCAGCGATCTCCACTCCGCGCGCGACGTCGGCGGCATCACCGGTCGTCCAGGCCATCTGCGTCCACGGCATCAGCGATTGCGGTACCGATCCGAGACCCGACGGCTGCGGCGGATCGGCCACGTCGGAGGTGATCTGCCCGGTCGAACTCAACGTGAGGTTCGCGCGGGTGCCGTTGCCGCAGCCCTCGAGGAGGCCGTTGCGTTCCAGGGTCACGGTGACCTCGGTGTAGCGCGCGGCGAGCTCGTTCGGGATGTCGACCCAGCTGTTGTAGGTCCCCGACGAATCGGTCGGCAGCGTCGCGATCACGCGGTCACCGATCCGCACCGAGATCACCGCGCTGTCGCCACCGGCCGGGGCGTAGGTACCCGTCAACTGCACCCGGATGTTCGTCGACGGGCGACCCAGGCGCGTCTGGTCGACACCGAAGGTGAGGCTCGGCCACGCCGACGACGTCACGCTCTGGTCACTGACCCCCAGGTCGGCGAGCGTCTGGACGTCCGGCGTGAGTTGCGGAGCGTCGTAGAGCGGTCCGGCGACCGCCGACGAGCTCAGCGCGATCGCGTCGAGGTCGGTCGTCAGGAACTCACTCTGCGTCACCAGGTCATCGCCGGAACCACCGATGACCAGGTACTTCGATCCCTCCGGGCCGTCCCGCAGGGTCAGGCCCGTCGGGGCCGACGAGTCGACGACGATCTGCCGTTCCAGCGGTCCGGGCGCGGTGGTCGGCGTCAGGTCCGAACGCGGCCGCGCGACGGTGGTGATGCCGAGTTGCGCGGTGCGGTAGTGCGAGGTGACGGCGGCGGCGAGGTTCACCGCGGCGGCGCCTTCGGCCTGCTGCACATCGTCGGGGATGATGATCGACAGGTTGCGCAGGATCGGCGGCAGGAACTGTGCCACGGTGGTCGGGATCGCCTCACGTCCGGTGAAGGTCACCGTGGTGCCGGTCAGCCGGAAAGCGTTGTCGGGATCGAACCGGCACAGTCCGTCCACCGTCAGATACGACCGCAGCGTGATGTCGGCGGCATTGCCGTCGGTGGTCAGGCCGCGCAGGGGCAGCGTGATCGGCGAGTTCGGGGCCGGATCGACCGGGGTCCGGGAGATCAGCCGCTCCCCCTGATAGACGTCGACCTCACCACCGGTGACGAACGGCGGCACCGACGTCACGCCGCGCAGGACATCGGGGGTGAGGTTCTGCGGGACCGGGATCGACAGGCTGACCTGTCCCTGCTGACCGGGAAAGGTGATCGCCGACGACGATCCGAGCGAGTCCAGCGACAGGGGCGGCGGTGGGTCACCCGGTGCCGCGGCGGCGACGCCGACGGCGGGCGCAGCCGCCATCGCCACGACGAGCAGACTCACAGCCAGAGCACGCAACAAAGGAGAACTTCGCAGGACGACGTTCATGCTTCCTTCGGATCAGGCCCCCCACCAACGGTGTGGGTTCACGCTATCGCGTAATGATTCGGCTTGCGTTGCTTCTACGATCGCGTCTTCGCCGGGATGTGACAGACCACAGCGAGTGTTGCCGTTTCGAGTCCGAATCGTTCTCGGTGAGACATTGCGGGTCCGGAGCATGGGCCTCATGCAAGCCCTCGTTCTGCCCGTTTTTCTGCTCGATCCTGCTGTCGCCGATGCCTGAGAATCGCTCGGCGTCCTCATCGACCGGCGCCGCGCACGCCGTCGGCACCGCACACACCATCCATGCCGGCGACACCGTCGACGGCGGCTCCTACGTCGACGTCGACGGAAACCTGATGTGGCATTTCTGCGGTGGCGACCCCGCCGGCGCCCCGACGGTCCTGCTGCACGGCGCGTTCGCCTCGGCGGCCACGTGGGGTGCCCAGATCGCCGGGCTGAGCGACGCCGGATTACGGCTGCACGTCCCCGAATTGACCGGTCACGGCCACAGCCCGGACGTCGACGCGGACTGGTCGATGGAGGCGATGACCGCGCAGACCATCGCCTACCTGGAGTCGGTGGTCGGCCGGCCGGCGCACCTCGTCGGGTGGAGCGACGGCGCGGTGCGCGCATTGCTGGTGGCCCGGGCCCGCCCCGACCTCGTCTCCCGGGTGGTACTGATGTGCCACTACATGAACTCCGACGGTCGGGCCGCGGCCGGCTTCTTCGACCGCCTCGCCGCGCGCGATCCCGCCCTCGTCGAATTCCTCCGCGAGGGATACCAGGCCGAAAGTCCGGACAGGCCAGATCATTTCGACGAGATCTACCGCAAATCCGAAGCCCTGCTGCGGGACGGGCCCGAGTATCCGCTGGCCGAATTCGCCACCGTCACGGCACCGACTTTGGTGCTCGCCGCCGACCGCGGGGTGGTGCGCCTCGAGCACAGCCTCGCATTGGCACGCACCCTGCCGAACGGCAGGTTCGCGGTGCTGCCGGGCACTCACATCCTGCCGATCGAGGCCCCCGATCTCGTCAATCCGCTGGTGTCGTCGTTTCTGGCAGCAGAGCCCCCGCGGGAGTGGAGTCCGTGAGGTCGGCGGGCGCAGGTGCTTCGGTGTCGCCGTCACCGGTCAGCAGGACGAGGGCTCGACCTCGGTCCCAGGCCTCCCGGCGCGTCGCATCCGGATCGGATTCGACGCGGACGCGACGGTCGAGGATCAGCACCTCGCGGTGTTCCTCGGTGTAGCGGGGCCACTCGCCCGGCTCCCCGCCACGGGCGAAATCGCCCCAGCGTGACTGGACTTGCTCGATCATCGCGCCGGCCGCACGCCAATCGCCGGCGGCCAGACCGGCGAATGTCGGGGTGCGGTAGGCGCCGAACACGGCGAACAGTTCGGTGGCGTGGGTGGCGCCGACGCCGACCTTGGCCAGCGCCTTGGTGTGGAAGTCGAATCGGTAGACGTAGGTGGGGGCGATGGCGCGGTACAGGTCGGCAAAGCCGGTGACCGGCGCCCAGAAGATGCCGTCGGCGGCCAACCGGACACGATCGGCGGCACCGCCGGCGTAACTGTTCATGATGGCGTCGCGGGCCGCGTTGTCCTGCACCGCCAGCAGCGTCTGCTCCGGTTCGGGCAGCATGTTCCAGAACTTGTCGAACAGCAGGCCCTCGTCCCGGTTGGTCCCGATGATCAGCGGCACCGCGGCGGTCTGGCCCTTACGGGCGGCCTCGAGCGGTGAATACGGCAGCGATTCGCCCCCGTACACCGGGCCGAAGGGCACCGGTTCCATCGGGGTGGGGGCGTTGCGCGCGAACTTCATCAACCGCATCCCCGCCTTGTGCAGCTGCGTCGGCGACGCCCCGTCGAGGAGGCGGGCGGCCTCGGCCGGCGTGATCGGCTCACGCTGCTCGTCGGCGCCGGCGCCGGCCCGGCGACGCGCCGGATCGGCGAGCAACCGCAGGTATTCGTCGGCGAACACCGCCGCGCTGTCCTTGGAGATGGTCAGATCGGCGGCCGGGCTCTCGGCGATGCCGCGCGCGAACAGTCCCCGGGCGGCGGGGGCGGCCAGGAGCATCAGCACCGACGATCCGCCGGCGCTCTCCCCGAAGATCGTCACGTTGTCGGGGTCACCGCCGAAGGCTCCGATGTTGCGTTGCACCCAGTGCAGGGCGGCGATGTGGTCCTTGAGACCGGGATTCTCGTCGAAGTGCCGCTCCGGGGTCGAATATCCGCTGAAGTCGAGCATCCCGAACGGCCCGAACCGGTACTGGATGGTGACGACGATGACGTCCTGCGACCGTGCCAGGTGCGTGCCGTCGTACAGCGGGGTGGCGGCGGTTCCGAGGATGTAGGCGCCGCCATGGATGAACACCATCACCGGGCGGGGTGTGGTGGACTCGGTCTCCGGGGAGAAGACGTTGAGGGTCAGGCAGTCCTCGCTGACCGGCTGGAACCGGCCCGGACCGGTCGCGGTCAGCAGCTTGTCCTGGACGGCCGCGTCACCGAACGCGGTGCACCAGCGCACCCCGTTCCACGGGGTGACCGGCTGCGGGGCGTCGAATCGTCCGCTACCCACCGGTGGGGCCGCATACGGGATACCGCGCCAGCTGATGGTGCCGCGGCGGGTGCGGCGACCGCGGACGCCACCGACGATGCCGTCGGTTGTGGTCACCTTGGTGTCGATCAGAGCCATGCCCCCGAATCTACCGCGCGGTCAGATGCGTACTCCGGCGGTGTACGCGCTGCGGTGGTATGCGCCCGACCCGGGTCGCGACCTACACTGCGGCCGTGACCTCACACACCGCGGACGCGCCGTCGCGCATCGACCTCAACGCCGATCTCGGCGAGGGCGTCGGCGACGACGACGCGATGCTGGAGATCGTCACCAGCGCCAACGTCGCCTGCGGGTTCCACGCGGGCACCCCGGCCGAGCTGCTGGCGACGTGCCGGGCCGCCGCGGCGTCGGGGGTGCGGGTGGGTGCGCAGGTCTCCTATCCCGATCGCGCCGGATTCGGGCGTCGCTTCATGGACATCGCCCCCGCCGAGCTCATCGCCGACCTCGTCTATCAGATCGGCGCCCTCGACGCCATCGCCCGGGCGGCGGGCACGTCGGTCACCTACGTCAAACCCCATGGGGCGCTTTACAACACGATCGTGCACCACGAACGGCAGGCGGATGCGGTGATCGCCGCGCTGCGCGAGTTCGGCGGCGATCTGCCGCTGATGGGTCTGGCCGATTCACCGGTGCTGCGCCGGGCGACCGACGCCGGGCTGCCAGTGATCGCCGAGGCCTTCGCCGATCGCGCCTACACCCCGGAGGGCACCCTGGTGTCACGTTCGGAACCGGGAGCGGTGCTCACCGACAGCTCCGAGATCGCCGAACGGGTGCTGCGCCTGGTCGAGACGGGCTCCCTGGTGGCCGTCGACGGCGCGGTGGTCACGGTGTCGGCGGAATCCATCTGTCTGCACGGCGACACCCCCGGTGCCGTCGCGCACGCCCGTCATGTGCGGGAGTCGTTGCGGCGCTCGGGAATCGAGATCAGCGCCGGCTGAGCGGCTGCGCCGTTTCCCGTCGAGTGGGCGCCGTTTCCCGTCGAGTGTGCGCCGTCTCCCGTCGAGTGTGCGCCGTCTCCCGTCGAGTGTGCGCCGTCTCCCGTCGAGTGGGCGCCGTTCCCCGTCGAGTGTGCGCCCTTTCCCGTCGAGTGGGCGCCGTTCCGCGTCGAGTGGGCGCTACCCGATCCGACGCTGCCGCGCGAACTCGGCGAGCACGACGCCCGCGGCCACCGACGCGTTGAGGCTTTCGACGTCGCCGGCCATCGGGATGGACAGGATCGAGTCGCAGGTCTCACGCACCAACCGCGACAGCCCCTTACCCTCGGAGCCGACGACGATGACGGTGGGGCCGGTGCCGTCGTAGTCATCCAGGGTCACATCACCCTCGGCGTCGAGGCCGACCAGCTGAGCGCCCGTTGCGGCCCACTCCTTGAGTGTGCGAGTGAGATTCGGCGCCTGCGCGACGGGGAGCCGGGCCGCGGCACCGGCGGAGGTCCGCCACGCGACCGCGGTGACCGACGCACTCCGACGTTGCGGGATCAGCACCCCGTGACCGCCGAAGGCCGCCACGGAACGGATGACCGCCCCGAGGTTGCGGGGATCGGTGATGTTGTCGAGCGCGACCAGCAGCGGCGGGGTGCCACTGTTGATGGCATCGCGCATCAGGTCGTCGGGATGGGCGTAGCGGTACTCGGGCACCTGCAGCGCGACACCCTGGTGTAAGCCGTTCGCCGACAAGCGATCCAGTTCACCCTTACCGACCTCGAGGATGGTGATGCCGCGGTCACCGGCCATCTGCACGGCCTCGGCGACGCGGTCGTCGGGATCGCCGCCGGTGACGACGTACAGTGCGGTCGCCGGAACCTCGGCGCGCAGACACTCGACCACCGGGTTACGCCCGAGAACGTACTCGGGACCGTCGTCCTTGGCGCGCGACTTCGGTCGTCCCGCAGCGGTTTTCGACGCAGCCTTGGCCCGCTTGTGCGCCGGATGGTAGGACCGGTCGACCGCCTTCGGGGTGGCGCCGCGACCTTCCAGGCCACGACGACGCTGACCACCGGAGCCGACGACCTGCCCCTTCTTCGACCCCGTCTTACGAACGGCGCCTTTACGTTTGGAATTGCCCGCCATCTACTCCCGACCTTTCAAGCTCCACTGGGCCCCATCGGGGGTGTCGGTCACTTCGATACCGGCCTCGGCCAGCCGGTCTCGCACCGCGTCGGCGGTCGCCCAATCCTTGTCCGTCCGCGCCTGAGCACGACGGGTCAACTCCGCCCGCACCAGGACATCCAGCGCCGAGGTGGCGGCCGAATCGTCGGCGGCGTCCGAATGCCAGTGCGCATCAAGAGGATCGACGCCGAGAATGCTCATCATGGCCCGCACCGACGACGCCGCGGCCAGGGCCGCGGGGCCGTCGCCACCGTCGAGTGCGGTGTTGCCGGCCCGCACCGTGTTGTGGATCGCGGCCAATGCGGCGGGCACGCCGAGGTCGTCGTCGAGGGCGGTCGCGAAGTCGGCGGCGATCTCGCCGATCGCGACGTCGCCGACGCGCGAATTCACGCGCTCCACAAAGGATTCGACGCGACGGTAACCGGCGGCGGCCTCGGTGAGCGCGCCGTCGGAGTACTCCAGCATCGACCGATAATGTGCGCTGCCGAGGTAGTAGCGCAGCTCCACCGGACGCATCCGCGACAGCATCGCCGGGATCGACACGACGTTGCCGAGCGATTTGCTCATCTTCTCCCCACCCATGGTGACCCAGCCGTTGTGCAGCCAGTACCGCGCGAACGGGTCACCGGCGCCATGCGCCTGGGCGATCTCGTTCTCGTGATGCGGGAAGATGAGATCCATTCCACCGCAATGGATGTCGAACTCGGCACCGAGCAGTGAGGTGGCCATCGCCGAGCATTCCAGATGCCAGCCCGGACGGCCGCGTCCCCACGGGGTCGGCCAGGAGGGTTCGTCGGGCTTGGCCGCCTTCCACAGCGTGAAGTCCCGCGGATCACGTTTGCCGGTACCGGCGCTCTCGCCCTGGTGCACGTCGTCGAGCTTGTGCCCGGACAGTGCCCCGTAGTCGGGCAGTGAACGCACGTCGAAGTAGACGTTGCCGTCGGCGGCGTAGGCGTGGCCACGGTCGATCAGGCGCTCCATGTACTCGACCATCTGTGTGACGAAGCCCGTCGCGCGTGGTTCCCCCGACGGCGGGAGCACGCCGAGCGCGTCGTAGGCCGAGGAGAACTCCCGCTCATGGGTGGCCGCCCACTCCCACCACGGACGATCATGGTCGGCGGCCTTGCGCAGGATCTTGTCGTCGATGTCGGTGACATTGCGGATGAAGAGCACGTCGTCGTCGCGATGCAGCAGCCAACGGCGCAGGATGTCGAAGGCGATACCGCTGCGAACGTGACCGATGTGCGGCACTCCCTGAACGGTGGCGCCACACAGGTAAATCGACACATGCCCGGGCGACAACGGAACGAAGTCGCGTACCTCTCGGGTGGCGGTGTCATACAGGCGCAGGGTCACGACGTGCGATTCTACCCGGCGACCGCTGCCGATCTCGCCCCGCTGCGTTGACAGCGCTCTCGCCACCGCTGACAGCGCCCTCCCCACCACTGACAGCGCTCTGTTCTGCGTTCACAGCGCTCTGCCCGACGTTGACCGTTGTATGCCAATCTGGGTGTGAGTCACTTCCGAGGAGGAGGTTCACAACATGAGTATTAGTGCTGGTTACACGATCGCTGAGATCACAGCCTATGTCCGGGAGTATCTGGAGTTGCCGCG